>JBBROU010000084.1:0-22815 GCA_038229055.1 Bryobacterales bacterium | reverse complement strand
TGGCGGTGAGGGTGGGATTCGAACCCACGGAACCCGTGAAGGTTCAACGGTTTTCGAGACCGCCCGATTCAACCGCTCTCGCACCTCACCGGCTCGCGCGCTTCGGGACATCTAAATTCTAGCAGAACACGTCGCGGTGATTTGCGAATGCCCGCCGCGCTGTGACAAGCTACCTGGGAATTGCCTATGTCACATTTCCGCTGCACGTTGTTGTTGCTGGCTGCCGCGGGCGCTCGCGCCCAGACTGTTCCGATCGACGGGATTGCGCACGCCGGCTTTCGCGTTAGCAGCCTGGAGCGGTCGCGCGCTTACTATACCGGCCAGCTCGGATTTCAGCAGGCGTTCGATTTGAAGAATGACGCCGGCGACACATTCATGGCGTTCTTCAAAGTGAACGACGAACAATATGTCGAGCTCTCGCCTGGGCTGCCGGCGGGAGAGCCCGTGCGGTTCACGCATCTCGCTTTTCAGACGCCAGATATCGAGACACTGCGCCGTGGCTTGTCAGCGCGCGGCCTCTCGCCATCTCTCACACAAAGGGGTCGCGACGGCAATGTGAACTGCTCGTTACGCGATCCCGAAAATCAGCGCATTGAATTCGTCCAATATCTCGATGGCTCGCTACACACGAACGCTCGCGGCAAGTTCATGGACACGCGCAGGATCTCCGATCGTCTGCAGCATGTCGGTGTGGTGATCCCGCGCGAGCATGTGGACGCGGCCATGCACTTCTATCACGATCAGCTCGGTTTGACCGAAGTCTGGCGTTATGCGCCGGGCGGCGAACTGCGTCTGATCAAACTGGCAACTCCGGGCAAGCGGCCCGACATTGTCGAACTCATGATTCATAGCAAGCCGCCCAACACGGCGGAGTACGGCTCCATGTATCACATCAATTTCGAAGTGCCGGAGATCACCGCGCCCTTTCGACAATTGCTGGATCGGGGAACTCCGCTCACGCCGGGCTTGAGGCCAGTGGTCAACGCGGAGAATATCTGGGCCATTAATGTTTACGATCCAGACGGAACGCGCACTGAAATTCAGGACCTTCGCAAAGTTCCGGTGATGCGGCTAGGACTGGTGGGGCTGGTCCACGGCCACGTCGCCGGATTTCTGAATCACTTCCCGGGGCGGTACGATGCCGCAATTGTCGGCGTTGCGGAGCCGGACGCGGCGCTGGGGAAAAAATATGCGGAGCACTACAAGCTCGATCCGGCGATCTTTTATAAGCGCGTGGAAGACATGCTGGATAAGACCAAGCCCCAAGCCGTTGTCGTCTTCACCGATACTTTCGATCACCTGCGAATTGTAGAAGCGTGCGCCGCGCGCGGCATCCACGTGATGATGGAAAAACCGCTGAGCGTGAGTGTGGATCAGGCCCGCGCGATGCAAGCCGCCGCCCATAAGGGCCACGTGCACGTGATGGTGAATTACGAAACAACCTGGCATCGCAGCAACCATGCGGCATTCGCATTCGCTCGCGAGAAGGGCGCACTCGGAGATATCCGCAAAATGGTTGCTCATGATGGACATCGCGGCCCGAAAGAGATTGGCGTTCAGCCGGAATTTCTGGCGTGGCTTTCCGATCCCGCACGCAACGGCGCGGGTGCGCTGTTCGACTTCGGCTGCTACGGCGCGGACCTGATGACGTGGCTGATGAATGGCGAGCGGCCACTTTCCGTCACCGCCGTCACGCAGCATTTGAAGCCGGAAGTTTATCCGAACGTGGATGACGAAGCCGACCTCATCCTGACGTATGCGCACGCGACTGGCATTATCCAAGCCTCCTGGAATTGGACCTTCGACCGCAAGGACCTCGAAATTTACGGCACAACTGGAACGGTGCGTACGGTCGGGATGGATCGAATTCGCCAGCGAGCGCCGGCCAAAGACGAAGTGGAACTCGAGGCGCCGCCACTGAATCCGCGCTATGACGATCCGCTCTCGTATCTGACAGCCATCGTGCGTGGGGAAGCGGAACCGTCCGGCCTCTCGTCGCTCGACACCAATCTGGTG
Source organism: Bryobacterales bacterium (assembly GCA_038229055.1). Taxonomy (GTDB): domain Bacteria; phylum Acidobacteriota; class Terriglobia; order Bryobacterales; family Bryobacteraceae; genus JANYJA01. The sequence goes on along the minus strand of JBBROU010000084.1, from coordinate 20,799 downwards.
GTGATGGAGATTTTGGAAGCGGCGCGGAAATCCGCGGCGACCGGCCAGACGGTCCATTTGAACGGCTCACACTGATGATCACAATGCGCACAATTTTACTGCTCTGCCTGACCGCTTGTTCGATTCACGCGCAAGACCGCGCGGACCATTCGACTGGAATGGACAAAACTCTTCTGGATCAGATTCCCGTGCGCATGAAGCGCTTCTTGGACGATCAGACTGTGGCAGGGGTGGTGACGCTGGTCGCGCATCACGGAAAAATCGCCGAGTTCCACGCCGAGGGGATGGCCGATATTGAAGCGCGCCGTCCGATGCAGAAGGACACAATTTTCCAGATTATGTCGATGACGAAGCCGGTGACCGCGGTTGGAATCATGATGCTTGCGGACGAGGGGCTGCTCGCATTGCGCGATCCGGTGGAGCGCTATCTGCCGGAGTTTCACGGACAGCGGGTGGTCGCGACAATTGGTCCCGACAGTGCGCGCGTAGGCACGCCGCTGCGGCCCATCACAATCCGCGATCTGATGACGCACACCTCCGGCACATTTGACGGACCGGTCACTGAGATTAAGAATTACAGCCAGCAGATGAATGTTTCACTGGCGGATCTGATGCCGGTGTTCGCGCGCCAACCGCTTCTGTTTCAGCCCGGCTCGCACTGGAGTTACAGCAGCCCGGGGATCGACATTCTGGGCCGCATCATCGAAGTGTGCTCCGGATACAAGTATGAGGAGTTCATGGAGCAGCGCATCCTGAAGCCGCTCGGGATGAAGAATAGTTTTTTCTATCCGACATCGGAGCGCATTCCACGCATCGCGATGGTCTATGAATCGCAGAATGGCAAGCTGGTGCGATCACCCGCGACGATTCTCGGCGGCGATCCGGCGAAGTACCGGCAAGGCGCGACGTATCCGGCGCCGTCATGGGGTCTCTACTCAACCGCCGAAGACCTGTTGAATTTTTATCAGATGATGCTGAACGGCGGCACGTTCAAGGGTCGGCGGTATCTATCGAAGTTCTCGGTGGAACTTATGACGAAGGTACACACAGGCGACCTGAACCCCGCGGGATGGATGGGCGGCGGCACGGGCTATGGTCTCGCCTGGGAAGTCGTGAAGGATGCGGCGGGCGAGTTAGTCGGTCACTCGGAAGGCACTTACGGCCACGGTGGCGCGTTTGGCACGCAAGGGTGGATCGACCCGCGGCACGATTTAATCCGGATCATGCTGGTGCAGCGTTCGAACGGCGGCACGGACTCGATGCGTGATGTCTTTATGACGATGGGCGAAGCAGCGGTGGAGTGAGGGGTGGAGTGAGGGGTGGTAAAAATGATGTGTTACAATTGTGGCAAATGGGTAACACGCTCACCGTACGCCTGCCCGAGGATCTCGCTCAGTGGCTCGACGAGGCCGCCCGCAAGTCGGGAGTATCGCGAGGACTCATCGTTCGATTGGAACTTGAGAGGGCGCGAAGTTCTTCGAAGCATCCGTTTCTGCGATGGGCTGGCGCGATCGATGGCCCTGCAAATCTGTCAACGCGCAACGGCTTTTCACCTAAGTGAAGGCAATTGCCGACACCGGTCTGCTGGTAGCGTTCGCTAACCGGAGGGATCTTCATCACGCGTGGGCGATGGAGATTGTCACGCGGTTAACTGAACCACTGCTGACGTGTGAAGCCGTGCTCGCTGAAACGGCGTTTCACCTTGAGAGTTCTGAATTGGTTTTGGCATTCGTTCGCGACGGCTTGGTGCGCCCGGCGTTCGTTCTCGCAGACCACGTTCCGCGGCTTACTGAACTGGCGAACCGCTACGCCGATAGGAATCCGGATTTAGCGGACCTGTGCCTTATCAGAATGAGTGAACTGTATCCGAAACATCCAGTGATCACAACGGATGTCGCGGATTTTCGAGTCTACCGGCGCGGCAGACGTGAAGCGATTCCGCTCATCCAGCCACCCTCGCGGTAGTAGACTGACAGACGCATCCTTATGTCCACTCGATTTGCACTTTCGATTGCGGCGCTCGCGCTCTGCGTTGCGCCTTCTGCTCATGCGCTCGACAACGGCCTCGCCCTCACACCGCCAATGGGCTGGAACAGTTGGAATAAATTCGGCTGCAAGGACATCAACGAAAACGTTGTTCACCAAGCGGCTGACGCCATGGCCGGTACAGGCATGAAAGACGCCGGTTATCAGTACGTCGTAATCGACGATTGCTGGCAGATTAGCCGAGATGCCAACGGCAACATCGTCCCCGACCCGGAACGTTTTCCGTCAGGCATCAAAGCTCTCGCCGATTACATCCACGGCAAAGGACTGAAGTTCGGCATCTACTCGGACAGCGGCACCAAGACTTGCGCCGGGCGTCCGGGAAGCTGGGGCTACGAATTTCAAGACGCGCGCCAGTGGGCCGCGTGGGGCGCGGATTACGTGAAGTACGACTGGTGCAACAACGGTAAGCAGAACTCCGAGGCCGCTTACACGCTGATGCGCGACGCCCTCGTCAAGACTGGCCGGCCCATCGTCTTCAGCATCTGCGAATGGGGCTCGACCAAGCCCTGGCTGTGGGCGAAGGATGTCGGCAACCTTTGGCGCAGCACCGGCGACATTGTCGATTGCTGGGAATGTAAAAAAGATTGGGGCGGTCTCTCCTGGACCAAGATTTTGGATTTGGAATCGGGCCTTGAATCTTATGCTGGCCCGGGGCATTGGAACGATGCGGACATGCTCGAAGTCGGCAACGGCGGCCTGACCAATACGGAAGCTCGCGCGCACTTCAGCATGTGGGCCATGCTGGCGTCACCATTGATGGCGGGCAACGATATCCGCAACATGGCGCCTGAGACGAAAGAAATTCTCCTCAATAAAGATGTAATCGCGGTGGATCAAGATTCGCTCGGGATGCAAGGGCGCAAGGTTCGCGACGACGGCGATTTCGAAGTTTGGGCTAAGGAGTTGAACGGCGGCAACCGCGCAGTAGCTCTGCTGAATCGCAGCGGCGCGGAGAAGCAGATCTCCGTTTCATGGAATGAAATCGGATATCCCGAGCACCTATCGGCTTCCGTGCGCGATTTGTGGAGCAAGAAAGACTTCGGCAAGCTAAAATCCAGTTTCTCCGCGACGGTGCCCAGTCACGGAGTTGTCATGGTGCGGATCGCGCCGTAAGGATCGAGCCTTAACCATATGGATGACGCTCTCGCGGTTCATCGGCTGCACTTCGCATTCACGATCACGTTCCACTACTTATTTCCGCAGTTGACCATGGGCCTGGCGCTGCTCATCGTGATCCTGAAAACAATGGCCCTGCGCACCGGCAATGCGCATTACAATGACGCGGCACGCTTTTGGGCGAAAATCTTCGCGATCAATTTCGCCATGGGCGTGGTGACCGGCATCCCGATGGAATTTCAGTTCGGCACCAACTGGGCGCGCTTCTCTAAAGCGGCGGGAGGAGTGATCGGCCAGACGCTCGCGCTCGAAGGCGTATACTCGTTCTTCCTGGAATCCGCGTTCCTCGGGCTCTTCATCTTCGGTGAAAAACGGCTCGGGAAATGGGGCCACTGGTTCGCCTCATTCTGCGTTTTTGCGGGATCGTGGATGTCCGGATTTTTCATTATCGCGACCGACGGCTGGATGCAGCACCCGGTTGGCTACGCGCTCGGGCCGAATGCGGAGATCACGCTTTCGAGTTTCCAGGCGCTCATCTTCAATCCGTGGACGCTCTGGCAGTACTGGCACAATATGACCGCCGCGGTGGTGACCGGCAGTTTCGTGATGGCGGCGCTGGGTGCGTTCTACATCTTGACGGGCCGCAATGAGCTTTTCGGGCGGACATTCGTGCGGCTCGGGGTGACGGCGGGAACCATCGCATCCATCATGATGCTGTTCCCCACGGGCGACCGCCAGGGCAAGATGGTAGCTGAGTATCAGCCCACCACGTTGGCCGCGATGGAAGGACTCTTCCGAAGTGAGGACGGCGCTGGACTAGCGCTAATCGGGCAGCCCGATACGGACCGGCTCGTGTTGGATAATCCGATTCTGATTCCAAAAATGCTCAGCTTTCTGACTTACCAGCGTTGGGAAGCGAAGGTGCGCGGCCTCAACGAATTCCCGCGCGATCAGTGGCCGGACAACATCCCGCTGCTTTATTACAGCTATCACATCATGGTGGGGCTCGGGACCATTCTGATCGTGATCATGCTTCTTTGCGCGTGGCGGCTGTGGCGCGGCAAATTATACGCCACGCCGAGCTTGCTCTGGATTTTGATGCTGGCGTTTCCGTTTCCGTACGTAGCAACGACGGCTGGATGGATTACCGCCGAGGTAGGCCGACAGCCGTGGCTGATTTACGGACTGATGCGTACAGCGGTCGGCTCCTCACCCCGGGTTTCGGCAGGCAGTGGGCTGTTCACGCTAATCGGGTTTATGGGAATGTACACGGTGCTCGGGATTCTGTTCTTGTTCCTGGTGCATCGCGAGATCGAACATGGCCCGGGTGCCGCGGAGCCTATGTAACAAATGCCTGCGCTCTGGTTCTGCCTCGTCGCTTTCATGCTGGTCGCTTATGTCGTCCTCGACGGTTTCGATCTGGGGGCAGGCATCATCCACCTATTCGTGGCGCGCACGGATTCGGAAAGAAAGGAAGTGCTCGCGTCCATCGGCCCGGTCTGGAATGGCAATGAAGTGTGGCTGCTCGCCGCCGGCGGCACGCTCTACTTCGCCTTCCCCGCCCTTTATGCCAGCAGCTTCAGCGCCTTCTATCTGCCGCTGATGATTGTGCTTTGGCTGCTGATGCTGCGCGGCATTTCGGTAGAATTTCGCGACCATCTGCATGACCGCTTGTGGCCCGCGTTCTGGGACGTGGTCTTCGCGGCCTCGAGTCTGTTGTTAGCAATCTTCTTCGGAGCGGCCCTCGGGAACGTGGTGCGCGGCGTGCCCCTCGACGAAGCGGGCTACGGATTTCTTCCGCTGTGGACGAACTTTGCGCCCGGGAAAGACGCCGGTATTATCGATTGGTACACGGTGCTGGTCGGCGTGGCCGCGGCCGTTGCGCTGACGATGCATGGCGCATTGTGGGTAGCGGCGAGGAGCAGCGCAGCATTGCAAGAGCGCTGCCGGATTCTCGCTTCCCGCGTTTGGTGGGCGGTCGTTGCGATGGTTTCGGTGATTACCTTCGCGAGCTTCCAGGTTCAGCCGCATCTCGCGGCGCGATTTCTGGATCAACCGTGGGGCACAGTGTTTGCGGTGATCGCGCTGGCGGGCTTGGTCGCGGTTCGATTCTGCTTGCCGAAGAAGCTCGACGACTATTCGTTCATCTCTTCCTGCGTGTTCCTGATCGGAATTTTGGGCAGTGCGGCATTCGGGCTATTTCCTTACGTGCTGCCGTCAAACGACAATCCGGCGCGCTCACTCACGATCTACAACACGGTTGCAGGCGAGTACGGATTGAAGATTGGCTTAATGTGGTGGATTCCCGGAATCCTGCTGGCGTTGGGATACTTCGGATTTCTTTACTGGCATTTCTGGGGACGGCGAAGCGCGTCAAGCGAAGCGTAAGCTATTGGCCGCCGCGATCTTCTGAATATAGGCGCGCCCTTCGTCGTATTCTTCCGCGGTCTTCAAGTGCTCCAACATCAGCGGCGCGTCGACCGGAAGAGCTGCCAGTTCGGTGAGATACGCGCCGTAATCGATCTCACCACGTCCTGGGATCACTTCGATGAAATGCACGTTCATCTCGGGCTCCCACTTCAGGTCTTTGGCGTGGCATGACGCGATCCAGCGGCCGAGTTTGGTGAAGCATTCGTGAATGAACGCGCGGTTGCCGTAGAAACGCTCCGGGCTGTTCACGCCATTGCAGACGTCCATGTGGACACCGAAGCCTTTCCGATCGACGGCGCGAATTAGTTGCAGATAATGATCGGGTCCGTCCGGCAGATTCCAACCCATCATTTCGATCGTGAACTTGGTGCGGGTGGGCTTGACGGCGTCGATGATGTGGCGACAATTCTCTACGGTGGCATCGAAAAAATCGCGCGAGAGGTTGCGCGGATTGGGGCCGTACCAGACTTTCGGATTGTAGGAGCCGGCGATATCGACGCAGCAGCGCGCGCCCACGGCTTCGGCTAGTGCCATGCGTTCGGAGACGTAGTCGAGGTTGGCCTTGCGCGTGGCGGCGTCGGGATCAAGCATGTTTTTCCACGCGCCGACTTCGGCGATTACCACATTTTCCGCCGCGAACGCGTCGATAATCGCGCGCACCCGAGCGCTATCTTCCACTTTGGCCGACGGACAGTATGCCGCGCTATAGCCCAACCGGCGATGCTCTTTGGCAAGCTCGCGCGGATCGTCCGACTTCAAGAAAACGGGACCGCCGAGCCGGATGGCGGTGGGCTTTGACGCCGGCCGGAGCAGAGGCGCTGCGGCAATTGCGGAGACAAACATGCGACGGTTTATGGACATCACAGGCTAGTCTACAGCGATAGCCTGCAAGCCGCCATACTAGAGACGATGCAGCGTTCGCTTGCCCTTGAAACGATGGACGACCCCAACGCGCCCGAGCCGTTGCTGGCGTCATTCCATCGCGACCTGAAGCTGATTCACACCTTGATCGGGGACATGCGCGCTGTTACGAAACGCGTGAAATCGATTCAGCCGCGCAGCATCATCGATATCGGGTGCGGTGATGGCGCGCTCCTGGATCAACTTCGGCGTGCGACTGGCGCGAGCGTAACTGGAGTGGAGTTGCGGCCTCCAATGCACAGCCCGTACGACATTCCCATTTTGCAGGCTGATGCCACGCGCGACCCTCTACCGATGGCCGATGTGGCTGTCTCGATGATGGTGTTGCACCACTTGAATGAAGAGCAGCTCGTCGCACTGATTCGCAACGTGGGGCTCTACTGCAAGAAGTTCTTGTGCCTGGATCTGGTGCGGCACCCGCTGCCGATCGCGTTGTTCACGGTCTTCATCTGTCCACTGATCGGCAAGATCGCGGCGCAGGACGGAAGGCAATCGATCCGGCGCTCGTTCACGGGTCCGGAACTGCGCGCGCTGGCCGAAGGAGCGGTTGCCGGGACAGGCGCGCGCGTGAAGCACGATGTCTCGCGCTTCTACGCGGGACAGATTTTAGAGATTACGTATCGCGATTAGGGCGCGGCGGTCGCGGGCCGCGGGGTGGCCCGGCAGGCTTGCCGCCGCCGGAATTGAACTTTCGCGGTGGACCGGAAGGCTTCGCTCCCGAACCGAACTTGCGGGGGCCGCCACTTCCGAATCGCTTGGGCGGGCCGCTATCGCGATCGCCGGAACCGAAACGCTTCGGGGGACCTGAGCGTTCCCGATCGCCGAACCGCTTGGGCGGGCCGGTCTTGTCGCGGTCACCGGAGCCGAAACGTTTGGGCGGGCCAGTCTTGTCACGATCGCCAAAGCGCTTCGGTGGGCCGCTGCGATCACGATCGCCAGTTCCGAAACGCTTTGGAGGACCGCTGTCCCGATCCCCGGAGCCGAAACGTTTGGGTGGACCGGTGCGGTCCCTGTCGCCGAATCGTTTGGGCGGACCACTGGCTCGATCACCCGAACCGAATCGCTTCGGAGGACCACTCCGTTCGCGGTCTCCAGTTCCGAATCGCTTCGGAGGACCACTATCGCGACCCCGATCGGCGAATCGTTTGGGCGGCCCGCTACGTTCGCGATCGTCCGAGCGGGCGGCAAACTTGCGCGGAGCGGGAGGCCGCTCATCCGCAACCGGCGCCTCCGGTGTCTCTGCGATCAATTCAGGCGCAGTCTGTGCCGCCGGGGCCTTCGCGGCTATCGGCGGCACCATGCGCTTGCGCGGAGTCTCAGCCAGTTCAGGACCCGGTGCGAAAATCTTGGCCGCGCCGGCGAAATGCGATTTCGGCTTCTTAACCGGCTCATCGGAAGCGGCAGCGGCGGCCGCATTGCGAATCGCGCGCGCTACTTCATCGGCAATCGCGAGCACAGCCCGTGTCTCGAGCACATCATGCACCCGCACCAAATGCGCACCGCCGAGTACTGCCGCGGTGATCGCGCCGGCTGTCGCAAAAGCAGTTTCACGATCCGTCGATTGCGCCAGGAACGATTTTCGCGACGGCCCCACGAGCACCGGCAGTTCGAGCCGCGCCATCTCACCGAGGCGCGCCAGAATCTCAGAATTTTGCTCTTTGCGTTTACCGAAACCGATGCCGGGATCGATCACGAGCCGGTTGCGATCGACGCCCGAGCGCCGAGCCCGGCCGATGGAAGCGTCCAGATCCTTAACGATCGAGTTCATCACATCCGGCATGGGGGGAAGTTTTGCCCAAGTCTCCGGAGTGCCGCGCATATGATTCAAGATCACCCCCGCGTCGTGCTCAATCAGCACCTTCGCAAGCAGCGGGTCGAAGGTGAACCCCGTGGGATCGTTGATGATTTCCGCGCCCAATTCAATGGCGCGCTCGGCGACTTCAGCTTTGTAAGTGTCGACGGAAACGGGGACGCGCAAATTGCCTTGCAGCCGCTTCAACACGGGAATGAGGCGGCGCAATTCTTCCGCCGCGGAAATGCGGCTCGAACCGGGGCGCGTCGATTCCGCGCCGATGTCGATGATGTCGGCGCCTTGCTCTTCCATCTCAACGGCGCGCGCAAACGCACGGTCGGGGTCGAGGAATTTCGCGCCATCGGAGAACGAGTCCGGGGTAACGTTCAGGACGCCGACAATCAGCGTCCGCTCGCCTAAAGCGAGCTCTCGCTGTTTCAGCTTCCAAGTAAATAGTTTTCGCATTGTGAGGACTCCCAACTAGTGTCCCACTAATGCGCGAGCCGCGAATTTTTCTACTCGTAACGCAGGCACACGATGGGGTCGAGATTGGCGGCGCGATTCGCCGGATAATAGCCGAAGAACAGCCCGACGCCCACGGAGATCGCAACACCGAGCGTGATCCAGAGCAGCGAAACAGCGGCCGGAATCGAAGGGACAAGTGTCCGCACGATCAGCGCAATCAGCGCGCCCGCAAGGATGCCGAGCACTCCGCCGATTCCCGACAGCGTGATCGCCTCAAGTAGAAACTGGACGCGGATATCGGCCTTGCGCGCGCCAATGGCTTTGCGGATTCCAATCTCGCCGGTGCGCTCGGTCACCGAAATCAGCATGATGTTCATCACGCCGATGCCGCCGACTAGAAGTCCAATCGAGCTGATGACGCCCGTGAGCAACACCAGGGCCCCCGTGAGCTGACTCCATAGCGAGGTCAAAAAGCTTGGATCGGAAATCTCGAAGTCGTTCTCGGCGTTGTGCGGCACATGGCGTCTACGGCGCATCGCTTCAGTGACTTCATCCTGCGCGATTTTTAACGGAATGTTGGGAACGGCGGACGCGGCAATAAACAACTCGCGAATTTCCGGAAAGTTTTTGTGGAAATTCGTGAGCGGAATGCAGACGAATTGATCCACGCCGAAACCGCCAAACAGTCCTGGATCCTTTTCGAAGATGCCGATAACTTCGTAGGGCCGCCCGTCGAGATTCACGGTCTTGCCGATGGGGTCGACGACTGGGAATAGCGAGTCGGCGACGGCTTGGCCCAGCACCGCCACGGGCCGCGCGCGCTCCTCGTCATAAGAGGTGAAGAACCGGCCCTGCGCCACGGAAAATAGCGGGATTGCGTAGGGATACTCGGGCTCCACTCCGCGCAAAATGAACTTCTCGACGTGTTCATTGCCGTAGCGAATCTGATCGCCCTGCTCACCGAAGTTGATGCGGTTCGTGAACGTGGTAGCGTTCGAAACGGAGGGGCATGTCTCCTTAATGTATTGCGCGTCGGTGTATTCCAGGTATTTCCGCACACGAATCTTTTGCGGCATGCGGCCCGGACCTGTGCCTGGAGGAATGCGGGTAACGAAGAGCGTGCGCGAGCCAAGCTTCTCGACGTGCTCCCGCACGAATCCGTTCAATCCGTCGATAATCGATGCCACGGCGATCACCGATGTAACGCCGATGACGATGCCAAGGATTGTCAGGCCGGAACGGACCTTGCGCGAACGCACGGTGTCCATAGCGACCTTCAGATTCTCCATCACTTCGGAGCGTGTCATTTTTCAGTCCTCAATGCCGTGACCGGATCAAGGCGCGCCGCCTTAATGGCCGGGTAGATCCCGAAGAAGACGCCAATAATCGAACTAAGGACCACACCGAGCATCGCCACCCACGTCTGCACGGCTGCGGGAAACGCGGTGAGCTTCCGCAAAGCCAGCGCGCATGCGAAACCGATCGCAATTCCAATGAGCCCGCCGATGATGCATTGCATTACGCTCTCCGTCAGGAACTGCCGCAGGATATCATTCTGCGTGGCCCCGACCGCGCGGCGTACTCCTATCTCTTTCGTGCGCTCGGTGACGCTCACCAGCATCACGTTCATGATGACGACACCGCCGACCACCGCCGAGATGGAGCTGACCATGACGAAAACCGCGAAGAACGCGCCGCTGATGCTCTGCCAGAGCGAAATGTAACTTTGCGAGGTGCCGATGAAGAAATCATCGTCACTCGCGCCAACATTGTGCCGCCGAACGCGCAGAATTACCCGAGCTTCATCTTGCGCCTGCTGGAAGACCTTCTCGCCTCCGGTCGCTTTCACCTCAAGCGTGAGACTGGATCGCGCCGAACCACGGAATCGCAGAAAAGAACTCAGCGGAATCACGATGTAGTTGTCCTGATCCTGCCCAAGCACTGAACCGATCTTCTCGAACGTCCCCACAATGCGAAATTCCTGATTCGCGACACGCACCGATTGCCCCAGCGGGTCGCTGCCTTCGAAGAATTCGTGAATCAACTTATCGCCGATGAGGCACACCGGCGCGTTGTGCTGATCTTCGGATTCGGTGAAGTAGCGGCCTTGGTCCACGGTGCGCGTGTCGATATCGACCATGTTGGGCGAGTGCCCATACATCGTTGCGTCGTCAAGCTGCTTATTCTTGTAATTGATCGACACAGAGGCGCTTTCGGACGCGCCGACCGCCTGACAATGAACACACTGCCGCGCTACGGCCTGCATGTCTTCCACGGTGATGTGCTTGTTGCGCAGGGCCTTGACCACCAGCGTGAAGTCCGTAACCGCGAACGGTGTCCGTGCAATCCGGAAAACATTCGTTCCAAGGTTCGCGATTTTTTGCTCCACATATTTGTTCGCGCCTTGCACCAGCGTCATGACCGTAATCAGCGTCGCGACGCCCATGGTGAGGCCGATCACCGTTAGGATGGCGCGCAACTTGTGGGCGCGGATCGAGTCCGCCGACAGCAGCAGGTTGTCGCGTATCGCGATCATTTAGGGCAGCAGCACCCGCCGCCAGTTTTTGCCGACCTGGATCAGCAGCTCGTCTTCATTCGAGGTGAAGGAGAGATCGGAGACACGCGCGCCGTTGACTTCGACGGCGTTCGCTTTCAGTTTACGAACGGCTTCGCTCACTGATGGCGCGAGGCCAACTCTTACGATGAGCTTGTCGATCCGAAGGCGCTCGCCTAAGTGAACCACTGGAATTTCAGAGGGCACTTCCTTGTGCCTCACCACGCGCGTGAATTCCTCTGCGGCACGCGCAGCCTCGGCGGGAGAATGGAAATCAGTGACGATCCGACGCGCCAGATCGAGCTTCGCCTCCATGGGATGCAGCTCGCGCAACTGGGCGATTTCGGCCATGCTCTTGTCGGTCAGTAGCTCATAGTAGCGAAACATCAGCTCGTCGCTGATTTGCATCATTTTACGAAACATCACCTCGGCAGGTTCCGTAATCCCGATATAATTCCCGAGCGACTTCGACATCTTCTTGGCGCCGTCCAAGCCTTCGAGAATCGGAACCGTGGCGACAATCTGCGGGGGCTGCCCGAAATCTTTCTGGATTTCGCGTCCGACGAGAAGATTGAATTTCTGATCCGTGCCTCCCATTTCGACATCGCATTTCAGGGCGACCGAATCGTACGCTTGCGCCAGCGGATATAACAGCTCGTGCACGGAAATCGGCGATTTATCGCTGTAGCGCTTGGAGAAATCGTCACGCTCGAGGATGCGCGCCACTGTATATTTCGAGCACAACCGGATCATGTCCTGGAAGCTGAATTTCTCCAGCCATTCGCTGTTGAAGCGAACTTCGGTCTTATTGGGATCCAGAATCTTGAATACCTGCTGCTTATATGTTTCGGAGTTCTCGACGATCTGTTCGCGCGTCATCGGAGGGCGCGCGGTGTTGCGGCCTGAAGGATCGCCAATCATCGCAGTGCTGTCGCCAATCAGAAAAATCACCTGGTGCCCCAAATCCTGAAAGTGCTTCATCTTGCGGATCAGCACGGTGTGGCCCAGGTGGAGATCGGGGGCGGTTGGATCGAATCCCGCCTTGACGCGAAGCACGCGGCCTTCCTTCTGGACCAGCATCAGGCGCGCGCGCAGATCATCTTCGCGGATGAGTTCGGCGAGGCCCTTCTTCAGGTAAGTCAGTTGATCGTCGACGGTAGGCACTCCGTCTATTGTAGATACTCGATCGCGATTACGGCTTCAAGTATCGTGCCAGGAAGGCATCGGCCGCGTGATACGCCTCTAGCCAGTGCCGGTGCATGAGAAGATCGTGAATCTCATCCGGGAAAATCAACTGCTCAACGGGAACGTGGCGCTTGCGCAGCGCTTCCACCAGCATCACGGTTTCGGCGAAGGGAACGTTGCGATCGTCATCGCCGTGGATCAGCAGCACGGGCGAGCGCCATGTATCTACGAATGCCATGGGAGACGAGTTAAACGCGACGCGCGCTTCGTCGACGCGCTTTTCCGGATCGTAGGCCGGGACGAAGTTCGTGATCTCGAGATTCCAATCGTGAACGCCGTGCAGGTCCACGCCCGCGGCAAACAGATCGGACGCGCGAGCCAGACCCAGGGCCGTGAGATAGCCGCCGTACGATCCGCCCCACAGGCCGATGCGCGATGGATCGACATCCGCGCGATTCCGCAGGTACAGTCCCGCGCCGAGCACATCGTTATATTCGCTGCCGCCCGTGGCGCCGTAGTCCAGCGCTTCGCGGAAATTCAGCCCGTAGCCAACGCCGCTGCGATAGTTCACGGACAGCACGACATAACCTCGGCTGGCCAGGTATTGATTGAACGCGTACGCGTGGTGGTAATAGAACATGTAGTGCCACCCGAGCAGCATTTGCCGGCGCGAGCCGCCGTGGAAGAAGACGACGGCTGGATGCTTCCCGCCGGCGCTGTGCGGCGGCAGGAAGAGTTGTCCATGCACCTTCATGCCATCGGCGGCGCTGAGAATCACCTGTTCGGGGGCGACCATCTCGCCAGCGGGGAAATCGGGCGGCATGGGCTCGAGATCGCGTGGAGCCGCTTTGCCGATGACGATCGCGGGACGAGCGGGATGTTGCGCATCGGAATGCAGCATTGCAATAGCGCGCCCATCGCTGGTGACGGCGGGCTCCCACTCGATCTGCGATGTTTGCGTGACCGGCGTCGGCGCGCCGCCAGTGACGGCGACCTTCCAGATATGTCGGCGGTCGATGTCGCCCTGATTCGACGAGTAGACCACCTCGGCGGCATCCGGCGTTAGCGCTACATGCTCAACCTCAAAATCGCCCGGGGTGAGCAGCGTCGCGCCGCCGTCGCGCACGCTGGTGGAATAGAGATGCACCCAGCCATCGCGCTCCCACGGGAAAATCAGGCGATCGTTCTTGGCCCAGAGAACTTGATTCAACGCACTCACCGGAAAGAAGGCACTCCCCTGCCCCGGCTCGGCGTGCCACACCTCGCGGGATTTTCCGGACGCCGAATCCGCGACGCGAATTGACCAAGGCTCGGCCGTGCGTTTGGGCCCGAAGAAAAACGCGTAACGCGATGCCGGCTGCCGGATAAACGCGATCTGCTTCGAGTCCGGCGACCAGACGGGCTGCGAATCGCGATCGGTGGAGGGATCGAGGAAATGCAATGATTTTTCCGCTACCGAATAGACGCCGATGAACGCGTGGTCGCCGCGCTCGCTTTCGAACATTAGCCGCGTGCCGTCTTGCGACCACCGCAACTCGGACGCAGCGCCGCGGGCTTGAATCAGTTGCGCGGGCTTGGCATGAGCGTCGAGCGGGGCGGACCAGATCTGACCTTTGAAAACGAAAGAAGCGATTTGATTCGGCGACACAGCCGGGCGCGAACCCACACCGAGCACGCGCGGCGGGCCACCGCCGACCGATACCGAGCAGACGTTCTGTTCCACGCCCGCCGGATTGCTTCGCGGATTTGGATACTCGCCCTTGCCGTTGGCGCCGTCGCCGCGAACATAAACAAGAGTGCGGGCGTCGGGACTCCACGCGAGATCGGAGATCTCCATGCCGTCGTCTTCGTTGTAGTTGGTGAGCTGGCGGCCTTGGTAAGCGGGAGCTTCGGCGATCCAGACATTGCGAACGCCGCGCGCGTTCACGATCCAGGCGACGGCGCCACCGGTGGGGGCAGCGCGCAGTTCAGTCGGAAACGGGGAACTCAGAACTTGCTCGAGGGTAAATGGTTCAGCCGCGGCCAAACGCGCACAAACGCCGACAAAAATAAGAATCTTCTTACCGGCGTTCATCGAAAGCCATTACATCTTATATCGTCCGAGATCTTCGTCGTTCAGGCCTTCGAGCCAGCGGCGCAGCTCCTCGTTGTTCACCTTGTCCGATACGGTTGCGGTCAGCTTTGACGACTTCAGCACCGAATCATCAACAAAGATTGGGCAATCCAGGCGCAAGGCCAGGGCCAGCGCATCGCTTGGACGCGAATCCACCGAGATCAACTCGCCTTCTCGCTCCAGCCATATGAGCGCATAGAAAGTGTCTTCCTTCAGCTCGCTGACGACGACTTTGCGAATTCCCGTATGCAGCCCGAGCAGCACGCTCTTGAGCAGATCGTGCGTCATCGGGCGCGGTGTCGCGACCTTTTCAATCTCGAGGGCGATCGCATTTGCCTCGTAGATGCCCACCCAGATGGGGAGAACCGTGTTGCTGCCGACGTCCTTCAAGATCACGATCGGCATGTTCGTCGCCGGATCCATCATCAGACCCCGAATTTTCATCTCAACTTCCATGAGCCCCTCCCCTGAATTCATTACACCACAGGGGTGACGCGCTCCCCGACCAGCGAGTTCGGCCCCGCGCGCGTCACGCGTACCGGCAAATACGTACCGAGCAATGACTCACCCTCGCGCGAGGCGAAATTCAACGGTCGATGCTGGGAAGTCCGGCCAATCCACTGTCCCAAAGCCTTGTTTTGGCCCTCAACCAGCACTTCCTCGACCTGCCCGATGAGCTCTGAGTTGAGCCGGATCTGAATGGCCCGCTGCCGTTCCAGAACAATTTGGATGCGCCGCGTTTTCTCTTCTTCAGGGATCTTGTCTTCCATAACGAGCGCGGCAGTGTTTGGGCGCTGCGAATATTTGAACGCGAAAAGCGAATCGTACTGGACCTCATCGAGCAGCTTCAGCGTGTCCTCGAAGTCCCGTTCGGTCTCGCCCGGGAAGCCGACGATGATGTCGGTAGTGATCGCGATTTGCCGCTTCGCATTTTTCATCCACTCAATTCGCCGCATGTAGTCGTCGCGCGTGTAGAGGCGCTGCATAGCCGCGAGCACGCGCGTCGATCCGGACTGCACCGGCAGATGCACGTGATTGCAGAGGTTCGGATTTGCGTCGATGGCGTCGATGATGGGCTTGACGAAGTCGCGCGGATGCGAAGTGGTGAAGCGCACGCGGCGCATCCCCGGAATCTCGCCAACGCGTGCAAGCAGCCTCGCAAAATCCCAACCCGCCGGCGAAGGGTCGCGATAGCTGTTTACGTTCTGCCCCAGAAGCTGAACTTCCGTATACCCGTCCGAAGCCAGGCGCCGCGCCTCATCCATCACGCTCTGGCTGGTGCGGCTGCGCTCCGGCCCGCGCGTGAACGGCACCACGCAATAGGCGCAACTCTTGTCGCATCCCTCAATGATGGTGAGGTAGGCGCGGTGCGGATTATCGCGGCGCGTGAACGGTGTGTCGAAGGCTTCGTCGGCATCGAAATCGAGACCCGTGACGCGGCGATTGCCTGCTTCGAGCTGCACGAGCATCTGTGGAAGCTTGGTGTAGCTGGCCGACCCGGCGACCAGGCTGACATGCGGAGCCTTGGCGAAAATTTTCTCGCCTTCCTGTTGCGCCACGCACCCGAGCACCGCAAAAACCTTGCCTCCGCCAGCCGCCTTCTTGAACGTATCCAGGCGGTGGAACACCTTCTGCTCGGCCTTATCGCGGATGCTGCATGTGTTGTAGAAAACGTAGTTCGCTTCTTCGACAGTTTCGACTTGCGAGTAGCCTGTAGCCAGCAGCGTTCCGACAACCTTCTCGGAATCGTGCGCGTTCATCTGGCAGCCGAAAGTCTCGATGTAAAACGTCTTTTGCACGATGACTATATTGTAGAGCGCGCCCCGCCCCGGGTTCTCGCGAGCTGCGAGCCGAAGAAACATCGGCGTGCGGGCGAAAGGGACGGCCGTAGTCCGCTATACTCCTTCACGGGACTCATGACTCACAAAGCGCTCATACTCTTTATCGTTTCGGTCAACTTATATGGTCAAACCTGGACTGCTCCGGTCTTGCTTGGCCCCACGAGCGACGGCAAAGCCGCCCTTGCAATGAACTCATCCGGCACGGCCTTTACGGCTTTCGGCAACACACCCAGCGGCGGCGCCGGCACCATCTATTCGTCGCTCAGTCCGGCAGGCGCGCCCTGGCCGGCTGCCTCCATGCTGGCTTCCAGTTCTTATGACGCAAACCACCCGGCAACCGCGCTCGACGCGACCGGAGCATCAGTGACCATCTTTAGTGCGCTCCAGTTTGACGGCCTCCCCAATGCGTACGTATACTGCATGGCATCGCCTGCCGGCACGCCCACGTTCTGCGCAACTCTGTCATCCCCGATCGCTGTGGCGCAGCCTCTGGTGCGCTCGTATGGAACCAGCACCACGGTGTTAAATAACGCGGTCGCGCTGATACCGACTGGATGCCAGCTCGAGGCGCTCGTCAGTTATTCCGGAAGCGCGTTCTATTATGAGTCGTCGCTCCTTAACGCGGGCGACTGCCTCTCGGCTTTCGACGTCAGCTTGGATGCAGCGGGCAACGGGGCCGCGGTCTATCGCACGAAGACCGGGGCGATTGGGGCGATGGCACGCACAGTGACCAAGCCGGGTTCGGCATTCTGGGATACGCCGGTGCAAATTGCCGCGGCAAGTACGCTCAATGCTCACATCGCCGTCTCTACGGCTCCTAACGGCGATGAGACGATCGCCTACACTGTCGGCAAGTCCGGCAGCAGGACGGTGCAGGTGTGGGCAGCCACGCGGCCCGCCGGAGGGGTGTTCCAAACTCCCATTCAGATCACCGCCACCGCTTGCGACCTTAGCGTCTCGGTGGCTAACGCGGGGAACAACGACACGGTAGTAGCTTACGCCGCGAAAGATGCCGCCCACTGCGCACCGACCGCGGCCGTTCGTCCCGCCGGTGGATCTTTCGGCGTGCCCGTGAAGCTCGCGGCCAAGTCGTACGCCAGTCTGCTCACGGCTACGGGGACGCAACGCGGGTCGTTCGTGGTGGCATGGGCGGATGGTGGAAAATCCGCTGTATGCGCCGCCACGGGGACGCGAGCCAGCTTCACCGGCGCGGTCAGGATCGGAGGCGCCGGAATCCCCGCGCTGGCGGCGGGCGGTGCGTATGTATCGGCGCTCGTTTGTGCCACCACGTGCAGCGCATCCTCGCTGCTACTTCCGTGAGGGCTCAGGCCTACGGAAATTTCGGCTACTGATGGATTTGGACCGACGTAAGTTTGTCGCCCGCGTCGGGGCTTTGGCCGGGCTGGCCTCGGTGCCATTGTCGACATGGTCGTGCAACCATGCCGGACGAAACAGCCCGGGCCACGCAGACGAAAACGCCGCGCTGCTGGCCAAGCTGGATCGAACAGCCATTGAGACTCTGGCATTATCCACGCGCGCTCCCAGCGGGCACAACACGCAGCCCTGGACGGTGAGTGTGCTCGACAAGGAACACTGGATCGTCGGGATTGAGGCGACCCGGCGTCTGCCGGCGGTTGACCCTACGGCCAGGGAAACACTGCTCTCGCTCGGCGCTTTTCTCGAAAATCTTGTGGTGGCAGCCGGTCACTATGGCTACGCGGTGGAGTATGAAGTGATTGCGCATGCGCCGACAGACGCGAACGTTATCGATCTCCGGCTGCGAAAAACCGGCCCGGTGGAACAGCCTCTCGACCGGATCAGGCTTCGGCGGACTGTCCGAAACGGCTATCTGCCCAGCGAAATTAAATCGACGGATCTCGCGTCGGTGATTGGTCGTGAGGAGGGGTTCCATTACTTCCCGAGAGGGTCGACCGCGGCGGCGTATCTTTCGGAAGGTACAATCGAGGCCAACCGCCGGCAAGCGTTTCGCGACAAAGCCGAAGAAGAACTCGCCAGCTGGATTCGCTGGTCGGCGGCCGATGCCGCAAAGTTCAGGAACGGATTGACGCCAGCCGGCATGGAAATCGAGGGGCTGACCGGATGGTACGTGAGTCATTTCTACAATCGCGCGGCCGTGTTGACGAAATCTTTCCGCGAGACAACCATCAAGCAAGTGATGGAACGTGTCGCGCAAGGCGGTGGATGGCTCGTTTTGTCAAGCCCCGGCAGCGCTGTTTCCACCCTGATTGAAACCGGAAGAAAATTCCAGCGGATGTGGCTGCGGCTCCGCGACAGGAATATCGCCATCCACCCGATGACGCAGATGCTTGAGGAAGCACCGTGGCGCGAACAGGTCGCCAGGAGTTTGGGAATCGACGGCACGCCGCAGTTCATCCTGCGTATCGGCTACATCAATTCCTATCCGGCCCCGACAAGCTTGCGCATGCCGCCCGGCTGGGTTACCAAATAGGGCAATTATATGGTTGACAAAATAGACTAAACCCCTATTCTTAAAGCATGGTCGGCGAGCATGGAGTCATGACATGAAGCCACTTCCGCCCCCGCCCGTTCCCGGCAACACGGAAGCAGAGCGCATGGACAGCGCTCTCCGCAAGCTGTTCACCGTCTCGAAGGAGGACTTTCTGAAGGAAGAGGCGCGGAGAACGCGGGCACGGGAACGGAAGAAGCGAGTGAAAAAGAAATGAGGGGCAGGCGTCAACAATCTCCCCGATGCCCTGGTTTGTGCGGAGCCGATACCAGGATCCATCAAACAACTTCCGAAGCGGTAGACATACCGGACGAACTAAGGCCGCCTTGCTCGGAAGGTGAGTCATTGTGGCATTGCATTCACTGTGGGCAGGTGTGGTGCCAGTCTTCCTCCGGCCACCAGCGAAAGCTTGGCAAGTACAATGCAATGGGTAGCAGAAGGTTCGTTTGTATTCCCGAGTGAATCGATGAGCTGGCTCATGCTGTCTCGCTACTTAACGCTTTCGCGGGAGCTCTCCGGTAGGCGTCCATTCGTCGAACACTTTCCCCTCTGCGTCCTGGCCGATGTTCCATTCGTCCACCTTGCCCGTGGCAGTGTCGATTCTTAGAATTACCTTCTCTGCTTCTGCGTTCGTTATCCCGATAATGGCGTGCTCTGCTGAGAAGAGCTGGTAGCGACCAGGCTGAGCTGCTTGCGGTGTTCGATTTTGTGTTTGCGCAGTACCTTCCACAAGCAAAAACGCGATGCCAATCATAAGACTGGCAATGACGGAACGGTTCATTTTGTTTCTCCTTCGGGGAATCATCGCACACGCTATTTTGGTGAGTATATAGTTGCCCAAATTAGAATCCACAAAGCAGGAACAATGAGCACACGGAAGTCTCTTGACGATTTGTGGAACGCCGACGAATCGAACGGGCCGGCGTTCGACATTGCGCAGGTCTCCGGACTGCCGGAAGGAGCACGGCGCTATCTCGGACACGCGATCGCAGCCGGGACGCCATTGGCCTCGGCCGTTCGCCTGCGTATGCATGGGGAAATCAAACTCAAGGGCTGGTGGCCGTTCTCGGCAGAGCAGGTCATCCGGCGGGACCACAGGATGATCTGGCAGGCCGCGGTGCGGATGCACGGCCTATCGATCTGCGGAAGCGATCGCTTCGTCGACGGGCGCGGCGCGATGAAATGGAAGCTGTTCGGAATTCTGCCAATCGTGAACGCGTCCGGTCCCGATATCACACGATCGGCAGCGGGTCGCGTCAGCGTCGAATCGGTGTGGTTACCGTCGGTGCTTTGTCGCGACAGGGTGGCGTGGACCGAGGCGGAAGCATCCCGCCCTCACGCCCGGCTCACCGCCCACGGCGAGACAGCGGAAATCGACTACCTCATCGACGAGCAGGGCAAGCTAAAGACTGTCAGCCTGCCGCGTTGGGGGAATCCTGACGGCGCCGCGTTCCGCTATACCCATTTCGGCGCTTTTGTGGAGGCAGAAAAAAGGTTTGGCGGCTACACCATCCCGACGCGCATGCGCGTGGGGTGGTACTTTGGCACCGAAAGATTTGATTCGGAAGGTGAATTTTTCCGCGTCACCATCGATGATGCGGTCTACCGGTAGATGTAGGGGCGGTTTCGGGCGGAGTGGCGATCCGAGCGCTGGTGATCTCCAGGTATTCCTGTTCGCGCGCGTGCGGGGACTGCTGGAGGTTATCCGCACCGCCGAGCGCGCGAAAATTGATGAGTCGGCAACTATACGGCAAAGTGCGAACTTCCTAGAACGGGACTTCGGGCCCATGTCACCCTGATTCGAGCTTCGTACGAGTAGCGCGTGATCCGGCCAGAGCGCGTGCG
>JBBROU010000083.1:0-23937 GCA_038229055.1 Bryobacterales bacterium | reverse complement strand
GTGCAGCCGCGCTCGTCAAAGAGGCGTACCGGACGGGCCGCACCATTCGCCAAGTTGCGGAAGAGAAGAGCGGCATCGACGCCGAACGGTTAAAACAGTTACTCGACCCGGAAGGCCAGACGCGATGATCCCCGCAATTGTGCAATTGCCATTTGAACATCCCGAGCCCGACATCACGCTGCGGATCGGCTGTGAGCTCGTTTACGAAACCTCGATGACGACGCCCTCCATGATGGTGCTCCGCCCCCGCAGAATGCCCTCGCACCGCATCGAGAGCGAGATCCTCAAATTTCACCCCTCGCTGGTTGCCCACGAAGAGATCGACTCGCACGGTAATGTGGTCGACCGCGTCATGTTGAAGCCTGGCCGCAATGTGATCCAACACGACGCTTTGGTAGCGGTGACCTCCGAATATGAGAACACGCGTCTGCGCGATGAGTATCTTCCCGTCGACCGCCTGCCCGTCTCGATTCTGCGCTACACGCTGCCCAGCCGTTACTGCGACTCCGACAAGTTGATGGATTTCGCGTGGCAGCACTTCAGCCAGTACCGGCAAGGCGCCGAGCGCGTGCAGGCGATCTGCGATTGGCTGCACAATAACATCGAATACCGCTTCGGCTCGGGCCGCCCCGATATCTCCGCCTCGGAGATCATCGCGCGCGGTTTCGGCGTATGCCGCGACTTTGCTCATACCGCGGTCGCACTGTGCCGAACGTTCAATATTCCCGCGCGTTATGTAACCGGCTATCTACCCGACATCGGCTTCGTCGATGAGGGGTCCCCGATGGATTTCCACGCCTACCTGGATGTGTTCCTCGGCCACTGGTACACGTTTGACCCCCGTTTCAATCAGCCGCGCATCGGCCGCGTGAATATCGCCTGCGGCATGGACGCCGTGGATGCCGCGTTCTCGACAATCTATGGCGAGGCGCGGCTAACCAAATTTGAAGTGTGGGCCTATCAAGTGGATCCGAATGAAGTATCGGTTGGCGACCCCATCGACATTTCGAAGAGACTCGACGGCACGGTAGTTGTACGCCGGTTCTGAACTAATCCCAGATCACGCGCAAGCGCTTGTAGCCGCTAAATCTCGTGTCGCTGCTGACGATAGGAACGTTCTCGGCCAGCGCTTGCGCGATCAGCAAACGATCAAATGGATCGCGATGGTTCCGAAAAGTGGGCATCGTCGAAAGCTCATTCAAATGTGCAAACTTGATCGGCAGAACACTCGCACCTGTTTGCACAATCGCAGATTCAACGTCGTTGGCGCTGATCCCGAGAGCAGTCTTCATGGCGATCTCCCAGGCAGTAACGATGCTGATGAGAACTTCCAGCTCAGGTCGTCCCATCAAGCGTCGCACGGCGGTCGGGACCACGCTGCCCGTTCGCCACCGTACGAACGCATTGGTGTCCAGCAATGCTTTCACTTGTATTCGGGGCTATCAAGATCTTCGAACATGTCCTCGATGCGTTTGTCTTCTTTGGGCGAATCCCAGCCCGGATAAAGATTCACTTTGCCGGCCCACGCGCCGAATCCGCGCAACGGAGTGGTAGCCTCAGGTGCAGGGATGATCTTTGCAACCCTCACTCCGCGATTTGTCACGTACACCTCTTCGCCTTCCTTCACCTTCTCGAGAAGCTTCGACAGGCTGGTCTTCGCTTCCCTCACTCCGATTTCCATACCCACCCCCATTTCCATACCCACCCCCATTTCCATACCCACCCCCATTTCCATACCCACCCCGATCTCCACACCCACCCCGATCTCCACACCCACATTGTAGCCACATCCAGTAGCCACATGCAAGCCACCCCGCGCGTCGCCTTCCTCACCGACACTTTCGACAAGATCAACGGCGTCGCGCTCACCAGCCGGGAACTCCAAGCTTACGCCGGCCGCCAGAACCTGCCGTTCCTCTGCGTTTGCGCGGGCGAAGCCGATGAGCGCGCGGAATTCGGCTCGGTCACGCACTTAATCCTGAAACGCGGCGCACTGTCATTTGGCCTCGATCACGGGTTGCTTCACGATCCCGTGCTGTGGCGGCACATCCAAATGTTGCGCAAGGAGATCGATCTGTTCCGACCCAACGTCATCCACGTCGTGAGTCCCGGCGATGTCAGCGAACTGGGTGCGTTCCTGGCGCGCTTGCTCAAGCTGCCCCTGGTAATCTCATGGCACACGAACCTGCACGAGTTCGGTGCGCGGCGTCTTCAAAAGATGCTGGCCTCATTGCCGGACGGCATGAACCGCGCCCTGTGCGATGCCAGCGAAGACCTGATTCTGGCCGCCCGACTTTTCTCATGAAGCGTGGGGTCGACCTGCGTCTCTATGATCCAGCCAAGCGGACGCTGAACGATGGCGTGTTTCGAATTGGCTATGTCGGCCGGATCACTCCCGAAAAAAACGTCCGATTCCTCGCCACGTTGGAGAGTGCTTTGCTCAGCCGCGGCATCATCGCGTTTCGCTTTTTGATCGCAGGCGACGGCAGCGAAAAGGAATGGCTAAACACGAATTTGACCACGCCGATTTCCTTGGAGTCCTGCGCGGCGAGGCTCTCGCCGCGGCTTACGCCAATATGGATCTGTTCGCCTTCCCAAGCCGCACGGATACTTTCGGGAACGTCGTCCTGGAAGCTCTCGCCTCCGGCGTTCCCGCCGTGGTCACGGACGCTGGCGGCCCCAAATTTATCGTCGACCATGGCGCATCGGGATTCGTTGCCGCCACCGGCGACGCCTTCATCGAGCGCGTCGCTGAACTGATCGGCAACCCCGGACTGCACCGCGCCATGGCGCTCAATGCGCGGCGCTTGGCCGCCGAGGCGTCATGGGATCGCGTCTTCAGAAAGGTCTACGAAGCTTATGCGGTCGCTGTCGCCGCGCACCCGGCGTGATCGCAACTGCACACGATGTCCTGAGTGTGGGCCTTGGATTCGCAAGAGGCGCCGCAGTACTTACTATCCTTCGCTGCAACGCAATTACATGCGGCGTTCGCGCATTTTTTGTCGGAATGATCAGCCATTCCTTCACTCTAAATCCGGTATGCTCCTTCTGTCTCCTGTCGGCTGTGTGAATGCTCACGCAACAGATCCCCTCCCGCCCGGGCGTGCTACATTCGAGCCGTGCGCCTGCTGATTATCGACGATGACGCAGAGTTATGTTCTTTGCTGAAGGAATACCTCGAACGCGTGCAGTTCCAAGTTGAATGCGAACACGAGGGTCGCCGCGGCTTGGAGCGCGCGCTTCGCGGCGAAGTGGATCTGGTGGTGCTCGACGTTATGCTGCCGGGCATCGATGGCTTCGAGATTCTGCGGCGTCTACGGTCTCAAAGTAAAGTTCCGGTGCTGATGCTGACGGCGCGCGGTGAAGATACCGACCGCATCGTGGGCCTGGAACTTGGGGCCGACGATTACCTGCCGAAACCCTTCAACCCGCGCGAATTGACCGCCCGTATCCGTGCCATTCTGCGGCGCTACGAGAAGCCGAGGATCCCCGGCGGGGCGCTGGAGATAAATGGCATTCGCATCAATCCCGGCAACCGTGAAGTCCTTCGCCAGGGCCAACCCGTCGAGGTGACCACCTTCGAATTCGACATTCTGGAGATGCTCATGCGCGCCGCCGGGCGCGTGCTCTCCCGCGACGACCTTATGGAGCAAATGTATAACCGCAAAGCCACACCCTTCGATCGCTCCATCGATATGCACGTCAGCCATCTGCGCCGGAAGCTGGAGGGCGACAAGCCTCTGATCAAGACCATTCGCGGCGTCGGCTATCAGTTCTGCGCCAGTCCCCAGGAGAGCTCCGAAGAGGGCGCGGCCGAGTGAGATCGCTGTTCGCCAAAATCCTGCTGTGGTTTTTGGCCACGGTGGGCGTGACTTTCGTCGGTTCCATCGCGATTTCCACGCTGAATTTCGCCTCCCGGCAGTTGCCCATCTCGCGCCTGCTTTCGTTCCAGCTTGCCGAGGCGCGCCACGCCTATGAAGCGGGAGGCCGCGAGGGGCTGGGAGTCTTTTTGCAGCGCGTCCGCGAAGGCGCGGAGGCCGAAGGCGTGCTTACCGATTCCAACGGCCGCGATGTTCTGACCGGCCAGGACTGGTCGGAAGTGATTCAGAAAGCGCGCCGGCCGTTCTCCGTGTTCGGACGAGCGCTGCCCTTCTTCCGCCGTAACCGCGCAGTGTTGCCGTTCGGTGCGCCCGATGGCAAATACTGGTGGCTCCTGTTGATCCCGCAGCAGAATATGGTGTTCTGGCTGATCGCCCCCCAAAGCCTGTGGATATTGCTCGCCGTCGTCCTGCTCTGTTACGCCCTGGCTCTGCACTTAACCTCGCCGCTGCGGAAATTGCAGAAGACTCTGGAGCGTTTTGGCCAGGGAGATTTCGCCGCTCGTGTAGAATCCAAGCGGCGCGATGAGCTCGGCCAGTTAACCCGCACCTTCGACAAAATGGCGCTTCGCATCCAGACGCTCCTCGATGCCGAACGCCGATTGTTGCTCGATATCTCGCACGAGCTCCGCTCTCCCCTGGCGCGTCTGAACGTCGCGATCGAACTCGCGCGCGGCCACGAATCCCCCGATCTGCAGCTCAATCGCATCGAGCGCGAAGCCGAGCGGCTCAACGCCCTCGTCAGCGAGCTGCTTCAGGTAACGCGCGCCGAGGGTGACCCGGCATCGCTGCGGCGCGAGCCGATCGCACTCTACGAGTTGCTCGAACGCATTGTGGAGGATTGCCGTATTGAAGCCGACGCCCACGGCTGTCGGATCGCCTATGCGGCGGATGCCCAGCCCACGGTGAATGGCGACCCTGAGTTGCTGCGCCGCGCCGCCGAAAATATCCTGCGAAACGCGATTCGCTATTCACCCGCGGGATGCGAAGTCAACGTGCTCCTGCGGCTGAATGGCGAACACGCCGGCATTGTGATTCGCGATTCCGGTCCTGGCGTGCCGGAAGCGGCGCTCGGCCGCATCTTCGAGCCGTTCTACCGCGTCGAAACCGATCGCGACCGCAATAGCGGCGGTGTCGGATTAGGTCTCTCGATCGCCCGTCGCGCCGTCGAACTGCATCGCGGCAGTCTCCGCGCCGTCAATCGGTATCCTGGGCTGCTGGTCGAAATGGAACTGCCCACCGCCTAGCGGCCATCCTCTTTTTTCAGGATCTTGATGCCCGAAGGAAGCGTGAAAAGGCTCTCTGAAAATTTGTTGTTCAGAGTCACCGACTCGGCATAGAGCTCAAACACCTTCTCGGTGTCACGCTCGCGCTGGATATCCAGGGGCCACATCACGCCTCCGCCGATGTCCCGGTACTTCGACCAACGCGTCACTTCTTCCAGACGATCCTTCGTGACAGGCTCCTGGCGGTAGAACTTCTGGCTCACCGGAAGGTGCGTCGATCGGCTGATGTACACCGTAATGTTGCGCTGATCGGCATCGAACACATCCAGAATCTGCACCTGCTGATTCTCCCTTACCTCCTCGCCCTGCGACTCGAAGCTGAGTCCCGGTTCGCCGAGCCGTTGCCGCAAAAGGTAGAAAAAATCGTGCAGCGTGGAGTCTTTGAAGCGGGCGACCATCGTATCGGGTAGAGGCCGCGCGCCGCGAAACGTCACATCGAAACCCTGGTCTTCCCGGAACAGAACCGAAGTGTCCTGCTTTTTCCCGAATACCTGCTTTTCGCGAATTCCAAAGAAACCCGGCGGCGGCCCGTCGGGGTGCGGAAGATATTGCGTGTAGATCCGCGCGATGGAAAGCCCCGAAAGTTGTTCGCGATAAAACGAGTACGCGCGACCCGTCGCCAGGCGGTTGTTCATGCTGCGGAAAGCCCCGCCGCCCAGAGCCGCCACCGTGTCCTCAACCAGTTTGCGTCCGCGCTCCTGGCTGGAGTCGGCATGCAGAAACGGCGCGGCCGCCAGACTCGCGAAGCATCTGCGCGTCATGGTTTCTTGCTGAGTTCTTCGGGCTTCAACCCGGAATTAATTTTGTAGCTTTGGATCGCGATATCGGCGAATTTCTGCCCGTTCTGGGTGATGGCCACCTTGCGGGGAAGTTGCAGACCGTCTACCGGAGCGTAATCGCTGAATACCTGCTCCACGCTGGCCGGAGGACCTTGCGGTTGAACCGATTGATACGTCTCTCTCGCCGGTAACCCGGTCGCGGGATCCATAAAAACGCGAACCGAGTTCCCGCTCTTATCGGTAATCTCAACACCGTTTTCCGCGACGGCATTCACGGTCCGGTCCGGCGCGCGATCGCTCAGCAGCAAGGGCACGAACACGCGGAATATTTCCGACCGCATCTGCTTCATCTGCGCCTCGGGTATCGGTCCGCTGCCCTGAGGGCTCGCGCCCCATCCGGACTTCCCGTCGGAAAACATCGTCACACTTCCCATCGGCATGGTGTTCGTCTGGCGGAAGCTCGACGGCGCGGCCCATTGTGTGGTCTGCGCCAGCTTCATATTTCCGCGCTGCAGTTGCGCTTCCGAGTGCGTCTCCACATCTTTAATGCCGGCCAGTTTGTCGGCTCCTCCCATGGCTTGCTGAGCGCGATGCAAAATCTGTTTACCCTTTTCAAGCGACGCTTCGTCCGAAGCCGTCGTTTCCGCCTTCGGTTCGGGAATCGTAATATCGAGCGGATTCACCGTGCCGAGCTGCGTCATCGGCTCACCGAAGTCTTTGGGATTTCCCACGGCGACCACAATCAGATTCTTGGGGTCGATATATTGCTTCGCCACACGCAGAATATCCGCGCGTGTCACGGCCGCCACGGCTTTTTGATATTGAAAAATGAAATCGTTCGGATACCCGTAGTATTGATAACGAATCAGGCGGTTCAGCGTTTTTGAAGGCGTGTCGAAGTTGAACACAAAGCTGTTCACCACGGTCTGTTTCGCCGTTTCGAGTTCGTCGGCGCTCACCTCGCCCGCGCGGATCCGGGCGATCTCTTCGTTCACAACTTTAATCGCTTCTGTCGTTGAAAGACTCTTGGTGCTGCCCGCAATTTCGAACGCGCCGGGGTGATCGTAAGCCGCACCCCAAACGGCGGAGATCTCATAAGCGTAGCCGAGCTGCGTGCGCACGCGCTGAAACAGCCGGCTCCGGAATCCGCCGCCCAGAATGTCCGCCATCACTTCGAGCGCCGGATAGTCCTTGTCGCGCAGCGTGCCGGCGCGCTGTCCAATCACGAACGAAGTCTGCGTCACATCGGCTTTCGTCGCCATGTATAAGCCGGGAGACGTCTTCTCGCTTACCTGGGGGAAAGGGGGAACGGGCGGCTGCTTCACGTCCCAATCCGAAAAAAGTTTTTCAATCTTGGCGCGCATCTCCGGCGCTGAAAAATCACCTTGGATCGCCAGCACCGTGTTTGCCGGAAAGAAATATCGCTTGTAGAACGCCTGCAGATCCGGGCGCTGGATCTTGGCCACCGTCGCATACTCCATCTCCCAGCCGTACGGATTGTCCCGGCCATATAGAAGATTGCTGAACTCGCGAGACGCGATCCCGCCGACGTCGTCATTTCGGCGCGAAATGCCGCTCCGGAGCTGATTCCTGGCCAGTTCGATGCGGTCCTCGCGGAACTCGGGATTCGTCAGCACGTCGTGAAACACCCCCAGCACTTCGTCGGTATTTTCCTTCAACGCCGAGAAGCTTACCGATCCGAACGTTTCAGAGATGGTAGACTCCACCGAGGCAGCGACGTTCTCTAGCTCCTCATCAAGCTGGTCGCCGGTCTTCGCGCGCGTGCCCCCGGAGCGCATCGTTATGCCGGTCATCGTCGCCAGGCCAATCTTGTCCGCCGGATCGAACAGGTTCCCTGTGCGGATCAAAGCCGAGCCGCGCACCAGCGGCAGTTCGTGATTCTCCAGCAGCGAAAGCTGCATCCCGTTGGGTAGAGTAACCGTCGTGATGTCGGGAATCTTCACCGCGCGCAAGGGGGGGTACTTCAGGTCCTTGGGCGAGGTCGGCACTGAAAGCCGGGACTGCGCCGGCAGGAGTCCGGCACCGCAGATCAGGACGGCAAAAATTCGGATGCGGCTGGAAATCACTTGGAACCTCCGGCACTCGTAGGCGCCTGCGCCAGAAACGCGACGGTCCGCCCCTTATCCGTGAAATATTGGCGGGCCACGCGCTGCACGTCGTCAGCGGTCACAAGGTCGATGTCGTCGAGCGACGTGAATATCTTCCGCCAGTTGCCATAAGCCCCGTAAGTAGCCGTGATGAGCGCTGCCAGTCCGGAGTTGCTGTCAAGCTGCCGGATCACACCCGCGCGGGTCACCAGCTTCACGCGCGCCAGCGTTTGCGCATCCACCTTTTGACTCTTTAGCTGATCCAGCACCGAGTAAAACGCCTTCTCATTCTCCGCCGACGTCTTGCCGATCGAAGGCACCAGATAGAACAGATAGAGATTGGGATATTTGCCGCCCGGGTAAGTCGCATCGCCGCCCGCCGCAAGCGAGATCTTCTTATCCCGAACCAGTTCTTTGTAAAGAGTTCCGGTGCGCCCGCCCGATAAGATTCCGTTGATCACATCAAAGACCGGATCGTCCTTATCGTACTGGTCCGGCCGTTTGTAAGCGATGAATTCGATCGGCTGGCTCGGACTCTCCACCTGTGCCGATTTCGGGCCCTCCTGCGCCGGTTCCTTAGTCACCACCGGCGGCGGAAGCGGTCGCGCGCCGATCGGTCCGAAGTAGCGTTCCGCAAGCCGGCGGGCCTCAGCCGGATTCACGTCGCCCACAATTGCGATATTGATGTTCGATGGCCCGTAATACTTCTGAAAAAATTGTTCGGCGTCACCGATCCGCAGATTTTCGATATCGCTCGCCCAACCGCCCGGCCCGCGATTGTAAGGGTGCGCTTCGAATGCGGTGGAACCGAGCACCTCGATCAGCTTGCCCTGCGGTTCGGATTCCACGCGCAAGCGGCGCTCTTCCCGAACCACGTCTCGCTCTTTATAAAATTCCCGGAACACCGGTCGCAGAAACCGCTGCGATTCCAGCAGAAACCAAAGCTCGATCCGGTTAGCCGGTAGGTTGTAGAAGTAATTAGTGGAATCCTCGCCCGTCGATGCGTTCAATCCCACTCCGCCGTTTTCCTCGATCAATCGTGGATAAAGATTGGGCACGACATAAGAATTGGCCTGATCCATCGCGACCTTAACTTCGGCCTGTAACAGCCGCACCTTGTCTGGATCCGCCTTCACTCCTTGAAAGCGTTCGGCGTCTAATTGATCGTATTTCTTCTCAACTTCCACCAGCGCTTTTCGCTCTTCGGCCCAGTTGCTGGTGCCCAGGAACTCCGTGCCCTTGAAAGCCATGTGCTCGAACATATGAGCCAACCCGGTCTTGCCCATCGGGTCGTCCACTGCCCCCGCATTCACATACGTGTGGAACGAAACCACGGGAGCTTCGTGACGCTCCAGCAGCGTGAAGTGCATCCCGTTGCCGAGCGTGAACTCGGTGACCTTCTTTTCAAAGTCTTTAAGATTCTGGGCGGGTGCTGCGAAAGCGGCCAATAGCAGGAAGAAGGCAAACTTCATGAACTCAATGTAGCAGCTACCATTGCGTCGAAATCGCCCACCCCGTACCTACATGCGCGCCGCGGTAACCAATAGAAATGCGCTACAATCTTCAGAACTTGGATCGCCACCCCCTATGAGCCTTGGAGGAATTCTCGAGTCTCCACGCGGAGATATTACGCGCTTGCTCTCCGAATTAAAGGACGGCAATCGCGCGGCGGCTGACGCTTTGATGCCGCTGGTCTATAAAGAGCTGCACCGCCTCGCGGCAAATCATATGCGCCGCGAGCGCGACGGCCATACGCTGCAACCCACCGCCCTGGTGAATGAAACCTACCTTCGCCTGGTCAAGCATGAGAAAGCCGATTGGAGCGGCCGGGCACACTTCTTCGGCGTCGCCTCCAGTCTGATGCGCCGCATCCTCGTCGATCATGCGCGCGCCTTTCGCGCTGAAAAACGCGGCGGCGGAATGGGCGTGCTGCCGCTCGATGAAGCTCTTGCCTTTACGCCTACGCAGTCGAATCAGCTCCTGGCCCTCGATGAAGCGCTGACTCGCCTGACCGAGTGGGACCCGCGCCAGGGCCGGATTGTTGAGCTCCTCTACTTCGGCGGGCTCACCGCTGCCGAATGCGCCGAGGTCATGTGTCTCTCGGTGCGCACTGTGAAGCGAGATTGGAGCATGGCGCGAGCCTGGCTCCAGGCCGAGGTCCGTCGGGAATGTGAATGACGCCGGAGCGGTGGCAGCGGATTAAAGATATCTTTGAGGCAGCCCTCGATATCGCTCCGGAGCAGCGGGCTGCTTTCATCCAAAACACCTGTCGCGGGGATGACGAATTGCGTGCGGAAGTCACCCGCATCATTGACCAGGTCGGCCTCTCCGCGCCCCTCTTCGACGAGCCCTTCTGGCGCAATGACGATGCCGCGGGTTTCACCTTCCGCGAAGCCCAGATTGTCTCGGGACGGTACCGTGTCATTCGCTTCATCGGGCGCGGCGGCATGGGCGAGGTCTACGAAGTGGAAGACACCCGGATTGGCGGCCGTCTCGCGCTGAAAACCATCCGCCCCGAGTCCGCCTCCGATCGGAAAATCGTCGCGCGTTTCAAGCAGGAGATTCAGCTTTCGCGCAAGGTCACGCACCCCAATGTCTGCCGCGTTTTCGACGTGGAATGGCATCGCGACCTGAAGACCGGGGGGAACGACGGAGGCGAAACGAACTTTCTCACCATGGAGCTGCTCTCCGGTGAGACGCTGGCGCAGCGGCTAAAGCGCGGCCCTTTGAGCTGCGCCGAAGCCCTCCCCATCGTTCGCCAGATGGCTTCGGCGTTGAACGCGGCGCATGAGGCCGGGGTCATCCACCGCGATTTCAAGCCTTCCAACATCATGCTCGCCCGGCGCCCCGATGGAAGCATCCGCGCCGTAGTCACGGACTTCGGCTTCGCGCGGAATCGCCGGCATGGCTGGCGAAGTCACCATCACCGAGCCGGTGCAGATGATGGGCACCCCCGACTATATGTCCCCTGAGCAGGTGGAAAACGGAGTGGTTACCCCCGCCTCCGACGTCTACTCCCTCGGCCTGGTCGTCTATGAAATGCTGACCGGCGCGCGCCCGTTCAAATCCGATAGCGCCTTCGAAAGTGCCGTCAAGCGGCTGCGCCACGCGCCCAAGAATCCCCGCGCGCTCGTTCCCGATATCGACCCCCGTTGTGAACTGGCGATCCTGAAATGTCTGCAGATCGATCCCGCTCAGCGCGGTGGCGCGCTCGAAGCCATCTCCGCGTGGAGCGACAAGAAGCCGCGCTTTGGATCGCTTTTCGCCCGTTTTGCCGCCCTGCGAGCCCCCCGTACACGCGTGTGGATGGCATTCGCTGTCGCGTTTGCGGTTGTGGCACTTCTGTACACCGTTTTGCGCTTCTATAATCGGAGGCCTTCTGTCTCCGCTGGATCGACGGTGCTGCTCACAAATATCGAGAACCTTACAGGCGATCGTCAGTTGGATGGCATCACCGTCGCACTGCGCAGCCAGTTGAATCAGTCGGAGTTTTTCAAGCTCGTCGATCCCTCCCGCGTGCGCGACGGGTTGGAGCGCATGGTCCTGCCGCCGGATCACGCCCTCGATCCCGCGACGGCTCGCGAACTGGCCAAGCGGGAAGGTGCTCCGCTGGTCGTCTACGGCAGCTTGTCCCAACTGGCTCAGGAATATCAGTTGAGTTTGAAGCTGGAGCATATTCCGTCCGGCTCGTTATTGCCGGGCGGGCAGTGGCGAAATTCCTGGGCGGCTGGCACCAAGCGAAAGTTGTTTGAGGCGGTTCATCTAGGCAGCGAATGGGTCCGCAAGCAAGCCGGCGAGGCGCGCCAAGAGATCGTCGCTGAAGATCGTCCGCCCGAAGAGACCACCACCGACTCCTGGGAAGCCCTGAAATCGTTCTCCTTGGCCGAGGAGCGGAAGGCGCAGGACCGTCCCGCGGAAGCCATCGAATTGCTGCGCGAAGCCACCGACCGCGATCCGCAATTCGCGTTGGCCTGGATGCGGGCCGGCGATCTGGAGCTCTCGCTCAACCGGTCGCAGCAGGGCTACGCCGATTGGAGGCGCGCGCTCGCCGTTATGGATTCGCGCCGGTTAACCACCCGTGAACAGCTTCGGATTCAAGGCCTATACGCTTTTGAAGCGGGCGACTATGGCACGGCCGGGAATGCCTTCCGCCGCTATTCCGCCCACTATCCGAACGACTATCTTCCCTGGTTTTATCTAGCCGGTCCGCTTATGATGCGGGGCAAGACCGATGAGGCTATCAATGCCCTCGAAGAGGCGCGCAAACGGCAGCCGGACGCCTATTACACCGTTTCTCACTTGGGCATGCTTCAGATCCTGAACGGCTCTACAAAGGCCGTGCCACCGCTGGCGGCGTGGCTTCGCGCGCATGGTCAGGAAGCGTCGGCACTGTCGATCGAGGGCAGCGCCGCATTTGTGGACCGCGACTTTTCACGCGCGGAAAATCGTTTCAGTCTCGTCCCCGGTTCGCCTCGCCCCGAGTGGCGATCGCGCGGTTATCGTTTGCAAGCGTGCATTTTCGCTGAGCGCGGCCGCATCGCCGAAGCGCGCAAGGCGCTCGCCGATGGAATCGATTTCGATACAAGCCAAGGCGACGCCTCCGGCCGCGCCGATAAGCTTCTGGCCCTCGGCTATTTGGATCTGCGCGCCCACGATTTGAACACCCTCGGAACGCACGTCAAACAGGCTTTGGAATTCAGTTTGAACGCCGCGCAGGTGATGCAAGCCGGCACGCTGCTGGCCCGCGCAAATTCCCTCCCTGAAGCGAGTGCGACCCTCAAACGGCTGGATGCCACACTCGAGGGGCCGCTGCGCGAAATCGCGAAACACCGGATCGCCGGCGAAATCTTTTTGACGCGAAAACAAACAGCCCAGGCCATCGCCGAATTCGAAAAGGCCGACGCCATCGAGCCCCCTTCTCTCCCCGCGACTACCTTGCGCGCGCTTGGGAAGCCGCGGGAAACCGCGAAAAAGCTCTGGCCATCTATCGGAAGATCGAGTCTTCTCCGCAATCCATCTGGTATCAACCCGATACGCAATTTCCTGGCGTTTACGCCGATGCTTTGAGCGACTCGGTGCGCCTGCTCCGTGAGTTGCGCGCGCCCGCCCTCGCCGGCGAGCGTTCCCGTCTTTTGCAGTTGCGAGCCAATACCGTTGAAGGGAAAACTACATGAATAATCAGGATATTAATTCCGAGCAATTAGCCGTTTGGCTTGCGCTCACCACCAGGCACGAATTGCGAAACAAGCTTTTGAAGCCGTCTCCGACGCCCGCGGACGTAATCGCGCTGAAGGAAGCCGGCATCGACCCCGCGTCGCCTTCCTCGCAAACCTTTGTTGCGGCCGTTAAGGATCACGCCACCGCGTTCGCGCAAATCAACGGTGTCTTTCATTCCGCCATGCTCACGCTGAATGGCACTTATCCGCCGCCCGATTGCCCCAAAAGCGGGCAGATTCTGGCCGTTTCGAAACTATGAACAGCTCTTCCATGGCCATGGCAGTGCCGGATGCGGTTACGCCCGAGCAGAAGATCGTCAACGAGTTTTTCGGGCCGCAACCCATGGAATCGCCGCGCATGAAGCGGCACATGCATTTTCATGACGCGCAAGAAAACCAGTTGCAGACCGGTGGATACGGCCAACGCTTGCTCCTTTTCCATCGGGAGTTCCTGCGGGAGTTCGACGCGTTCCGCAAGCACCTGGGCGCGCCCCCGGTCGAAGCCTGGGACCCGGCCGCCGAAATCCCTTCCGAGTTGATTCACGTTCCCCGGGTCACCAGCTTTCCGTTCGATGCCGACGAGCTTTGCGGGACGCCCGCCTGGCTCACACTGGCTGGCGGAACAGCGCAAGACCCGCTTTGGGATTACACCAACCTGACGCAGTTTCCATCGCTCGACCAACTTGGCTTCTCCATCGACTGTGACTGGCACAACCGTGTGCACCGCACCATCGGCGGTGATATGGCCACCATGCACATGGCGCCTCTCGACCCGGTTTTCTGGTGCTGGCACAAGTGGATAGACGACATTGTCGTCACCTGGGAAAGCCGCTAAATCCCGTATCGCGTGCCCACACCGTCGCCAGAACCCGTTCGCGGGAGATCTTTGCCGTTAAGTTCTTTTGTTTGCAACGACGAACGCCCAAATCTCATCGTACCGAATACGACGGCATGATAGATTGCGGAGTATCGCGTCTTGATGGGCCGCGCAGCGGCTCCGACCTGAAGCAACAGTTTCGCAATGGTGTTCTTCGCGACGCCCGTCATGCGAACGGTCGATCTGATACTGTTTCCCTCGACCAAGCATCTGATAAACAAGGCTCATTCGGCGGTAGCGTGAAATGGCGGACGGGGTGATTTTTTGTCTACCATCACACTGGAGATTAAGTGTTATAAAAGAAGTACAAAGGATAAGATTGTGAGGCGTGCGATCAGCGGTTTGATCCTGAGTTGTTTCAAATGAGCTCATTCATAACCTTCGACACGGGCGACTCGACGTTTGAAAAGTGGCAGATCCTCTTCCACGAGACGATGGCTGCCGTTCTGCGTTCCAAAGAAGCCGTAAAAAAGCAGTTCGGGCTGGTCGGTGTCCTTAATGGACTCTGGAGATCGGCCCGAGATATGAAAACTCTCACCGAGAGCCTAAAAGCTCTGTCTGAGTTACCTGATGGGATCGTTAACAATGAATTCATTGAATCTCAGATTCCGCAGCTCCGCGAACTTTTATCG
Source organism: Bryobacterales bacterium (assembly GCA_038229055.1). Taxonomy (GTDB): domain Bacteria; phylum Acidobacteriota; class Terriglobia; order Bryobacterales; family Bryobacteraceae; genus JANYJA01. The sequence continues at coordinate 9,161 of JBBROU010000083.1, read as the reverse complement.
GCTGTCGGCGAGTTGCTCGATACGGCAAGAAGCCGTGGTATGACGAATCGTTCGCTTTCATCCACACCGCTTGGGCTGATCGGATCGCGGTCGCAATATATCTGCGATTACCTAGAGACGCTCGAAATGTCGATTGACCCCGAGGTGGTAAACGCGATCAATGAAGGGCGTTCCCAAATAGAGCATGGTGACTATGAGTTGATGGAGAGGCTGCTCTGAGTGCGAAACCTCCCGTTTTCAAAGTCAGTCAGCAAGCTGCAAGTTACCTAAAGCGTCAGGACGCCGACATAAAACAGCTCATCAACGCAGCACTACTTGATGCATTCGCCGACCCAGTTGGAGCCTCAGATCACCTTTTGAATAGAGGAACCGAACGTAAGGTTCGAGTCGGTGGCTTGCGTGTGTTATTTAGAATCGACCAAGCGCTTGGTGAAATTCTTGTAGATACGATTCTTCCACGTGGTGATGTCTACAAGCACTCGCGAAAGTAACCCGCTAACTACGCGTTCTACCACCCGGCAGTCTTGCCCTGATTCTGCTCGTCCAGCCACTTCTTAAGAGGCGCAAAATAATCCAGAATCGCCGTGGCATCCATCTGCTTGGTCCCGGCGATCGCATTCAGTTCGTCCGGCCAGGGCCGGCTCGTGCCCATCGAGAGCATTGCACTCAGACGGTCGCCCGCGGCCTTGTTGCCATAAATCGAGCAGCGATTCAATGGCTCGGTGCATCCCGCCGCTTGCGCCAGAGCCCGGTGAAATTGGAACTGCAGAATATCCGCCAGAAAGTAGCGCGCGTACGGCACGTTCGCAGCCACGTGGTATTTCGCTCCAGGGTCGAAATCGGCTTCCGTCCGCGCTGTGGGCGGCGCAATCCCCTGATATTTCAAACGCAGATCCCACCAGGCTTTGTTGTAGTCTTCCGGCTTGATCTCGCCCGAGAAAACCTTCCAGCGCCATTGGTCGATCAGCAAGCCGAACGGCAGAAACGCAATCTTCTCCAGCGCTTTGTGCAGCAGCAGGCCGATGTCCTTCGATGCATCCGGCGCCTGTTTCAAAAGCCCGATCTTCACCAAATACTCAGGCGTTACCGAAAGCGCGATGGTGTCGCCGACGGCCTCGTGGAAACCGTCATTGGCGCTATCGCGGAACAGCAGCGGCTGCTTTTCGTAGGCTCGCTGATAGAAATTGTGCCCCAGTTCGTGGTGAATCACCAGGAAGTCTTCATCCGTGATATCGATGCACATTTTAATCCGCAGGTCGTCTTGCGTATCGATGTCCCAGGCGCTGGCGTGGCACACCACCTCATGGTCGCTCGGCTTCACGAACAGCGAGCGCTCCCAAAAAGTTGGGGGCAGGGGAGCGAACCCAAGTGACGTAAAGAAGCTCTCGCCATAGCGCACCATCTGCTTGGGCTCGGTATGGCGCGACTTCAGTATCTCAGTCAAATCGTACCCCTGGCCGCTCTCCTTCGGCGCGACCAGCGGATAGATGTTCTCCCACGATTGCGCCCACATGTTTCCGAGCAGGTGCGCCGGAATGGGCCCGGTCGCCGGCACCACTGCATCGCCGTACTTCTCCCGAAGCCGCGTTCGCACATACGTGTGCAGCGCCAGGTAGAGCGGCCGCGCCTGATCCCACAGCCGGTCCATCTCCTTCGCGAACGCGTCGGCCGGCATGTCGTATTTCTGCCGCCACATCGCCCCGGTATCCTTGAACCCCAGCTCACGCGCGCCTTTGTTGGATAGCTCGACGAAGCGCGTAAAGGGCTGCCGGATCGGAGGCGAGATCGTGTGCCACCCGCGCCACGCATCCAGAAGTTGCGCGGGATCGCGATTGGTGGCGAGAATCTTCGATAGATCTTCCAGATCGAGACACTTCGGCTGCCCCTGCGCGCAGTACTTCCCCTTGCCGTAAGTGCCTTCCATGCCCGTGACGATGCGCGTCAACTCCTCGCTCTCCTTCGGGTCCGCGGGAGTCGCGAGCGTGAGTGAAAGCTTCAGCAGCTTCATCTTCCGCGCCATGTCTTCGGGCAGCGCCACGCCATCGAACTTCGCCGCTTCTTTCGCCAGCACCACCCCGGCATTGATGGCTTTTTCGTCCGCGCGCGCTGCCAGCGTTTCCGTGTCGTCGGTGATGTAGGTAGACTTCACCCAATCCGCCCGCGAAGCTTCCACGCCGAGCGCGAGCAACTGTTTTTCAGCACCGTCCAGAAACGCCCTAGCTTGCGCGATAGTGGGCCGCGGCGCGGCGGCTGCATGAAATGACCCGATCAGGGTAAGCGCGAGAACCAGGGAACACCGCATGTTGATTAGCTTACATTGTGTTCAAAACGTTAAACTGAAGATGAGATCATGAACAACTTGAACAGTTTCGGCTGCGCGGCGAATTTGCGCGTGGCCGGCGCCGATTACCAGATTTTTCGTCTTGCCACTCTTGAAGAGAAAGGCATCGCCAATGTATCCCGGCTGCCATTCTCTACCAAGGTGCTGCTGGAAAATCTGCTGCGGCAGGAGGATGGCCGCAAGGTGCGGTCGAGCGACGTCGAATATGTCGCGCGCGGCGTGGGCGGCCCCAATCCCAAAGAGATCAGTTTCATGCCGGCCCGCGTGCTGCTGCAGGATTTCACCGGCGTCCCCTGCGTAGTCGATCTCGCGGCCATGCGCGATGCCCTTGCGGCCATGGGTGCCGACCCCACGCGCGCCAATCCCCTGCTTCCCGCGGATCTGGTCATCGACCATTCCGTGCAAGTCGATCAGTTCGGCACCAAGGACTCGTTCTCCATCAACGCGCTACTCGAATTCCAGCGCAACAAGGAACGTTACGCCCTCCTCCGCTGGGGTCAAACGGCCTTCCAAAATTTCCGTGTGGTGCCCCCTGATACGGGCATCGTGCATCAGGTGAATCTGGAATATCTCGCCTCCGTGGTTTTCCGCGCCAAGACCCCGAGCGGTATCATGGCGTATCCCGACACCCTCGTCGGCACCGATTCGCACACCACCATGATCAACGGCCTCGGCGTCGTCGGCTGGGGCGTCGGCGGAATTGAGGCGGAAGCCTGCATGCTCGGTCTGCCGATCTCCATGCTGCTGCCCCCCGTCATCGGCTTCAAGCTGCACGGCAAGCTCGACGGCGGATGCACCGCCACCGACCTGGTCCTTACCATCACCCAGATCCTTCGCAAGAAGGGCGTGGTCGGCAAGTTCGTGGAGTTCTTCGGACAGGGCCTCAGCGCACTGAGTCTCGCCGATCGCGCCACCGTCGCGAACATGGCGCCCGAGTATGGCGCCACCATCGGCTTCTTCCCGGTCGATCGGGAGACGCTGAACTATCTGCGCGTGAGCAATCGCGATCCCGATCTGCTCAGCTTGGTTGAGGCTTACTGCAAGGAGCAGGGACTCTTCCGCACCGACGAAACCAAAGATCCGCTGTTTTCGGAATCCATCGAGCTCGATCTCGCCAGTGTCGTGCCGTCCATGGCCGGCCCGAAGCGTCCCCAGGATCGCGTTACGCTTCCGGAGGTCTGCAAGAACTTCACCGACGCTTTCAAGGACGCCACCAAGAAGCACGCCGATCTCGAAATGGATGGCGTCAAAACTACGCTCGACGGCGGCGCGGTCGTGATCGCCGCCATTACCAGTTGCACCAATACATCGAACCCTTCGGTAATGGTCGCGGCAGGCTTACTTGCCAAGAAGGCCGTGGAGAAAGGCCTCCGCAGCAAGCCGTGGGTCAAGACCAGCCTCGCGCCCGGATCGAAAGTGGTTTCCGAATACCTCGACAAAGCCGGCCTCACTCCGTACATGGAAACGCTGAAATTCAATCTCGTGGGATACGGCTGCACCACATGCATCGGCAACAGCGGCCCGCTTCCCGACGCCGTGTCCGAAGCCGTGACCAAGGGCAACCTCACGGTTGCGGCCGTGCTCAGCGGCAATCGCAATTTCGAAGGCCGCATCAACGCGCAGGTCAAAGCCAACTATCTGGCATCGCCGCCGCTGGTTGTGGCGTATGCGCTTGCCGGCACCGTCAACATCGATCTTCAGAAGGACCCTCTCGGCACTGACGACGCCGGCAAACCCGTTTTTCTGCGCGATATCTGGCCTTCCACCGAGGAGATTCAGGAGGTCGTGCGCGCAACCATCGATTCCGAGATGTTCCGCAGTTCCTACCAGACCGCGCTCGACGGCGACGAAAGCTGGAACGCCATGGCCGTCCCAACCGGCAGCGTCTACCTTTGGGATCACGAGTCCACTTACATCAAGAAGCCGCCTTATTTCGACAATATGACCGACCCGAGCGCCTTCGTGGAATCCATCGACGGCCTGCGCGTGCTGGCCATGCTCGGCGATTCCGTCACCACCGATCACATTTCCCCCGCTGGCAATATCGCGAAAGATAGCCCCGCCGGCCTGTATCTGATGGCTCAGGGCGTGAAGCCCGCCGATTTCAATTCCTACGGCGCGCGGCGCGGCAACCACGAAGTCATGGTGCGTGGCACGCTGGCAAACATCCGTCTGAAAAATCAACTCGCGCCCGGTACGGAGGGAACCTGGACCGTGCATCTGCCCGATGCCGAGCAGATGTATATCTACGACGCCTCGGTTCGATATCAGCTCGAAGGCGTGCCACTGATGATTCTTGCCGGCAAGGAATACGGATCGGGCTCGTCGCGCGATTGGGCTGCGAAGGGTGTCAAGCTGCTCGGCGTCCGCGTGGTGATCGCGGAGAGTTTCGAGCGCATCCACCGCGCCAATTTAGTCGGGATGGGTGTTCTGCCGCTGCAATACCAGCCCGGCGAAAACGCCGCGAGCCTGAAGCTCACCGGCAAAGAACTGTTTCACGTGAACGGCGTGCGCGGCGCGCTCTCCGGCCTGGGATGCGCCAGCGTCACCGCCGTTGCCGCCGATGGGACCGAGAAAAAATTCGACGTGCAGGTCCGCGTCGATACACCCCAGGAAGCCGAATATTTTCGCCACGGCGGCATCCTTCCCTACGTGCTGCGGCAACTCGCCGGAGCCGCATAGCCCGCCGATGTCCTTCCGGCTTCGCACCGCGCAAGGCAAGCTAAAGATTGAGCACAGCATCATCGACGGGGTGCGCGAAATGCTGGAGCGGATGTTGAAGCAGAATCCCGAAATTCGTTCCGTAATCCCCGGTGTAATTCGTCCCGTGCGCGATGCCAAAGGCAAAGTGCGGGTGCGCATCACGGTTCAGACCCAGAACGGGTGGAAAGCCATCGCCCTCAGCCAGGGCGCGCGCCAGGAACTATTCGTGAGCACCGCGCTGGGCAAAGACGAACTCACCAAGGCGTTCGACGAGGCTTTGGAAGGCCGCTAAAACTACCACGCTGCCGGAAAGTGCTCGATCACGGGCGGCGCTGAGAGCACAATGGTCACGATGTCGAATCGCGTGTCCAGCCAGTCCGTATCGGTGCGGCGAGCATAATCGCGGGCAGCCCGCTCAATCGTCCGGCGCTTCTGCGGCCCCACGGCGCGATCCGGAAAGCCGACATCGTCGGTAGCCCGAGTCTTCACTTCCACGAACACCAGCTTCTCGCCGTCGCGCGCGATGATGTCGATCTCCCCCGCCCCCGATCGCGGACGAAAATTGCGCGCCACGATCATGAACTTCCGCTCCCGCAGAAATCGATGCGCCAGATCCTCTCCCATCACTCCCGCGGCGCGCTCAACGGTCCACTTGCGGCGTTGCATCCGATGTCTTAGACGGTCGGCCATTCGCGATAGAAGCTTCATTGGCCAGCGGCTCGAACTCGAATTCCATCGACTTCCCGCGCACCACGAAACACAAGTAGTGCTCCCAGAAGCGCCGGTACCGCCGCGAGTGATTCACCAGAAATTCGAAGCCGAGCCATCTCCAGAACGCTAGTAGCCGCACCCGCAGAAACGTCTCACGGAAACGCGCCGCGGAATAGTATCCGAAGCCCGCATGGTCTTCGCCGAAATACCGGAACGAGAAACTATTCAAGTGGCTGCGATGCGTCGGGTCGCAGAATGAGCTGAAGTCCGTGTAATGCGGCGTCTCGATGCGCACGCGCCCGCCGGGACGCACCAGCCGGTGAAACTCCTCCATCGTGCGAATCACGTCCGCGACGTGCTCGATCACGTGGATCGCATGCAAACGGTCGAAGCTCGCATCCGCAAATGGATACGGGAAATGATCCAGATCCACCACTACATCGGCATCGGTCGCCGGATTCCGATCGATCCCGACAGCTCCCGGAAACTTGTGAATTCCGCACCCGACGTCGAGAATTCTTGGGAGTCCGCCCGTCAATTGCGGCGTTGAACGGTCGCGAGGCAACTCTCCAATGTATCAAGCGCGAAGTCGGCCTGATCGGCATTGATATTCAGCGGCGGACTCAGCCGGATCGTGTTCTCGCCCGCCCCGAGAATCAGCAGCCCGTGCTCGAACGCCAGATTCACCAGTTCGTCCCTCTCAGCCGACGCGCGCTCTTTCGTAACCTGATCGCGCACCAGTTCAATCCCCAGCATCAGCCCCAGTCCGCGCACGTCGCCGACAATCGGGAACCGCGCCGGCCAGGTCCGCATCCGGTCCATCATGCGCGCCCCCATGCGTGCCGCGTTGGCGATGAGCTCGCTCTGCAGCAACTCAATCGTCACCAGGGACGCCGCCACCGCCACCGGATTGCCGCCGAATGTCGACGCGTGCGCCCCGGGCGGCCAGTTCATGATCTCCGCGCGCGCAACCGTCGCGCTCAACGGCAGTCCGCTCGCGATTCCCTTCGCCGAAGTGAAAATATCGGGCACCGTTCCGAAGTGTTCCGCGGCCCACATTTTGCCCGTGCGCCCCATCCCGCATTGCACTTCGTCGTAGATCAGGTACATGCCATGGCGCTTCGCCAGTTCCGCGATGGCCTCGTGGAAGCGCACCGGCGGCACGATGTAACCGCCCTCGCCCTGCACCGGCTCGAGCACAATCGCGGCCACTTCTTTCGCCGGCAGAATCGTCTTCAAAAGCTGATCTTCAATGGTGCTCGCGCATTCCACATTGCACGTTTCCGGCGTCTTGTTGAACGGGCAGCGATAGCAGTAAGCGTACGGAACGTGATGCACGCCCGGCACGAATGGCGCAAACCCCTCGCGCTGCACCGGACGCCGTGCCGTCAATGAAAGCGCGCCCATGGTGCGCCCGTGAAAAGCCCCGTAAAACGCGATGAATTTATCGCGCCCGCTTGAATATTTGGCCAGCTTGAGCGCCGCTTCCATGGCCTCGGTGCCGGAATTTCCGAAATAAACGCGCCGCGCAACATTGCCCGGAGCCAGTTCGGCGAATTTCTCGGCCAGCGCGACCATGTTTTCGTAGTAGAAGTCCGTGCCCGACATGTGAATCAACCGGGCCGCCTGCTGCTGAATGGCTTCCACCACTTCGGGATGGCAATGCCCCGTCGCCGCCACCGCGATACCGGCGTTGAAATCGAGAAACCGATTGCCGTCCACGTCGTGAACCATGGCGCCTTCGGCATGGTCCACCACCAGCGGATATCCGCGAGTATAAGAAGGCGAGAGGACTTGTTCGTCCCGATGAATGATCTTGCGCGCGCGTGGGCCGGGCAGGGGACCGCCGATGTAAGGCAGATCGGCGCTCACTGGAACTACAGTGGTGCTCATACAATTCTCCTCAATGTGACGAAGCTATGACGGTTGAAGATGGACGGACGAAGACGCGCGGGGGCGGGACTACTAATCGGAGCCGAAGAGGCTGGGGCGTGCCTGTGATGGCATGTTTGAAGTGTACCAGAGTCGCTGCTCCGTGCCCGAGGTAAAAACCATCGTTTGCCTTGCGAACTCGCGCAAACACTCCGGTCGGTGTATCGCCGGCCGCGAGATTCTTCCCAATGGATTCGGGGCGTGGATCCGCCCGGTGAGCACGCGCGCTTCGTCCGAAGTGTCCGAGGAGGAGCGCCGTTACGACAACGGAGCTTCGCCGCAGGTGCTCGATATCATCGAAATCCCCCTAATCGCACCCGCCCCGCAGCTCCATCAAACCGAGAATTACACCATCGACGCCGGACGGTACTGGATTAAAAAAGGCGAATTCCCGCGCGCCGAAATCCCGCGCCTGCTCGACCCGCCCGCGCCGCTCTGGGCCAATGACGATTCAACCTACAACGGTCACAACGACCGCGTGAAAGTAGACATCGCCGCGAAGCTGAACCACTCGCTGGTACTGATCGCGCCTGAAGATTTGACACTCAAGGTCCTAACGGAAGGCGCGACCATCGGCAACCCGCGCCGCCGCCTTCGGGCCGATTTTATGTGCCTTGGCCGCTACTATTGCTTGATCGTGACCGACCCCGTCGCCGAGCGTGCGCTCCTTGCCAAATCCAACCAGGATTACGAAATGCCCAACACATACCTTTGCGTCAGCCTCAGCGAACCTTATACTGACCTTTGGTGCTACAAGCTGGTACCCACCGTAATCGGCCCGGCGCCGCTTTGACTATGCCTGAAGCCATCTTTACCATTGGGCACTCGACGCACACCCAGGAGCGCTTCATCGACCTGCTGCGCCAGCACGGCATCACCGCCGTTTGCGACGTCCGTTCGAAGCCGTATAGCCGCATGAATCCGCAATTCAATCGCGACGAGTTGGAACAAGTTCTGTCCGCGCACGCAATCGCGTATCGTTTCTTCGGTAAGGAACTGGGCGCCAGGAGCGATGATCCGTCATGCTACGTCAGCGGCAAGGTGCGCTACGAGCGGCTCGCCCATACCGCGCTCTTTCGCAACGGTCTCGACCGCCTGGTCAGCGGCACGAAGCAAAATCTGCGCATCGCCCTGATGTGCGCCGAGAAGGAGCCGCTCGAATGCCATCGCACGATTCTGGTGGCCCGGCGGTTGGCCGAGCGCGGCCTCGAAATCCAGCACATCCACGCGGACGGTAGCCTCGAAAGCCATGCCGGCGCGCTCGTGCGATTGGCGCAGCTCAACCATGTGCCCGAGACGCACCTCTTTCTTTCGCCCGAAGAATTACTGGCCGAAGCCTACCAGCGCCAGGAGGAGCGCATCGCCTACGCTACCGCTGACGCCACCGCTGACGCCACCGCTGATGCTGCCACCGTCGGCAGCGCCACCGGATGAAGATCTTCACTATCGGATTCACCAAAAAGTCCGCCGAGAC
>JBBROU010000082.1:0-23961 GCA_038229055.1 Bryobacterales bacterium | reverse complement strand
TTCTGCGGCGATTGGGGCTCGATCCGGCGAGCGCGTCGGCACCCTTCGTCGCGACGCTGGTGGATGTGACCGGGCTGGTGATCTACTTTACGGTCGCCGGCGTGGTGTTAAGAGGGACGCTGCTATAGAACGAATAGCGGCTGCCGCGCATTGCGGTTAGCACGGTGGCCGTAGTGAACACCCTCCCCGGATCCGCGAAGCACGGTCCCGCATCTTCGCCCACCGGAGGCGCAAGCACGTCCCGCCTGGTAATCCGCAGCACCGGGGTGCTGGCCCAGCTCCCGTCGGCTAATTGCGCAGCCGCCGGATTCTTACGCAAGACCATTGCCCGCAGCGCCTCGTCGAAAGCATTGGCAGGTCGTGACAAACCCAGCGCGGCAGCAGCTTCCTCGCGCGCATTCTCCCCTAGTAAGCGGACGCAGGCCTCCGTCGCATAAAACGGCGACGTCCACCAGTACGAATCCCAAATCCCATCGGGCCTACGCCGCGTGCTCACAAAACATTCGGCGCGCCTGATTGTCTCTTCCGACGCCGCGGCTGAACGCAGCGCCAGCGCGGCCGTCGCTGTCACTTCGACTTGCGACGCCGTCCAACCTCCGAAACTCTGCTCGAACCCGTACGTTCCAAAACCGCCGTCGTCTCTGGAAAAGCGCAACAACCGGCGCACCGCGCTCTCCGGCGCCCTTCGCCCGATGCTGGTCAGGAACAGAATTCCGAACGCGGTTGAATCCGCATCCGCCCCGGTCGACTCCGTATAGCCCCAACCACCTCCGTCCAGTTCGGCCGCCGACAGCCAGTTCGCCGCGCGTTCAAGACTAGGCAGAGCCGCGTCGTACCCGCTCGACGCCAGCCGCCATCCCACGTACGCGGTCGTCCACATTCGCGACGCGCCCACAGGCAGATTCCAGTCTTCCCAGAAACCGGCTGCATCCTGCCGCGCGGCCAAAAACGCAAGCCCTCCCGATACCGCGTTCACATCCCCGTCCCTGGATTCAGATAAATGCTCGCGTACGCCTCGCCGCGCCTCATCCCAACCCCCGCATAGGCGTGGATCGCCGCCGACCCAGAACGCAAAATGTCGATGACATCGCGGTACAAGCCGGCATCGAATCCGAGACGCTCCAGCCATGCCGCGCACCGCGCCACGGCCTCGTCATTCGTCGTCCACGCACAGTGCCCGCATAATTCTAACTTCGGATGCCACTCGCCGTCGGCCCAGCCGAACGAGCACACTGCCGACCGCGTCGGATAGTTCCGATCCTCGCCCAGCGCCTCGTCGAAAAATAGTTCCAGCTCACTATCGAATTCCGCGCTGCCCCCCGCTTCGCGAAACGCCCGGCGGTAGTCATCGGCTTTCACCCCATACGCCCCGAAATACAGCCGGGCACGTGGTTTCCCACCGGCACTCACCCGCACCCCGGCGCCCAATGGCCTCAATCCAAGCGGTCGCATCGCCGCCTCAATCCGCTGCCAGCCCGCCGAATCGAACGCTGCCGCAAACGCCGATAGGCTCTCCCATCGGCCTTGCTCCTCACCGCGACGCACGTTCGCGTACACCGTCATCGCAGCACTGCCCTTCGGATCAAACGCCGCTCCGATCCAAAACGCGCCCACCGGATCTTCGCAATCTCCTGCCGGCCCCGTTCCCGCGATGTCCGCCATAAGTGTCTGGACGGACCTCACCTCGCGCTCCGCTCCAATCTCCGCCGCCAGCGTTCGCATGCACTCCAATCCATGCGCCCGACGTTGTTCATATTCGACTCCAACCAGTGCCTCGCCCACAAACTCAAACGCCGTTGGCCGCCCCGCCGCTAGCGAGAGCGCGAACTGCACTGGCGTCCCGTCCGCATTCAGACTCGATCGACCCGCGCCGGCCCGCAGCGATTCCCCGCATACCAGCTCAAAACATCTGCGGATCTGCTCCCCGCGCTCCCTAACGCCAAAACGCCGGACCAGTCTCTCCAACCGGTCCGGCGCCTGCTTGTACCCCGCCTCCATACTTCAAACGAGCTTCAGTTTTCGCAAATCGGTTCTGCCACGATCCTCCCTCGGCGGCCCATCGTCCGGTTTCTCCAGCCGGATTTCGATCCGTGAAGGCACGCGTGCCTGAAAAACCAGGCCCTGCCCCACGCCCAGTTCTATCCGACCCTGATATTCGAAACCCTTCGCGTTGCATTCGATTCGAACCGGAGCCGGCGGCACATATGGCTTCTCGCCAACTCGCGGATAATGAACCACCGCCTCCGCTCGCGCCTTCGTCAGCGCGTTCACCACCGAGTAGGTTCCCGGCCGCAGAATCATTGCCGTGAACACATCGCCATTGTTCAGGGTCCGCGTGTCGTACCCTTTGTCCTTCACATCGGCGTCGATTTTGCGCAAATGCACGTAATAACCGCCCGCGCCGCTTGCTACGTGAAATAGAATGTACCCGCGCGGATTCACCGTGTACCGCTTGCCCCCGCTCTCCTTCGAACCATCTCCACAGCAGTCGTCTTTCTCGGTCTCGGCTGCCGTCCCGGATTGCGACTTTTCAACGGACGCCAAGTCGAGGGTAGCCTGCGCCACCGGACTATTGCTGTCGGCCGTGATTGTGAACACGCCCTTCACGTCCGGCCCGTAATGGAGAGCGCCGCGGTATTCCCCCGGCTCTCCCAACTGGTGCACAATCGTCCCCAGCATCGTCAGCGAGCCGCTGTCCAGCCCGATCTGCGTGTACAGGTTCGGGTCGAGTGTAGTCTTCAGTCTCGTTCTCATCTCGTTATATCTCCTTTCCGCGCCTCAGCCCACGTCGGCCGTGACGATCATTTCCTTTGAGTTCACATGCGAAGCCAGGTTCCGGATCGGGATCTTCACGGGAATCAGGCCCGACGCCGCATCCAGCACGGGGTACGGATCTTCGAATTCATAGATCGGCGTCTGCGAAGCAAAGTAATCCGCAATCGCCGTCTCGATGATTCCCAGCAGATCGAACGTATTCATCAATAAGTCGGTTAGCCAGTTGTTGATGTCGCCCACAATGCCCAGCAGCCCTTTCACTAAATCCAGAATCGGTCCGATGGCCGCCAGCAGCGCATCCACGATGAAATGCGGCAGTATCGGGAACATGCTTTCGATTGCGTCGCGCACAATATTCTCAATCAGGTTCGCCACCGTTGCCGGTATGTTGATCGGATCGATATGCACGAAAATCGGGTCGATGAAGATGCGCCATTTGTTGGAATGGCCGGCAAACTCGGCGTCCAGGTCCGATTCGCCCGGTAGCCTCGCGGGGTCGACGAAGTACACCGGCTTCAGGTTGGCCTTCAGGTCGTTCACCTCCGACACTAATCCGCTCAAGTCCAGCGGCACGCAGATCGGTCCGCCGATGCAGACCTTAGGAACGCCCACCAGGCAACCGTTCCATGGGTCTGGAATAATGCACCAACCGCCGATGCAGAGTCCCGGCAAATTGAAACACACCTGCACTTTCAGCGTGTCCCAAACTATGTTGACGTGCTTCACCTCCACCGTATCGTCATCGTTGAGCTGAATGTTCCCGCCTCCTAAATGGAGAGCAACCGAGTAACTCGCCGAGAAAGGCCCGAGGTTGGCGGCGTCGCTTTTGGAAAACGTAAAGTTATCGCGAAGCTTATTGAATAACTGCACAAACGCGTTCGATGACGCGGCTATCGTAATATGGCTCATATTCTGACGTCCTCCTCTCTAAACCGTCATCTTGATGAAGATCTTGAGTTGATCTTCTTCTACCGCCGGATTGTTGGGAATCGGCGGGTTCGGGCTCGGCGAAAGTGTCACCGTCGCCAGATTGAACAGCGGAAAACTCAGTGTTAGCTTCTCCATCTGGATCGCCAGCTTCTCCCGTAACACCGCGTTCACGCACATGGAGATGTAGCAGTTCAGGTTCGCCTCCAGTTCATCCGGCTTGATATCGACGATGTCGATGTTGTCCACGTGCCCCAGAAGAAAGCCGTTCTGGAGCGTGAAGTGCCCGATGACGAAGACCTCCAGGCAAAAGCAGATCGGCCGCGTGCGCAGCACCACTTGCTTCTGGTTGTGGCCGCCTTCCCCGGCGGCGTTGGGTGAACTGCCACCGACGGGAATCTGCTCGATCTCCTTCTCCGACGCGCAGCCGAGGCCCCCGCAAACATCGAACTCGAGTGAGAAGCGCTGCTTAGGCAGAGGTGGATTCAGTTCCGCCGGCAGCCCGATCGTTTTGCCCGGATGGAAGTCGATCAACGCGCGGGTTAACTGCGCAATGAAACCGATACCGATCGGCGGCGAGTCCGCCCCAATCAGTGGCAGCGGCGGCATAATCGTGAAAAACGGGTTTCCGTATTTCACGACATCCTTGGTTACGTCGATCTTCGAGCACCACAGTTCCCGATTACTCGCAATGTCGGCCGTCGCATAGTTGAACCACGAGGGCCTTTGCCGCATGATGTGCCCGATAACTCGATTCACCCCGTCCTCATGCACGGACGAGAAGAGATCGCAATTGTCTGTGAACGCCATTTATTCATTCACCTCCACGGCGTTATGTGACAACAGGGGGCAAGGCGTATCAGATTTTTTTGATGAAGTTTAGCTTGATACGGGCATACTCTCGCGCGCGCGATCTCTGTTATGCTCCGTGCATGGCCGCCCTTATGCCGCTCCGTATCCTGGCACTGGCGCCGCTAGCCGCCTTGTTGTCGGCTGCTTCCGGGCCCGCAACGCCCACCTTTAACAGTGATGTTGCGCCGATTTTTTATGAGCGGTGCGTCCAATGCCACCGTCCGAGCAGCATCGCGCCCATGTCGCTTCTGGATTATAAGTCGGCGCGCCCGTGGGCGAGGTCGATACGTGAGGCTGTGTTAAGCCGCAAGATGCCGCCCTGGTTCGCCGATCCGCAGTACGGACATTTCGCGAACGATGCCCGGCTGACTGCGCGCCAATTGGAGACCATCAAGGCGTGGGTCGATAGCGGCGCCGTGGAGGGCGAACCGAAAGACCTGCCGAAGGCGCCCGAGTTCGTCGATGGATGGAGCCTCGGCAAGCCGGATCTGATCGTGGACATCGGCGAAACTTTCGCCGTGAAGCCCGGCGCCGATGCGTACGAGCACTTCATCGTGCCCATGAATCTGAAAGAAGGAATCTGGATCAGCGGCGCCGAGCTCCGCCCGGGTAACCGGCGCGCGGTCCATCACGCGCATGTTAATCCCGTACTGAGCGAGAGCCAGGCGGGCCCCGCCACGATTCAGGCCATGAACTCCATCGGACCCTATCTCGAGCACGACGGCAAACTAACGCGAATTCGCAAGGACGCGCCCGTGCTGGATAACGCCTGCGCGCCGGATAGTCCCGATCTGCCATACATCCATGGATTTCAGGAAGGCGCACTCGCGTCCTATCTTCCCGGCCGTCAGCCCGACGTGTTCGCCCGCGGCTCGGCGAAGTGGATTCCTCCCGGAACTAAGCTCGAATTCTCGATTCACTACGCCAATATTCGCGAGCCGCAGACCGATCGCACCAGCGTAGGACTTTACCTTTCGCCCGGGCCGCCCGCCCGCGTGCTGCATCGCATGGATTTGCGCAACTTCTTCTTCCTGATTCCGCCCGGTGACGAGAACCATGAAGTGAAGCGCTGCTACACATTCGAGCAGGACAAGGTGCTGCTATCCATGACTCCGCACATGCATTTTCGCGGCAAGGATGTGCGGTACGAAGTCACGCATCCGAACGGGAAACATGAAGTCCTGCTGTTGGTGCCGCATTACAATTTCGACTGGCAGTTGGTCTATCGTTTCGCCGATCCGATCTTTATTGAGAAAGGCAGCATTTTGATGCTGACGGCGCATTTCGACAACAGCCATAATAATCTGGCGAATCCGGATCCAACCCAGGCTATCCGATGGGGCGATAAGAGCTCGGAAGAGATGTTTTCGAACTATATCGAGTATCTGGAGCCCGAAAAGACGCCCGTATCGGTGCGGCGGGGCCAAACGGATACCCGTTATTAATCTGAGGAAATAGCCATGGTCCATAAGTACTACGGAAAATGTTCAATGGCGACGCGAGTCCGACCCAGATCAGCCCACAGGGCAATGGACGGGAACGAACAGACGTACATTTTGGACGGTCAGGTCTACGATGTCGATATCTGACTTGGACTTCTAGAGCCGGTGGACAGGCCCGCCCTTGCCGGTTTTGAGGCTCGGCACGACATGCCGTGTCACGACAACGTTGCGCGCGTCGCCTCGCAGCTTCCGATAGATGAGCCGGCCGGCCGCGGTACCGTCTTTAAGATCACGCCAGCGGGCGTTTTGACCACCCACAACCTTTGCGTTAGCGGTCAGTTTTTGCGCCCAGCCAAGGTGCACCGATGGTGCCGGACCAGTATCCGCTTTGCTGCAAGCCACCGACGGAAATTTCCACGGCATCACTCCGCTGCGCGGGGCTACCATGCTCGGCGCGGTTTAAAAACCTTCATGGGACTCAGCGCTTTCGTGAAAGTTAAGGGACGTGGTTGGATCCCCTTCCTTGATCGCCGCCGTGGTACCGGCCAGCGCGACCTCGGCAAGGTCGAAGTAGTCACGTCCGGCGGGCCTTTTGCGCAACACGACGTTCCATGTGCGCCAGTGGTGACGGCTCCGGGCCTGTGTGCGGCTGGCACCGCGCTAGAATCTACCCATGCCCGACGCTCGCATCGTCTCCGCAGCGTCCAGCCCCGAGGAAGCGCAGTTCGAAGCGGGACTTCGCCCGCGACGACTCGCCGATTTCACGGGCCAGACCAAGCTGAAGGAGAACCTCGCGATTGCGATTGCGGCGGCGCGGCACCGCGGGGAAGCGCTGGATCATGTGCTGCTTTACGGGCCGCCGGGGCTGGGCAAGACGACGCTCGCGGCCATCATCGCCGAAGAGCTTGAGGTGCCATTCGACCAGACGTCGGGTCCGGTGCTGCAGAAGAAGCTCGATCTTTCGGGAGTGTTGAGCACGATTCGTCCGCGGCAGGTTTTCTTCATTGATGAGATTCATCGGCTGATGCCGGATATCGAGGAGATGCTTTACTCGGCGCTGGAAGATTTCTCGCTCGACATCCTGATCGGCACGGGGCCGGGGGCGCGCACCCATTCGATTCCGATTGCGAAATTTACGGCGATTGGGGCGACGACGCGGCAGGGTCTGGTGAGCGCGCCGCTGCGCGGACGATTTGGGCTGGTGCTGCGGCTGAACCATTACGACGTTCCGGAATTGGAGACGATTGTGCGGCGGTCGGCGAAGTTACTGAATGTGACGATCGACGCGGAAGGTGCGGCTGAAGTGGCGCGGCGGAGCCGGGGGACGCCGCGCATTGCGAATCGCCTGCTGCGCCGGGTGCGCGACTTTGCGCAGGTGCGGGCCGACGGGAAGATCACGCGGGCGATCGCGGAGACGGCGCTCAATCTGCTGGAGGTCGATCAGTTTGGCCTGGATGAAATCGATCAGAAGATCATGCTCACGGTGCTGGATAAGTATCGCGGCGGGCCGGTGGGCGTGAATACGATTGGGGCGTCGATCGGCGAGGAGCCGGAGACAATTGAGGAAGTCTACGAGCCGTATCTGATTCAACTCGGGTTTCTAAATCGGACGCCGCGCGGACGTGTCGGCACCTCGCTGGCGTTCGAGTATTTCAAGGTGAACCGGCGTCCCGAGGGTTCGCAACCGGCGCTGTTTTGAAGACGGTGTATTTGGGGCTCGGGTCGAACGTGGGGGACCGGGAGGCGCAGCTGCGGGCGGCGGTGACGGCTTTGGAGTCGAGCGATTTGCAGGTGGTAAGGGAGTCGCCGATTTATGAGACGGAGCCGCAGGGGCTGCGCGATCAGGCTTGGTTTCTGAATATGGTGGTGGAAGCGCGGACGTCGCTGTTTCCGCTGCAACTGCTGACGCGCGTAATGCAGATTGAGAAGCAGTTTGGACGGCGACGGGTGATTGCGAATGGGCCGCGGACGCTGGATATCGATATCCTGCTGTATGGGCGGGCGGTGATTCGGTCGGAGAAGCTGGTGGTGCCGCATCCAAGATATCAGGAGCGGCGGTTTGTGCTGGCGCCGTTGTGCGATTTGGCGCCGGAGTTACGGGATCCGGTGGTCGGGAAGAGTGTACGGGAGATACTGATGGGAGTTTCGGGGCAGGGGGTGCGGAAGTGGTGCGCCCGAGAGGATTCGAACCTCTGACCTTTTGCTCCGGAGGCAAACGCTCTATCCAGCTGAGCTACGGGCGCGACTGATTCATTGTGTCATGCGGTGCAAAGGCGGTCAAACCGGCCCTTATGCTACCATCTCAGTACAGATAAGCCAGACACTTCGCGGAGAGGTGGCTGAGTGGTCGAAAGCAGCGGTTTGCT
Source organism: Bryobacterales bacterium (assembly GCA_038229055.1). Lineage (GTDB taxonomy): Bacteria > Acidobacteriota > Terriglobia > Bryobacterales > Bryobacteraceae > JANYJA01. Next base: position 15,599 of record JBBROU010000082.1, on the reverse strand, counting down.
AAACCGTCGTAGGCCTTTAAAGTCTACCGGGGGTTCGAATCCCCCCCTCTCCGCCAGCTTTTCCAGGCTTCACTGCAGCTCAGGATGCTGCCGGACACCCTCGGCCTTCAGAATGAAGCTGCCGTCCGTCACCACCTCATCGTTTGGCTTCAACCCCTCTAAGACCGCGTAGTATCCATTGTCCGCGGGGCCAAGCCGCACCGGGTGCACCGAGAAACTTCCTTCGTTGTCCTTGAGGGGAAGGAACACAAACTGGCGATCGCCAATCGATTGTACAGCCGCCTCGGGCACCGTCACTCCAGTTGCGCCACGCGAGGCGAAGGCAATATCCACGTACATTTGAATGCGTAAACTCTCGCCGGGATTAGCCACCTCGATGCGCACCTGGGCCGTCCGTGTACTCGAATCCACCTGCGGGTCAATGTAGGCGACGCGGCCATTCCACGCGCGTCCCGGGTAAGCGGATGTTGTGATGTGCGCCGCCGTGCCTACATGCACCGACGCGAAATCCTTCTCGTTCAAGCTGCCCATGATCCAAACTCTGGAAAGATCGGCCACGGTGAAGAGCTCCGAACCCTTGGTCACCACCAGCCCGACGTTGGCCATTCGCGCGGTAACGAGGCCGTCCATGGGGGCTCGGACAGTAATGTTCGAGTCAGTTTGTCCGGCCTGCTTCAGAGCGGCGATCCGCGGCCCTTCCGCGCCGAGCAACTTAAGCCGTTCAAGCGCCGCGCGAACATGCAATTCACGGGCAACATGGGCCGCATTCACCTCTTCCTCCTCCTGCTGACTGGCCGCCCCTAACTTCAAAAGATTCTGGGTGCGCAGGAGCTTTTTGTGGTCGACGTCTAACTCGGCAAGCTCAGACAAATACTGCGTCTCTGCTTCTGCAAGTTCACTGCTGAAGACAATAGCCAGTGGCTGGCCGCTCCTGACGTGCTCGCCCAGGATAACCGGCACCTGCTTCACTATGCCATCCGCGATTGGCGTTACATGCACTACCCGATATTCATTGAGCTTGACCACGCCGGGAACGCGCAGGGCCGCTTCCAAGGCACGTTCTGTAACTCGCGCCGTGCGAATCCGAGCCTTTTTCAGATCGGACGCAGTGAGATCGACTTCGGGATCGGTTGAAGAAACGCCGGCCGCAGTAGAACTATCAGCCGCGGGAGGCCTCGAAACACTCGCACTCGATGTTGTGGCACCTCGTGCGGACCTGGTGCTCTGACGGCTTTGCATGAACCAGAAAACTGCGGCGGCCGCCACGATCGCTAACAACACCGCGGAGCCGATGAGCGCCAACCTAAGCCGTTTCCGGCCTGGGGCGCTGTGAACTGACTTTTGGGTTTCTCGAATTTCCACCGGTTCTGTCCTTTAGCGCAGGCTCGCGCCCGCTGCCTGTTCGAGAGCAACGCGTGCCGCGTAGCCCTCATACAACACGTCGGTATAGCCCGTCTCGATGTCGATGTAGCGGCGCTGTTCGCTAATCACTTCCAACAGCGTGATCCTTCCGTAGCCGTAAACCTGGCGAACCACTTCGAGATTGCGGGCGGCTTGCTCACGAACGCCGGTGCGGTAGACGGCGATCCTCGATTGCGCACCCGCGTAGCGCACATAATTCTGCGCCACCTCGGACCGGACGGCGAGATCGGCCGCTGCAATCCGGCTGCGAGCAGCAGCAAGTTCCGCTCTACCGGCCTCAATCGCGCCCTGGTTCCGATTGAACGCAGGTAACGCGATATCGATTCCGACCACGGCGTAATTAAACGTTTGACGGATCGGCCGAATATTGCCGGAAGCGTCGAAAGCTCGTTGCCCGAAACCTGTATCGGGGCGTTCATAACTGGCAGACACTGTTGCATCGGGCTTAGCTTCAGCCTGCCGCAGACGCAGATCGGACACCATCACGGACCCGGTCGCGCGCTGCGCCGCCAAGTCGGGCCGTTGAGCTAGGGCGATTTGCAAAAGCTTGCCCGGATCGACGGAAACGCCTGGTTCCTCAAGCGATCCCTTCAATCGAAGCGGTTCTTCGGGTTGCATGCCAACGGCTTCCTTAAGCTTAAGAAGGTCGATCTCAGCTTTGGCCCGATCTTCCACGCGCAATGCATCAATGCGGCTCACCTCTACGCGGGCCTCGTCCGCATCAAGAGACCCTGCCGCTCCCTCGCGAACCCTGGCCTCCAAGAGCTTCAGAGCGTCACGATTGCTTTGAAAAAGTTGTTCCGCAAACATCAGATTGCGAACCGCGGCCAGAGTCTCGCCGAAGCGCATCCGAACCTCTCCGGCTAGAATCCGCTCGCGATCGTTCACGCTTTCGCGAGTCGCTTCCAGCTTGCGCCCGGCAAGTTCCGTACGGATTTCCCTCCGCTTGAAGAGTTCCAGCGGAACCGCTCCTCCAATACTGAAGCGGTTGTCCTGGCCGTCCACCTCCTTGAGTCCTCCGATCATGAGCGAGGGGTTCTTGCGCAGGCGGGCCTGAGTCAAGCCCCCGCGGGCGATCTCAATTTCCTGTCGCGCCGCGGCAAGAGTAGGGTTCTGAGCCAATGCCCGTGTAACGAGCTCGGACTCAGTGGTTCCGGTCTGTAGATCGAGGTAATTGCCGGATTGCCCGGTGGCCAGACGCTGCGCTGGGAGTCGCGCGGCCACCATAATCAGGAACAACCAGATGGAAGCTCGCAGGCACATGTCAATCACCGGACGTTACTGTTAAATGCCGTTTTGCCTTCCCCGCGCGAGCCCTTCCAGCCGATGGTGAAGTGCCATGCTCCACTCATCGCAAAGTTAGACTTGACGCGGTACGCACCAGTCGCGCCGGCAGGCGTAATCTCCGACTCACCCGACATCGGCGCCATGCTGGGCATAACCATACTGGAGCCAAACTGTACCTCGCCCACATCCACGGGCCGCCGCTGTGCATCCTGGAACTGGACGACAAAGCTGTTTTGCCCTTGTGTTAACTCTCCGGTTTCATTCATCAGCACAATGTTGATGTCGCCAACTTTGCGTGTTTCAACAAGCTTCAGGTTGCCCGCGTCGAACTTGGGGCTGTTGCACCCGAACAACGCGAGAGCTGCGGCCAGTAAGGTGGAAATGGCGATTGTCCGTTTCATGTGTATTTCTCCTTAAGTAAGTTATTTCGATTTACTGCTGTTGGCTTCGCCGGAGTTCGCGCTCCCGCAGCCAGAGAAAGATAACCGGCGTGACGATCAGCACATGAGCAAGTGAGCTCAACATTCCGCCAAGCACCGGGGTGGCTAAAGGGCGGATCACCTCCGAACCAACCCGATGACTCCAAAAGATCGGCAGCAGCCCGGCGACTACAGTCGATACCGTCATCAGTTTGGGGCGCAGCCTGAGTAGTGCTCCTTCCATTACTGCTTCTCGAAGGTGAGCAACGGTAATGGTGGCGTGTTCCTGGCGCTTCCGCGCAACCGCTTCTTCCAGGTAAATGACCATGACCACCGTGGTTTGGACCGCAGTGCCGAACAGCGCGATGAATCCGACCCAAACGGCAACCGAGAAGTTGTAGCCAAGCAGCCATAGCAGGTAAAGCCCGCCTGTAAGTGCAAAAGGAACCGCCAGCAATACGTGCGCCGCTTCCAGAAACGAACGATAAGTCAAAAAAAGCAGGATAAAGATGATGCCGATGACTATGGGCATCACGATCCGCAGCCGGTTTTTGGCTCGAACTTCGCTTTCGAACTGTCCGCTCCAGTTGTAGTAGTATCCGGCCGGTAGCTTTACGGTGCTCCGGATAACCTTCTCAGCGTCGGCTATGACGCTGCCCGGGTCCCGGCCGCGCGCGCTAAGCAGCACGGAGACTTCGAGCAAGCCGTTCTCGCTATTAATCATCGCGGGTCCCGACACTTGGTGAATATCGGCTATCTGCCCTAACGGGATCTGCGCGCCGTTCGCCGCCGTGACCAGCACGCTGCCGAGCTCGCGGAGGTCGCTGCGAAATTCGGGCGCGTAACGGACCCGTACCGGGAAGCGTTTGCGCCCCTCAATGGTTGTGGTGAGATTCTTTTCGCCGATGGCGGTCTCGATCACGTCCTGAATTTCACCGATTTCAATGCCATAGCGCGCGGCGGCCGCACGGTTTGGCTTGATGTCGAGGTAAAGACCGCCAATCACCTGCTCGGGATAGATATCGCTCGCGCCACGAACGGTGCGTACTGCATCGGCGATCTTACGCGCTGTGCCTTCGAGCACTTTCAGATCGGCGCCGAAAATCTTGACACCGATCTCCGAGCGGATACCGGTAGTCAACATGTCGATGCGATTCACGATCGGTTGCGTCCAGATATTGGCGACTCCGGGCAAAGAAACGGCGCGGTCCATGTCGCTTTTCAGCTTGGCGAGCGTCATGCCGGGCGGCCACTGATCCAGGGGCTTCAGGTGCACGATGGTTTCAGTCATATTCAGGCCCGCGGGGTCGGTTGAAGTTTCGGCGCGAGCGACCTTTGCGGCCACGTAGGCGACTTCCGGGAAGCTTTTTAAAATTGCGTCCTGCCGTATCGCATATTCGGTGTTTTGGGCCAACGAGATACTTGGGTCGGCAATGGGCATGAACATGATGTCGCCCTCATTGAGAGGAGGCATGAACTCACTGCCGATGCCCAAAGCAAGCACGACCGCCCCGGCGAAAAGAGCGAATGCGCCGAGGAGTGTGACAAGGCGGTGATCGAGTGCCCACGAAAGCGCCGGGCGGTAGAGCCGCTGGAGGACGCGCATGACAGGATTGCGATCTTCCGAATGGAAGCCGCCCCGGAGCAGGAGGGTGCAAAGGATTGGAATTAGCGTGAGCGAGATGGCAGTCGCGCTGGCGACCGCGAAAGTCTTTGCAAAAGCGAGCGGATGAAACAGTTTCCCTTCCTGTCCGGTCAATGCGAAGACCGGCACAAAAGCCAGAACGATTATCGCCATCGAGAAGAACGTGGGACGGCCCACCAGCCTGGTTGCGCGCAAGATGGTTTCGATCACCAGCCCACGGTCACGCGTGTCAACCCCTTCGAGGTGCCGGAATGCGTTCTCGGTAACGACGATGCCCGCGTCAACCAGCACGCCGATCGCAATGGCGATGCCGGCAAGCGACATCACGTTCGAGGTTACGTGAGTGTAGTGCATCAACAGGAAGGAGCAGAGAACCGCTAAGGGCAATGGCAGAGTCACAATCAGGATGCTGCGAAAGTGCATGAGGAAAATAATGTGCGCGAGGGTGACGAGAATAATTTCTTCGATCAGCGCGTGGCGTAGAGTGTCGACTGTGCCTTCGATCAACTCTGAGCGATCGTAGAAAGGAACTATGCGAACACCTGGCGGCAGGCCGGGCTGAAGCTCCAGGATCTTGGCCTTTACACGGTCGATAACAGCTTTCGTGTTTTCGCCTGTCCGGGCGACCACCACTCCGCCAACGGCCTCTGCCGTATTTTTCACCAGCGCGGCGGTACGGAACGCATTTCCGATCTGGACCTTCGCGACATCCTTCACGTAGACAGGTGTTCCATCGTGCGACGCGATCGCGATGGCGCGGATATCGTCGACATTCTCGATCAACCCGAGCCCGCGAACAATGGACCAGGAGCCGTTGTGAGAAACCACGTTGCCGCCCACGTTGGAGTTGCTGTTCATCACTGCGCGGACAACCGTGCTAAGAGGCAGTCCATAAGTGCGCAACCGGTCCGGATCAACGTCAATTTGATACTGCTGCACTTCACCGCCGACACTGGCCACTTCGGCCACCCCAGGCACGGAATTCAGTTGGTAGCGCACGTACCAATCCTGGAGTGTGCGTAAGTCGCGCAGGCCGAGCCCGCCGCCCTCGACCGTATACCAGAAGACATGCCCAACACCGGTAGCGTCCGGCCCGAGCGTGGGCACAACGCCCGCGGGCATCTGCCGGGATACAAGGTTCAGGCGCTCAAGCACGCGCGTGCGGGCAAAATAAAGATCTACATCGTCCTCGAAGATCACAAAAATCATCGAGAATCCAAATGCGGAGGATGACCGGACAACTTTGACACCCGGCAATCCCTGCAGGTTCACGGTAAGAGGATAGGTAACCTGGTCTTCGACTTCCTGTGGACTTCGCCCAGACCAGTCAGTGAAGACAATTACCTGGTTGTCGCTCAGGTCCGGGATGGCGTCGACAGGAGCGCGCAGCATCGCCCACAGCCCCCAGCCCGCAATTCCGAGCCAGAGCATCACTACGAGAAAGCGGTTGCGTAAGGATAATTCGATAATTCGATCGATCACGGCTCCCTCATATAGCTGTGCGCGGGCGATCATGCGCCCATGCACTCCTGTTGGAAATTTAGATTGGATAAAAGACGCGAGAAACGGCGCGCGGACGCGCGCCGGGAGGGAACTAGATCAAAAGGGGAAGATTGAGTTGAAAAGCAGGCGGAGAGCCCGGTGGCGAATGAGACAGCTCAAGACGTTGAGGCTCAGTTGCCTGGAGGCCGAGAGCGACCGCGGGTAGATGAAGCATCGCGACCAGCGGAACGGCGACCGGGACTAAAATTTTGCCTTGTCGCGCAGCCAGCGTCGGACCGCGGGAGGCCGATCGCTTGCAACAGCTATCGGCATCCTTTGCCGGAATGCACTTTCCTTTCGCGCAGCATTTTGCATCCACTCGTGTTTTGAACGGAGCCACAAAACAGTCGAGCGGAGCCATGAGGAGAAGCGTGCCCATGCTCACCAACACGAAATTTCGGAGCCCAACGAGCATCTAAGACAAGCCTAGCATTATGGTGAGACCCAGTTCGGGACCAGGAGTCGGGGGTTCGAATCCTCTTCCTCGGGCCCTGAACTTAACAGCAGTTTATCAGTACAATAAAGGCATTATAACGGCAACATATCGGCACCCGCCATGCCGCTGAAAGTGGCGTCGATGACCACGAGGCGCACCAGCTTCAATCCCGTCTTCACTATCACGCCAGCCCTGGCCAGTGGGCTGATGCGGATTGAAGCCGTCAAGCAAGCCATCCAGACGTTGCCGATCACGCCGCGCGTGCTCGCAAATTTGCGGCAGACCGCCCGTCTGTTTTCTACGCACTACTCAACCATGATCGAAGGCAACCGCCTGACTCAGGAACAGGTCGTTCAAGTGATCGGCGAAGATCGGCACTTCCCGGGCCGGGAGCGAGATCAGGACGAGGTCAAAGGCTATTACGCCGCACTCGACGAAGTTGGGCGTTTGGCGAAGAGACGTGACAAAATCTCCGAAGCGATGGTGCAAAGACTGCACGGTTTGGTCATGGGAGGAGGTAAGACGCGCGTGAAATCCACACCGTATCGCGACGGGCAAAATGTGATCCGTGACGCTCGCTCCCAGGGCATCGTTTATATGCCGCCGGAGGCCAAGGATGTTCCGCAACTAGTGGAGCAACTCGTGGCGTGGATCAACCAGAAGGATGAGTTGCCGGTGCCTATCAAGGCCGCGATTGCACATTGCCAGTACGCCACCATCCACCCTTATTACGACGGCAACGGACGAACAGCGCGTTTGCTGACCACGCTCATTCTGCACTTGGGAACGTACGACTTGAAGGGGCTCTATGCACTCGAAGAATACTACGCCCACAATCTGAAGGCATACTACGGAGCGTTGACCGTCGGCCCGTCGCACAACTATTACATGGGTCGCGCCGCGGCTGACATCACCAAGTGGGTCGCTTATTTTATCGAGGGCACGGCAACCTCTTTCGAGAAGGTGCGCGACCAAGCCCTACGCGAGGCCGAAAGGGGCGTCAAGGATCAATCGAAGTTGCTGCGCAACTTGGACGCCAAACAACGCAGGGCCCTGACGTTGTTCCAGAAGTCGCGAGAAATTGTGGCCAAAGATGTTGCTGAGTTGTTCGGCTATAAGCCGCGGAGCGCGGCGTTGCTGTGCCAGCGTTGGGTGGAGAAAAGCTTCCTGGTGACAACCGACGCTGCCAAGAAATCGCGGCGTTACAAACTGGGCGACCCGTATGCCGCCATTATTGATGAAATCGACTGATGCCCTTGGTAGGGACCCGGCCTACTTCGAAGACTTGCTGAAGGAGCCGCCGAAAGCGTCGAGGCGTGGAGGCCTTAACTCCGTGATACTCGGGGAAGTCATCGTTGAGCATCAACATTCCGCCGTTCAGCGACAACGCGGCGTGCATGATGCGCTTGCCATCCGGCGTGTGGTGACGCGCTAGCTCGGTTGCGCCGAATGCGCGTTTATAGAAATCGATGGCCGCGGCGGCGTCGTTCACGGTAAGGTGCGGCGACAGTCCGGGAAGCTGCTGCCCATACGGTTCGGCCCTAGGAATCTCCTTCGCGAAAACCAGTTTAAGCGATGGGGCGAGCGCAGTCGCTGGCGAACGAAGGCGCGGCGGTGATCGTGAATGGACGCACGGAGGAACGTGTTCGGGCGGCGGTCGCGAAGATTGGCGGAAAAGCGGCGGGCAAGGAGTCACGGTGAACGCGGTGCGTCCGGGCCCGGTGTCGGCGGTGGAAGGCGACTTCTTCAAGACGGCCCGGCCCTCATCGCTGCTGCAACGGTTCGCAACGCCCGCGCGGCGCTAAAGGCAGAGGGTGGATTGGCGCAGTCCATCATTTAACCGCGCGGAGTGCGAAAATGAAGTTATAAATGCTTCTGGAACGCCCCCGTTTGAGCGTTATCGCGCTTATTCTATTTACCGCTAGGCTGATTTGCGCGGAGGGTCCTGAGCCGCATTATGCCGGCAGCAAGGCATGCGCTTCGTGCCACGCGGAACAGTCGCGGTCACAACACCTGGTATCGATGGCGAACGCGATGCAACCCGTCGCTGAGTGCCCGATCCTGATTGAACATCCGAAGCTCACATTTCGCGAAGAGCCGTATTCGTATCAGATTATTCGCGAAGGGAATCGCAGCATTTACACCGTGACGGACGGCAAGGAAACCCTCACTGTGCCGCTCTCCTACGCGTTCGGCTTGGGCGAGGCCGGGCAGACATACGTGTTTGAGCGTGACGGCAGGTTCTACGAGAGCCGCGTGAGTTTCTTCCGCAAGATCAATGGCCTCGACCTCACGATGGGCGCGCAAAGCACCAAGCCGAAGACACTCGAAGAGGCGGCGGGGCGGCAGCAGGATGCGCAGGACGCGCGCGAATGCTTCGCGTGTCACACGACTGGCGGGGTGCGCGCCAACAAGCTGCATCTGGAGACGCTGACGCCCGGCATTCAGTGCGAGAACTGCCACGGGGCGGCGGCCGAGCACGTGGCGTCCCTGCAGAAGGGTGGAGCCAAGCCTGTGATTCCGGCCAAGCTTCACGATCTTTCGACGGAGGAGTTGTCCGATTTCTGCGGCGGCTGCCATCGCACCTGGTCGAAAATTGCGCTGAGCGGGCCGCATGGAATCCTGAACGTCCGCTTCCAGCCGTATCGTTTGACCAACAGCAAGTGCTACGACTCGGCAGATCCGCGGATACGCTGCACGGCGTGTCACGATGTCCACCAGGATCTGGAGCGGAACGCATCGGCTTACGATAGTAAGTGCGTGGCATGCCACTCGGGCGCGAACCGAACGGCGCACGTGGCGGCGGCGCTTAATAAGGCGGCCGGGCCGCAGCAGAAGGCATGTCCGGTCGCGAAGAAGAATTGCACGACATGCCATATGCCGAAATATGAATTGCCGGGTGCGCATTACCAATTCACCGATCACACCATTCGCGTGGTGAAGGCCGGGGCGCCGTATCCGAATTGAGCGATATTCACAATGACATTGACTCGAAGACAATTATTGGCGCTGGCGGCGGGCATGGGGGCGGTTCCCGCCCTGGCGGACAGCGTCGTCGGGAACGCGCCGCTGTTTGAAGAGCTTCCTCCGTCGACGACGGGCATCACCTGGGTGCATGAGAACGCGATGTCGGGCGAGCGGTTTCTTCCCGAGACGCTCGGACCCGGCTGCGCGTTCTTCGATTACGACAACGACGGCTGGATGGACATCTATCTGCTCAACAGCGGCCCGAGCGATTTCTATAAGCCTAAGACTCCGCTGCGAAACGCGCTGTATAAAAACAATCGCGACGGCACATTTACGGATATGACGGAGAAGGCCGGCGTGGCCGGCGGGACTTTCGGGATGGGCGTCGCGGCCGGCGATTACGACAATGACGGATTCGCGGATCTGTTCGTTACCGCCTACGGCGCTCCGGTCCTTTATCACAACAACGGCGACGGCACCTTCACGGACGTGAGCGAGAAGGCGGGTTTCGGCGCCAGGAAGTTCCCGTCGAACTGGACCACCAGCGCCGTGTGGTTCGACTATGACAACGACGGACGGCTCGACCTGTTCATTTGCAGCTTCGTCGACTACGGGATCAACAAGCATCTTTCGTGCGGGGACAACAAACTCGGGAAGAATTACTACTGCATCCCGCGCGTATTCAAGCCGACGCCCAGCCTGCTGTATCACAACAATGGCGACGGCACGTTCACGGAAGTGAGCAAGGGCACCGACATTGAACGCGCGCTGGGTAAGGCCTTGGGCGTGGTGGCGACCGACATCAACAACGACGGGCGCATGGACCTATTCGTCGCCAACGACACGGTGCAAAATTTTCTGTTCGTGAATCGCGGGCCGGATAAAAAGGGCAATTGGAAGTGGGAAGAGACGGCGCTCGCGGCCGAGGTGGGGTTTAGCGAGAACGGGCAGGCGCGGTCCGGAATGGGCGTTGATGCGGGCGATATCAACGGCGACGGGTGGGAAGACCTGTTTGTCGCCAATGTGGATCAGGAGATGTTCTCGCTGTACCAAAACAACAAGAACGAGACTTTCTCCGACGTGGCGCACCGCAATAGCGTGGCGCAGGCGACACGGCTTTTGAGCGGCTGGGGTTTGAAGTTTTTCGATTACGACAACGACGGCGTTCTCGATTTGATGCTGGCGAACGGGCACCCCGACGACATGATCGAGAACTATTCGCAGCAGGTGAAGTACAAGGAGCCGCTGCTGCTGTTTCATCAGGAGCAGGGCAAGCTGCGCAATGTTAGTGCGGATGCGGGGCCGGCGTTCACGCGCCCGTTTCCGGCGCGGGGCCTGGCAATCGGCGACTTCAACAACGACGGCCGGGTGGACGTGCTGATTGCGAACAATGGCGGCCCTCCGGTGCTCCTGAAGAACAACGCGGGCATCGGGAACCACTGGGTGGGACTCTCTCTGCAAGGCGCGAAATGCAATCGCGATGCGGTGGGCGCGCGGGTAACCTGGTCGGCGGGCGGGGTGACGCGCACGCGATTCAAGAGCAGCGGCGGCAGCTATCTTTCATCGCACGATCCAAGGATGGTGCTGGGTCTCGGCGCGGCCGATAAGGTGGACTGGGTGGAAGTGAAGTGGCCGCAGCCGAGCGGCAAGGTCCAGCGCATAACCGGTTTAGCCGTTGACAAGTATCATAGGGTGCTGGAGAGTAGCGGTTAGAATGTAGGAGGTAGTTCACTCATGGCCTCCGAGAACACGAACGGGACGCTGCCGCAAAAGGGGCTGCGTCTGACACGCCAGCGGCAAATCCTGCTCGAACTGATCGACCAGACGGGACAGCATCTCGACGCCGAACGGCTATACCAGATGGCCAAGGAGAAGGACCCGAAGCTGAATCGCGTCACCGTCTATCGCACGCTGAAGCTCTTGAAAGAAGGCGGCCTGGTGGATGAGCTCGACCTGATGCACTACGGCGGCGATCAGCATTATTACGAAACGCGCCGCAAGCAGGAGCACGCGCACATCATCTGTTTGCGATGCGGCAAAGTGGAAGAATTTTTCGGGAGTCCGCTGCAACGTTTGCGGCAACAGATTGAAAGCCACTTCGGATTTCAGATCGTGCTGGCGCGAACCGAAGTGGGCGGTTATTGCGCGCACTGCCAATCGTTGCGCGCGAGCGAGATGCAGGCGGCCGCGGCATCCACGGCATCGGCGCCCCCGCCAAAGACCCGTACCCGACGCACCACGGCATAATCCGCGTTGGCTCTAATGGCATCTCCCCCTGACGCTTCCGGACCCGCTTCGCTGGTGGTGATCGACTCGAACGGGCACCGGTCGCGCGTGGCCCTAGCGCCTCTGCCGTTCCGAATCGGGCGGCAATCCGATAACAATCTGGTGATCCGGGACAGCCGCACGTCGCGCAATCACGCGCTAATTTCGCTGGCCGATGAACACTATGTAATCGAAGATGCGGGCAGCCGGCACGGGCTTTTCGTCAATGGCAAGCGCGTGGAGCGGCTAGTGCTGCACAACTCCGACCGCATCGAGTTCGGCGTTCCGGATTCTTACGAATTGATTTTTGCGCAGGACGGCGCCGAGTTGAAACGGCTGATGGAGAACGTGCCGGGCCCCGAGGGCGCCGCCGCGAAATCGGGAATCGCGGGTGTGGGGACAAGCCTCGGCAAGCTGCGCGCGGTGCTGGAAATCGGGCGCACGCTGCAATCGTCATTCTCGTTGCAGGAAGTGTTGAACTCAGTGGTGGACGCCACGCTGGCGGTTACCGAAGCGGAGCGCGGGTTCCTGTTCTTGCGTCAGGACGACAAGCTCGAGATGCGGTGCGCGCGCGATCGCAACGGGGGCGAGCTTCACGAATCGGATCTGCGTGTGCCGCGGCGTCTTCTGGAACGGGCCTTGGCGCAGCGCCGCGACATGCTGTCGATGACATTCGACCCGGTGGACGGCGATACCGAAGGTCCGGCGAACAGCATCGCCGGTCTGGAATTGCGCAGCGTGGTGTGCATTCCGCTGGTGCGTTTGCGCGCGGTGAACACGGGCGAGACCAGCATCCTTTCGACCGCGAACGACACGCTGGGCGTGCTCTACATTGATTCGCGGCGCATCGCGTCGGACCTGGCGGCGGGCAATCGCGAGCTGCTGCAGACGCTGGCCCTGGAAGCATCGACGATTCTTGAGAACGCGCGGTTGCTGGAGGAGGAGCGCGGGAAGCAGCGCCTGGAAGAGGAGCTGAATCTGGCGCGCATTATTCAGCAGAGTTTGCTGCCGAAGTCGCTGCCGCGGACCGGATGGTTTCGCGCGGCGGGAAGCAGCATTCCGTCATACCAGGTTGGCGGGGATTATTTTGACGTTATGCCGGCCGGGCGTTCCGTTTGGGCTGCGATCGTAGCCGATGTTTCCGGGAAGGGCGTAAGCTCGGCTTTATTAGCGGCGCTGCTGCAGGGTTCCTTTCTAACGGTACCCGAAGGCGCCAGCGCTATGGCCGAGACCATGGAACGGCTGAATCGCTTCCTGACGGAACGCACCGCGGACGGGAAGTACGCGACTATCTTCTACGGCATGCTGGATGTGGAGGGACGGTTGCGCTACATCAACGCAGGGCATTGCGCGCCACTGGTGGTGCCAGTCGACGGGCCGTTGAGCTATCTGGAAACGACGGCGATGCCGGTTGGATTGATCGACGAAACGGTTTTCGAAGTGGAAGAAAAACGGCTCGCGGCGGGCGACAAGGTCGTAATTTACAGCGACGGCGTGACGGAAGCGGAGGGGCCTCCCGATGTATTCTTTGGACGCAGGCGGCTGCGCGAAATTGTGGTGGCGAATCGCGCGGGCTCCTGCGCCGAGATGCACGACGCCGTGCAGAAGGCCGTGCGCGTGTTCACTGAGAACGCGCCGCAGTCGGACGATGTGACGCTGGTGGTCCTGGAGTATGCGGGGGAGGCATGATGCCGGAAGTGGTTTATCGATCGGAAGTTCGCATTGAGCGAGTAAAAGGGCCGGTACGGAAGGCGTATCTTCCGGCGGAGCGCGAGCCGGTGGTGTTCGGCGTGCATGGCGCGGTTGCCGAACATTACAAGGTGCCGCCGGACGTCTTGGAACCGCATGCGACCACGTTGGACTACATTGTTGCAGCGGCCGCGGGTTGACTGACCGGAACCTTCGGGGGCGCGCTGGAGGCGCGCAAGATCGACGCATCCGGCGGGCGTCTGGTGTCTGAAGCCGTGGGCGAGATTGAGCTTGAAGACAATGTGCTGGTGATTCGCCGGATTCACGTGGTGATGCGGCTGAAGGCCGATGAGGCGCAGCGCGAAACGGTGGAGCGGGTTCACGGGTTTTACGCCGATAAGTGTCCGGTGTATCGAAGTCTGAAAGCGGCGATTGCGATTACTACTGAAGTGATTTTAGGCCGCTGATGGACGCGGATTAACGCTGATAAAGAAAAACGTTGTTTGGTTTTATCAGCGTCGATCTGCGTTCATCCGCAGCCTGAGAATTTTTGGTACAGAGCGGATTCTTTCGCCGCTTCCGCCGTTTTGCCTTGCTTCGCGAAGACTCGGGCTCGAAGGTCGAAGATGCGGGGGAAAGCAAGCGCTTGGAAACCGGAGCCGACCGTCGCCGTGGGCAAGGGAAATACGCTGACGAGCGGGGCGGCTTCGGCGTCCCTGCCCGTCTCGACCAGCGTCCAGGCGTAGAGAATCGGCGGCTCGGCTTGCGTGGGTTGCGATTCCCCGGCAATCGATTTCCAGAGCGGCGCGGCGGCGGCGAAGTCTTTGGTGAAGAGCAGGCGGAACGCTTCGGCACGCGAATCGCCGTCGGTTTCTCCGGTGACAATCTTGCGAATCAACCCGGGCGTGTTCTGTGAATGACGCAGCGCGGCGTCGCGATCTCCGGCAATCAGATCCCACATCGCCGCTTCGGCCGACGCTTGCGCGCGCCACGGCGGCGGGATTAGCGTACTCTCGGCGAATTGGGCGATCTGGCGGCGAGCGGTTTCCACATCGCCGATGGAATAGGTCCACTCGGCGCGCAACAGATCGATCAGATTTGTCGGGGAACGGCGCGGCTGCGCGAAGCGGTCGAACAATTTCGTTGCGCCGTCAACGTCACCGGTCATGCGGCGCGCTTGCGCGGCTTTGTAGAGATCGGTTCCCCCCTGAAAAGCGGCATCTTTCGCGAACGCCTGCAGGTAGTAATTTTCGGCCTGATCGAAACGCCCAAAATGGAAATGCGCATCGCCGAGGCAGTCGAGCGGATTGGCTTGCGCGGGCAGCAGGCGCTGGTATTCGGCGAATGACTTGAGCGCGCCGGCGTCATCGCCATGGAACAGCTGGGCGTAACCGAGCGAGTTCCAAAGATCGGCTTCACGCGGCTGCAACTCGAGCGCTCTCTGGTAATGTGAGACGGCGTTGGCGTAATGCTTGGCGGCCACTTCGGAATCGGCCAGGGCGCGTGTATTGTTGGCGTCATTCGGCGTAAGCCGCGCGATATGCCGAAGGGCATCGCGCATGCCCGCGAGGTTGCCGCCGCTCAGCGCAGCCTGTTCAAGATCGAGGTACGCACGGTTGAGCTCATCGATCCCGCTGCCGCGAACCGTGGCAGCGGCAAGCAGCCGTTCCTCGGAAGCGCGATCGTGCCGTGCCGCAGCGGCGCGAACCGCGCCGAGCCAGGCAGCGCCGAAATTAGGGTCGGCCGCCGTGGCGCGTTCGTAAGCGGCACCCGATTCCGCCGGAGGCAACTCCAAAGCCTGAGCAAACGCGGCGAGTGCTTCTTCATTGCGCGTGGAATACGGCCGCATCTCACCGCCAAATTTCTTCGCGATCTGATCGAGCAGAGGCGTGATGCCGCCGGAAACGGGACCGCTGGCCGACTCAGT
>JBBROU010000081.1:0-24032 GCA_038229055.1 Bryobacterales bacterium | reverse complement strand
TCAGGTGGCAGTTGCTGCAAGCCAGTTGCTGGAAGAGTGCTTCTCCCTTCTGCGCCATCGAGCCCTGCGCCCCGCCGCCAGTCAGCCACGCTTCGTATTGCGCGGGCTCCATCACATAAACCGTTCCGATCATCCCGGAGTGGCGTGTCCCGCAGTACTCCGCGCAAAAAATATGATACTGGCCGACTTTGGTCGGGCGAAACCACTCGGTCGTGTAGCGGCCGGGAACCACGTCGGCTTTGGTTCGAAACGCCGGCACGAAGAAATCGTGGATCACGTCTTCCGACGTCATCGTCAGTTTGATATTACGGTTCACCGGAACGTGCAGCTCGTTCATCTCGCGCTGCCCTTCCATGTGCTGCAGCTTCCACATCCACTGCTTGCCCGTAACGTAAATTTCCAGCGAGTCCGCCGGCGGCCGTGATTCCTTAAAGAAAATGTTGGCGCCCCACACGAACATCACCATCGAGATGCCCAGAGGAATTACGGACCAGACGATCTCCAGCAGCAGCGAGCCGTGGATAGGCTGCGGAATTTCATCTTCGCTGCGACGCCGGTATTTGATCGCGAAGAACACGACCAGAAACGCGATCAACAGCGAGAAGAACGCGGTGACCAGCACCAGAAACGCATACAGCCCGTCGACCGATCCAGCGATCGACGAGGCCTGATCTGGGAAAAACGGAAATTGTTTCGGTTGCATATTTTACGCTGCGCGCCGTCCCTCGTGACCGTCCCGTCGCAGCATGACGAAGACGAATCCCCCCAACAGCAGGAGCGTCGCGCCGCCAGCCAGGCGCAAGATATTCATGGCGACCGGCGTATATTTCCCGGTAGAGGGATCGTAGTGAAAACAAAACAGCAGAATCTGGTCTACCGGCGTGCCGATCTTGTTCTGCGAAGCTTGAATCAAGCCCAAACGCATGTCCTTTGGCGGAAACTCCACGCCGTAGTAGTAGCTGGAAACGCGGCCCTGCGGCGTCAGCTCGATGATTGCGCTGGCGTGCGCGAACTGGTTGCTGTGCGCGTCCCAGGTGTAGCGAAACCCGACCGAGTGCGTCAACGCGTGGATCGAATTTAAATCGCCCGTCAGAAAATGCCATCCGCCCGATGTCTCCGGCCGCCCATACGCCTTCACATAAGCTTCTTTCTTGGCTAGCGCCAAAGGCGGCAGCTCGCGTGCATCGAAGCTCACCACCACCACGTCGAACTCCCGCCCCGGATCGAACGAGAGAATTCGCAGTGCGCTCACTAATCCATCCAGCACGCGATTGCAGAGCATCGGGCATTGATAGTAGACCAGTGCCATGATCACCGGCCGCTTGCCGAAGTACTCGCCCAGCTTCACGATGCGCCCCGCCTCATCGCGAAACGTCGCGTCCAGCGGAACTTGCGAATCGAGCTTCTGGTCGATGCCCACATCTTTCAGCGGCGCCGGACGGTCCAGCCCCTTCATATTTAGAAGGTCCTGCGCGCCGGCGAGGCCCGCGCATGCCAGCGTGAGCGCTGCGCAAATGGTTAGCCGCGCTCTCATTGCCCTTGTTTTTCCATGGTGCGTCCGCTGCTCGATTTCGAAGGCAGCATCCGGTACCCATCAGTCTCCAGACCCGGCGCCCCCGGCCGCGATTTGTAACCCTTGGCAGCCATCAGACCGATGGCCTGTTCGACCGGAATCCGCACCATCCCTTTATCCGGATCGATCCACGCGTAGCTCGAAAGCAGCTTGTCCTCGCTCTCGCGCAGTTCTTTAATTTCAATCTTCGGCCGGGACTGCAAACGAGGCTCCGGCGGCAGTTTCGGGCGTTCGCTCAGGATACGCTGCGGCACATCCTCCACAGTTGCGGTGCCCTGATGGTAGAACCAGTCGAACAGCCCCCACATCGCCATCACCGCCACCACGGTGCCGATCGCCAACCCAATTCCGAATTTCGAAATTGCGAAGACGTTGACGTCGCCGTGCTCATAGTCGACGTTCGGGTTTAACGGTTCAACCGGATCGGATTCGTGCTTAGTGATGTCGTCCATGCGCCAAAGCCTTTTCTAAATCGGGAGCGTTCACCGGAAGCAGCGGCCGCTGCCGCAGTTGATACAGGAAGAGGGCGAGCCACACTCCCCCAATACCCAGCGGAGCCGCGAAATCCATCCAGCTTACGCGAAATGCCGCCTTATCGAAATTCGGCTGCACCAGCCAAAATACATCGACGATCCGTAGGCAGATCACCCAAATAGCGACTGCCGCCAGCGCCTTCGGCTTCTTCTTCAGGTCCTGCGAAAGCAGCATCAGAAACGGAAAGATGAAGTGGAACAGCAGCAGTGCGAGTCCGATCCACTGCCATCCGCCATTCAAGCGGTTGATGTACCAGGGAATCTCTTCGGGAAGATTTCCGGACCAGATCAGGATTAGCTGCGAGAACGAAAGATACGCCCACAGCATCACGAACGCCAGCAGAAGCTTGCCCAAGTCGTGCAGATGCTTTTTCGAAACCAGGCCCGCGAGCGGAGGCATCATCGCCAGCAAGATCATAGCCGCAATGACGAATGAGAACGCTGAGAGTCCTTGCCCAACCAGGATCAATAGGCCGAATATCGTCGAGTACCAGTGCGGGTCGAGCGACATGATCCAATCCACCGAGGCGAACGTAATCGTCAGGACGAAAACCAGCAGGCCCGGAGCACTCAGCGTCTCGAGTTTCTTAGCCCAGAGCGGGCCGCCCTCGCGATCTTCATCCAGCGACCACTTGTTCAGGAACCAAGACAGCCCCAGCCAAATCACAAAGTACAGTACCGCGCGAACCAGGAAGAACGGCACGTTCAGGTACGGCGCCTTCTCCCGCATTACGGCGTCACTGGTTATCATGCCCGGGTGCGCCCACAGATACAGCGTCCTAACACCGAATGCCAGCGGCAGAAATAAGATAGCCATCAACGGCAGGGTGCGTGTCGCCGATTCCAGCGTGCGCCGGATCATGATGCCCCACGCTCCGCCGGACAAATATTGGACCATCAGCAGCGCCAGGCACCCCAGCGCGAGGCCCGTCCAGAAAAAATAGCCCACCAAGTAGGACCGCAGCAATTGTTCCGGGCTCAACACGAAACCTAGAATGCAGAGCAGCAATCCGACGACGCCTACCGCCAGTGCCATGCCCTGATACCGCTGCATCCGGCCTCGGAGCGCGTCGGGAATTGCGTACGCATTTGGCGTCATTTCACGTCTCCCATCGGCGTCGCAGGCGCGCCCTTGGGAATATTCGGCTGCTCCGGCGAACCTTTAATGTCGGGCGTGGGAGCGGCGTTTGGAGGTGCAACTTTATCCATGGAGGGAAGCTGGGCTTTCATGTCGGCCGGCAGTTCATTGACGTTAACATTCTGGCTGAGCTGCAGCGCCCGAATGTAAGAGATGATGGCCCACCGGTCGCGCGGGCCGATCTGCGCGGCATAGTTGTACATGGCGCCATAGCCGTTGGTAATCACATCGTAGAAATGGCCTACGGGCGCCTGCCGCAGACGGTCTATGTGATACGACGGCGGCTGCTTGAATCCGCGGCGCACAATCATGCCGAGGCCGTTACCGAGGCGTCCGTGGCACGGGCTGCAATAAATATCGAAACGCTGATGGCCGCGCTCGATCACGGTCTTGTCGATCGCGATGGGGAACATATCCACATCGTCCTTGCCATTCTTCCCGGTGAAAAACGCCTCATCGTCATGCATCTCGCCGCGCGCGACAGTTCCCGCCAGCAGCGGTCGTGACGTGCGTCCGTCTTCAAAAAAATCACTATGCCGCAGCGGTTTGTACTTCGGCTGATCGTGCATGTCCTGGCGGCAGCCCGTCAGCGCCAGCGCGAAACCCGCCGCGAGCATTGGCCCGCTCCGGAAATTAATGGGCAACTTCAGCCACCTCTTCCGGATCCAAAGTCTCTAGAAATCGCGCCGTGCCATCGCGGTCGAACATCGGGTCGGTCGATTCAATGCAAAGGAAAAACCGGTTCCGCGACGCATTCGCGAAACGCTCCACGTTGAACACCGGATGGTAGGGCTTGGGCAGCCCGTTCATCACGATCATCCCGATCGCCGCCGTCAATCCAGCCAGCAGAACGGTGGTTTCGAACGTGATGGGGATGAACATCGGGATGCTGTTCAGCGGACGGCCCCCGACGTTCAGCGGATAGGAAATGGCCGAGCAGTAGTAAAGCAAGCCGTAGCCACCTGCCGCGCCGCAAAGCCCGGCCAGCAGGACGGACAACGACACTCGGCGATCGTGCAGATGCAGCACCTCATGCAGTTCCTCGACAGGATACGGCGAGTAGGCGTCCATATTGCGATAGCCCTCGGCGCGCGCTTTCTTGCACGCTTCAATCAAACCATCCGGCGTTTCGAACTCCGCCATCACGCCGTAAATCTCGGGCAGGGAAACCGTCTCTGTCATTTCACCGGCTCCTTAACGCGCTGCGCCGGCAGCAGCATTCGAATTTCAAAGATAGAGATCATCGGCAGCACCCGGATGAATAGGAAGATCAGGGTCAGGAACAAACCGATGGTTCCGAAAAATACCGCATAATCCCAGACGGTCGGATAGTACATGCCCCATGACGATGGCAGGAAATCGCGATGCAGGCTCGTCACCACGATGACAAATCTCTCCAGCCACATGCCGACGTTCACGATCAGCGAAATCACAAACAGGATCGGCACGCTGGTGCGCACCCGCTTGGACCAGAGAAATTGCGGCGTCACGATGTTGCACGTGATCAGCGCCCAATAAAATCCGCCATAGGGCCCGAACATGCGGTTGTGCATCATGAACCCTTCGTAGGTGCTCGCGCTATAGAAGGAAAAGAAGAGCTCCATGGTGTAGCCGTAGGCAACGATCAATCCCGTCGCCAGCGTGACCTTTGCCATGTTGTTCAGATGCCGCACCGTGATCAGATCCTTGAGCCCGTAGAACTGCCGGACCGGAATCATCAGCGTCAACACCATCGCAAAACCGGAGTAAATAGCGCCCGCGACGAAGTAGGGCGGGAAAATCGTGGTGTGCCAGCCCGGAATAATGGAAACCGCGAAGTCGAAGCTCACGATAGTGTGCACCGAGACCACGAGCGGCGTCGCCAGGCCCGCGAGCAGCAGAGAAGCCTTCTCGTACCGCACCCAATGCATTGCCGAACCGCGCCATCCCAAGGCCAGCGCGCCGTACGTGACTTGATGGAAACGCTTGGTCGCTTTGTCGCGCAGCGACGCCAGATCGGGAATCAGGCCGACATACCAGAACACCAGCGAAATGGTCGCGTACGTCGAAACGGCGAACACGTCCCACACCAGCGGGCTGCGGAACTGCGGCCAGATGTTCATCGTGTTCGGATACGGGAACAGCCAGTACGCCAGCCACGGACGCCCAAGGTGAAGGATCGGGAACATGCCCGCGCAAGACACCGCAAACAGCGTCATGGCTTCGGCGAAGCGGTTGATCGAGTTGCGCCACGACTGATTCAGTAGCAGCAAAATCGCCGAGATCAGCGTTCCAGCGTGACCGATACCGATCCACCAAACGAAATTCACGATGGCGAATCCCCAGCCGACCGGGATGTTGATGCCCCAAACACCAACGCCCTTTAGAAACAGCACGCCCGCGCCCAGCAGCAATCCTTGCATCAGCATGAACGAAATGAACAGGCCCGCAATCCACCCCAGCGTTGATTTGCGCGTCAGCACAACGCCGGATATTTTGTCTGTGACCGAAGCCAGATTTTGGCCCGGGCCGAGCAGCGGACCGATCTCAATCTTAGTTGGTAGCTCTACTGGTTCCATCGACCTAGCTCGCCTCGATCTCAGGGTTGGGATTCCGCAGCGACGCCAGGTAAGTGGTGCGCGGCCGCGTGTTTAAATCCGCCAGCAACCCGTAACTCAATTTCTCGTCTTTCAGTTTTCGCACCCGGCTGTTGGGGTCGTTCTCGTCACCGAATGTGATCGCATTCGTGGGGCAGACCGCCTCGCACGCGGTCACAATCTCACCGTCGCGCACGTGCCGGTCGTCTTTCTCAGCCGCGATCTTCGCGTAGTTGATGCGCTGGATGCAGTACGTGCACTTTTCCATCACGCCGCGGCTGCGCACCGTCACATCCGGATTCTTCTGCAGCTTGACGCTCTCGGTTTCCCAATCCGTAAACAGCAGGAAGTTGAAGCGGCGAACCTTATACGGGCAGTTATTCGAACAGTACCGGGTGCCGACGCAACGGTTGTACACCATATTGTTCAGCCCTTCCTGATCGTGCACGGTCGCCGCCACCGGGCAAACCACTTCGCACGGCGCGTTCTCGCAATGCATACAAGGGACCGGCTGGAAATGAGCGGTTGGGTTCTCGGGGCTGCCTTCGTAATACCGGTCCACGCGGATCCAGTGCATCTCGCGGCCGTGAATCACCTGCTCCTTGCCGACCACCGCGATGTTGTTTTCCGCCTGGCACGCGATCGCACAGGCATTGCACCCGACGCAAGCCGACTGGTCGATCGACATGCCCCATTTGTAGCCCGTGTACGTAAAGGACTCGGGATAGATCGTCAATCCCTTGGGCGGCGCCTCGCTCATCTCCTGCGCGAATTCCGGCTTGCTGATGTATTCCGATACCGGCGCGGACCGGACAATCGCGCGGCCTTCCATGGCGCTGTGGTGCTGCGTCTGCGCCAACGGAAATCGCTCGCCCGTTTTGCGCACGCTCAGACCCGTGGCAAACGTAGGCGCGTACGATGTCCGCAGCCGGAATGCATTGAAGCCGGCCCCATTCCCGGCTCTACCGGACCGCGTGCGCCCAAATCCCACATGCACCGCGACCGAATTGTCAGGCTGCCCCGGCTGCATATATACCGCCGCCAGCACCGAATGGCCGCCCAGCTTTAACTCCACCCGGTCTTCGGTATCGACGCCCAGCTTCTGCGCCGTAGCCGGACTCATCAGCGCCGCGTTGTCCCAGGTCAGGCGCGACATGGGCCGCGGCAGTTCCTGCAGCCAGCCATTGTTGGCGAACCGCCCGTCGTAGATGTAAGGATCCGCGTGGAACGAAATTTCCAGGCCACCCCCGCCATTCTCTATCGGGCTCGCAGGCGGCGCTTTGGCCATCAGCGTCTTGGCCGGAAGTGCTGAATCCTTCACCATGCCGTCATGCACGGAACGCTTCCACCACGCTTCGAAATCGGCCCCCGGCTTCTGCTTGGTCCAGTAATCGCGAATGGAATCGTAGCCCGATTTCTCCGGCGTTTCTGTAAACGCATTCAGAAACTCATTGATCGAGCGGCCCTGATAGAGCGGCGCAATCAGCGGTTGCATGATGGTCACAGTGCCGTCGTAAGCGCGCGCGTCGCCCCAGCTTTCGAGCGAATCCGTTTCCGGAATGTGCCACTGGCAAAGATCCGAAGTCTCATCCTCGTAAAGCCCCAGCCGCACTCGCAGCTTGGCGCGGGCCAGTTTGTCCTTCAGATCGAAATCCGCGGGAGCCGTAAAAACCGGATTCCCGCCCAGAATCACCAGCAGCTCGACCGTGCCCGCATCGAGGTCATGCACCAGGTCGCGCAATGACTCCACCTGATCGACGGGATTCGCTTCCAGCGGATCGGTAAATGTGACGGTCTTACCGACATTGCCGAGCGCCGAGTTCATCGCGTGCGCCAGGGCATGAACTTCCGGCGTCTGGCCTTGGCCCGCGACCACCAGGCTCGAGCCGCGGTGCGCCTGCAAATCTTTCACCAGCGCGCTCATCCATTTCGTCTGCGTCTCGCGGCCCGTCGGCGCTGCATCACCGCCCGCGCCAACCTGCGCCGCCAGACCCCGCACAAATGCCGCCACTTGGGAGGGTGCCATGGCAAACCGGTGATCGGCCTTCGCGCCCGTGTTCGATGGCGTCGTCTCCACCGCGTACAACCGGTTCATCGAGGTCTGCGATCCTCGCACCCGCCGCTTGTCGCTGAAATCCCGCGCGTACCGCACGCCGCCCGGACCCGATCCCAGAAAGTCGCTGTCGATCGAAAGGATCACGTCGGCTTGATCGAAGTGATACACCGTGTTGGCATACGAGCCGAACGCCAGCTTCGATCCCGCGCGCGTCCCGTGCCCACCCAGCGGCTCATACTGAATCCACTTTGCCGCGGGAAACAGCGTCATCACGTTCTTCATCTGCTCCGCGACACTGGGAGACGTGAAGCTTTCGGTCAGAATCCGAATGCCCGCCCCGCCCTTCGGCTTCTGGGCCTCAAGCGCTTCCTTGAATACCGCCAGAAATGACGAATACGACCGGATTTCACCTAAGAAATTCAACGTCTGCGAACGGTCCGGATCGTACAGATTCAGCACCGACGCCTGGGTCATCACGTCGGTCGCGCCCAGGCTCGCCGGATGCTCCGGATTGCCTTCCACCTTGGTCGGTCGCCCCATGTGACTCTCCACCAGAACGCCCGACGCGATGCCGCTGACAGTGAAAGCCGTTGCATAAAAAAGCGGCTTGCCGGGAACCAGCGCTTCGGGCGCGTTCACATACGGCATGATCACTTCGGTCGGCTGCTTGGTGCACGCGCTCAATCCGCCCAGCGCCAGTGACGCCCCCATCAGCTTCAGGAAATTGCGGCGGCCCTCCACGTCCTCCCACTCCGAAGCCTGGCGCGGAAACTCCCGGTGCAGGAAGTCCTGAAAGCCCTCCGTTGCCGCGAGCTCGTCGAGACTCCGCCAATAATTCTTTCCGCGCGCCGCGTCCAGCCGGGTGCGGATCGAAGCCAGATCCAGGTTTTGGTTTTGTTCGCTCATCGATGACACGTGTAACAGTTTTCCAACTTCTGAATGTGATTCTCTTTTACCAGCCGCGCGCCCATCACCAGTTGATCCTCTTGCGGCTTGTACCCCATCGTGAACACCTCCGACGGCGGCCGCACATACTTCTCCGGGTTGCGGTGACAATCCAGGCACCACCGCATCTCCAGCGAATTTTTCTGGTACACCAGCGGCATCTGGTCGATGCGCCCGTGACAGGTTTCGCAGCCCACGCCCTTCTTCACGTGGATGCTGTGGTTGAAATACACAAAATCCGGAAGATCGTGGACCTTCACCCACGGAATAGATTGATCGCTGCGGAAGCTGGCCCGCACCATCTCCAACTCTCGGCTATTGGTCCAGATCTGCGAGTGGCAATTCATACAAGTTTTCGTCGGCGGAATGTTGGCGAACGCCGCATTCTCCACCGACGTGTGGCAGTACCGGCAATCGATCCCCATCGAGCCCGCATGGTGAGAATGGCTGAACTGCACCGGCTGCACGCGCATCACGCCCTGGTTCGTGGCATACGAAGAATCGGCCATCAACTCAAATAAAGCCGCGCCCACTGCGCCTAAAACTAGGACAGCGGAGACGATGCTGATCTTCGAAAGCGTGTTGCTGCTGTGATGGAATATTTGAGGCATTACAATTCCAGGCTCTTGGCCAACTCCGTATTATCACCGATTCTTTTCGCCATTCGCACCTGTACCCATCTCAAACGATGATCGACACGACACATTTGCTTTATTTTTGGGCTTTTCTAGCGCCGCAGCAAGAACAAAGAATTTTCCAGACGGCTTTCGCCGCCATCGTTTACCGCGAAACGGTGCGGCACTATGCGATTCCCTTGCACCCCATTATCCCACAAGGACGAACCGCAGTATTGCCCGTCTTTTCTCAGCGCGTAAAAGTTCAAATCAAACTGTAGCAGCCTCGCGCGGTCGTTCTGAAAATTGTGCGCGACGCGCTGCAATGCGTCCATGCAAGCATCGTTGGGACTCATTCCATGCCGCATGTTTTCTACGATGGTGTGCGCGCCCACTATGCGGATATTTTCCTCGCCGCGCCCGGTGGAACCCGCGCCGCCCACTTCCTGATCCACAAAAACGCCGGACCCGATCAGCGGCGAATCGCCCACGCGTCCCGGAATCTTCCATGCGAGACCGCTGGTGGTGGTCACGCCCGACATTTCGCCCTTCGCGCTCAGCCCCAGGCAATTGATGGTCCCCGTGGGCGGATGAATCGCCATGCCGCGCGCCCAGTCGATCGTCTC
Source organism: Bryobacterales bacterium (assembly GCA_038229055.1). GTDB lineage: Bacteria > Acidobacteriota > Terriglobia > Bryobacterales > Bryobacteraceae > JANYJA01. The sequence goes on along the minus strand of JBBROU010000081.1, from coordinate 13,971 downwards.
GTCGGTAGCTTCCGGAAACATGCGCTTCAGAAAAGCGGCGGGCGGCGCGGTCGATGGCTTCTTCGGCGGAGCATCCAATCCTTCTCGCCAGTTGTTGTGCCCGATGCCGTCGCGCAATGACTGCTTCCAAACCAGCCATGCCAGCCGGCTTTTCTCGGTGAGCAGATCTTCTTCCTTGTACCCGAACGTCTTCGCAAAACGCAGCGCACCTTCGCCCACCAGCATGGTGTGGTCGGTCTGCTCCATCACCAGCTTGGCAATCTTCGATGGAGTTTTGATGCCGCGGATCGATGCCACCGATCCGATGCGCCGCGATGGCCCGTGCATCACCGAGGCATCCAGCTCCACCACCCCCTCTTCATTCGGCAGCCCGCCGTAGCCCACCGAATTGTCTTCCGGATCTTCCTCCTGTATATTGACTCCGGCCACGACGGCATCGAGCGTATCCGCGCCGCCCGCAATCATCTGGCGCGCACGGGCGCAGGCGCGCAATCCGTTTTCGCTCGAAATCACGATATCTTTAGGTGTGGACGCCGCCGCACCCAAAGCCCGCCCAGTCGGCAACGCCGCTGAGGCCAGCACCCATGCCCGCCTGGTCAACACGTCAGTTTCCCCCTGCCCATTTCTGCCGAATTTACAATGTACCGCATTCTTCGCGGCTGCTATCTTACTTTTCGCTCTGCCCGGTGTCGCCGGTGAAAAGCATGCGAAACCCGTACAGATCGAAGTGCTCGAGTTCGCCGCGCATCGTTCGGAATCGCTGATCGGTCTCGATGCCCACGTTCGCAACGCCGGCGACAAACCCGTCCGCGGCTTGACGCTGACGTTCACGTTCACCAACGCCGATAAGACCACCTTGACCACACAGCGCGCCACCGCCGACGAGGAATCGCTCGCTCCCGGTGACGATGCGTCTGTCCACGCGCAGATTGACGACCCGGCGGGCGCGGTTTATATCACTCTCTCGGCCAGCGATTCGCGCTCTTTCGAACTCCGCATTTCTCAGCCGGGCCCTTACACGATCGATTAGCCGCGCCTAGCCGAGCAGCGCCGCTACAATTGGGAGTTCATGCAAAAGATCATTCAGCCAGCGCGCTGCGTCCAGGGATCTCTGGTGCTCCCCGGCGATAAGTCCATCTCCCACCGCTACGCCATTCTCGCCTCGATCGCCGAAGGAGATTCGCGCATCCATAATTTCTCGACCGGCGCCGATTGCCAGTCCACGCTAGGCGCCATGCGCGCGCTTGGCGTCGCAATTGGAAAAGAAAATAACGATGTCACCATCCATGGGCGGGGCTTGGAATCGCTGCGCCAGCCGCAGGCCATGCTCGATGCCGGCAACTCCGGCTCGACCATTCGCATGCTTTCCGGCATCCTCGCCGCACAAAGTTTCACCTCGGAAATCGGCGGCGACGAATCCCTCTCGCGCCGTCCCATGGGCCGCATTATGGAGCCGCTCGCCAAAATGGGCGCGCGTGTGGAAGCTCGCGACGGCCGGTATCCGCCCCTCACCATTCACGGCGCGCCAAACATTCACCCGCTCGATTACACGCTGCCCGTTCCCAGCGCTCAGGTGAAGACGTGCGTGCTCTTCGCCGGCTGTTACGCGACGGGCGAAACCATCGTCCGCGAAGCCATTCGTTCACGCGACCACAGCGAAATTGCTCTAAGTGAATTCGGTGCCGACATCTCCGTTGCGCGCCGCGTGATCCGCCTCCAAGGCCGCGCCAAGCTGATGGGACGCGAATTGCTGGTCCCGAGCGATCTTTCGTCTGCCGCGTTTTTCATCGTGGCCGCGCTGATCCTCCCCGATTCCGAACTCCTCCTGCGCGGCGTCGGCTTGAATCCGACGCGCTCTACGCTGCTGGATTTTCTCGTCTCCACCGGCGCCGACATCCGCATCTTGAAGGTGGAAGAAGTGAATGGCGAGCTGGTCGGCGAAATCGCCGTGCGACATTCGCCCGTGCTCGGCGGCGTCATCGAAAAGGAGACTACCGCCGCGTTGATCGATGAGATCCCGGTGCTCGCCGTCCTGGGCGCGCGTAGTGAAAACGGCATCACCATTCGCGATGCCGGCGAGTTGCGCATCAAGGAAACCGACCGCATCGAAACCGTGGTCGAGAATTTCCGCCGCATGGGCGTGCATGTCGATGAGTTCGAAGACGGCATGCATATCCCTGGCAAGCAGACCTTCCGCTCAGCCACTTTCGACAGCTTCGGCGACCACCGCATCGCGATGGCCTTCGCCGTCGCCGCATTGGCCGCCGGAGCCGAAAGCCGGCTCGACAACGCGGAGGCCGCGTCAATATCGTTCCCTGAGTTCTACGGCCTTTTGGACGAAGTGCGCGTGGGCTAGTTGCCGCACGAAGGGCATTTACAAGGGGCCGCCAGGCCGCCCAAGTTTCAAGCTGATGCCGGCGGTGAGCTGGGGACCGGCCTGTACCTGCCCGCTTTTTAAATCCATCGTAAGCGCGCGGCCGCCTCCCAAATTGACGGTTAGCAAATCCCCAATGTTGAGCCCCAGGTTCACCGGAAACAGGTTGCCCGTGAGCGCAGGTTGCGGATTGCCCAGGCCCGAAAACTGAAATCCAATCTGCGCATAAGGTTGCCTGTAGTGAAACGCTTCTAAACTGCCGAACCGATCGACGTCGGTGAGTTGGATGAAGGGGTTGAACGTCCACGCACCGGCGGGATCCGAGACGGGCGCGCCGATCTGCACGCCTCTGACCTAAGCCCTAGTCCGCAAACCGAAAGTGGCAATCCAACTCGACCACGCACCCCTTCGTACCCGGACGGAAGGCATCTGTCTGTCGGTTTACAATTTCGGTGACCTGACTGCTTACGAGGTTGATTTTCCGTCCAGTGAACTGACTGCATCCGGTCAGCCCGCGCTTCAGCAGGTCGGGCGATATTCTACGGCTGCCGATGCGTATAACTACATGCGACTTCGGAGCCATCACCGCGCCCAAAGATCTCCACGTATCTCCGATAAACGACCAGTAGGTGTCCGCCGTTCCGTGCCTGTCATCGCGGGAAACAACTCCCTTTTTCGGGTACGAAAGACCGCCGAGAAACCACAGTCGCAGCCATTGATCTTCCTCAAAGCTAGTGACGTTAAGGTAGGGAGGTGACGTTATCGCACAGGCTATCGCCTCGGACTTTGCCGGGTCGATAAGCCTGGGAAGACAACGCATGTCGCTATGTAGCACCACGGATGTCCCGAGCGGCAACGGAGATTCGTACCGGAAGTCGACTATTGACCTCAGGACTTTGAACGTATCGCGCTCCGGAGCCACCAGATTGCGGTCTTTCCAGAATTTCACCGAATAACGCGGCTTGGTGCTGATAGTGCGGGGCATCTGGTTACTGAGATAGCGCACGCTCGTTTCGGCTTCGCCATGGAGTGAGCCGAGCATCAATGCTGCGACCATGTTATCCACGCGCGATTTCTTCCACTCCAAAGTGCCCCGCAGATAGAGAATCTGCTTTAGCGTTGCCGGTGCATACGCATGCTGGAAAAATTCGCCGGCCTGCCTGGCTTCCGCCTTCCATGCTGCAGGGTCGAAATCTCTCCGTAATTGCGATATTCGGGCCTTAAGGCGACCCAACGACGGAGGTGTGGTCTTTGCGCGCGTTAGGCAGACGGCGACATCGTTAACGTCGCTCGAAATGGCATTTCGATCGCAGAGCAACGCGGTGAGAGCGGTTGTGCCGCGGCCACTGAAAGGATCGAGCACCGTTTGACCAGGCTTAGTGAGGCGCTCAATCCAGTGTTGGGCAAAGGTTTCCGGGAACATTGCGAAATAGGGGCACAGCGAATGAAAGCGATGCCTCATATAGTGAATTGTCCTCCGCGCTGCCGGTCGAGGGCAGCATTAAGCCAAGCACGACAGTTTTCGAACACGTCTTTCGAGATGTCGTAGCCATATTGCACGAGCCTACAGCGATCCAGCAATAGTCCACCGTCAGTGGTGTGGTTATCCCATTCGGAGCCATCCACCCGGTGAGGAACCATATACACCCGAACGGGATCAATGAGCAGGGGTTGCGCGAAATATTTATTGCAGAAGCTCCGCGGCTGCAGCTTCGTTAGATGCGTCCTCCAGTGGATGCCGGTCTTACATTGGCCGAATCCTACAAGGCCGCCCGACCGACCGTCGGCGAATATCCGCCATACGACCACGTCGAGTTTCCCGTCGCCTGCGCCTGGCGTCTTGGCGTCAATTCGCATCCCGCGTCCGTCCCTCAGGTTAAGACAGAGGTGCTCGATGTTGGCGTGAAACTGGTGATTGTGCCGCGCCATCTTCCGTGCTGTTCCGAAGACCAATGAGCCAGACAATTCTGTTCTTCCGCCCCAAAAGTTGAGCAGGATATCGGCGCAGAGTTGCTCGAATAAGGCGGCGGGGTCGAGATTGTCGAGCTTCCGTTGGCTGTCCATGTCAGCGCGGCTCGCAACGAGCAGGAAGATATAAAGAATGCCGGCTTTTGATTGTGCCATCAACCTTGCGCGAAACGAAAGCAAACTACCCGATGCGTTTAGCGTGAATGGATATTCCCATACGCGGCCTTTGCCGGGCAGTGGCACACACGACCTCTCGCGGTCTTTCAGTTCCCTGAAGACGTCGCCAGATAAAGTCCTTGCTCCCGTTTCCCCCATCGAATAGGCACGTTGTAGGGCGCGTGAAAGGTCTTCTTGGGAGGCATTTCCATCGCTTTCAAGGAGCGCCTTAACTTCGACCCAATCCGCGAGAGTTACTAGCTTGTCGTCGGTTTCGGGAGATGGCACCTTCAGAAGGTTGGTGATCTTACCCTTTTTTGCGGGCATCGCGCCGGTCCTTGGTCTTCTTGGCCGCCATCGCATCCACGAGAGCATGCGCAAGGCTATCGACATCTTCCGCCAGCTTCAGCACGTCATCCTCGCTTGACGCATATCCAGTGGTCAGAGTGCCATGCGCTTTCTGGAGCGCCTGCTTGGCCTGCTGGAGCGCTTGCCGGAAAATCCGCTCATCGCCCTGGCTAATATCGTGCGCGACACTCAGGGGCAATCCATCACGCAACGCCTTTACGCCCGCGTCCGTCTGAATGACGGTATCGAGCGTCTTAAGGTCGGGATTCTGGGAGTGGATCAAAGACTGGATGCCGGAGCTGTCACGGCCATAAAGCCATACCATCAGATCGCCCAAGTTTTTAGCCTTATTGGACGGCACCGGCTTTCGATCCGTGGCGCCCTTACTGCGAAGGCCGAGGAAATTGATGATCCCGGGATAGTCCATTCCCGTGTAGATGTAGTTGAAAAAGAACTTGTTCTTCGCGATATCAGCACGCTCGAAAACCTTGGTCTCTTCCGCCTGCTCCACAATCATGAGCCCGCGGTACATCCTCAGGACCGTAGAATTATAGTCGCCGATTTGCTGGGCAATTTCCTCAAGCGGCACGCCGTAGTCGTTATGCACGTGGGCGATATATTGCGCCTTCGCGTAAGAGCCCAAACCGCCGGGCCGTTGACGTGTTTAAATCCAAGATAGCGCCAGGAATCCTTGCGCGTCGTCACTTTTACCGGAAGCGTTCCAAGTTTTGCCGTGTCGGTCGCGTTTACCGGAGGCAACTTAGTTGCTTTGACTTTTTTCCGGAGCGTTCCGTCGACGAGCAATTTGACAGCCGCAAGGCGGCGGTTACCTTCGATGACAACGTAACTCCCGTTTATGGCGGGCTCGACAAAGAGTGGCTCATGGTCAAAATAGCCGCTGAACGCAATCGACATGGCCACTTCTTCGACCGCCATCTCTTCCCACAACGTCTTCACCAAATCGAACTGAGTTGCCTGTTCCGTAATTCCCAACTCCGCGAGTCGCGGATTCTTTGCATCGAGCAGGAGCTTGTCCAACGCGATACGGTCATAAACTGAGTTCGCAGGAATTTCAGGTATCGTGCTTGCAGCGGTTTTCTTCATGATCCCTTCAGCTCTGTTCATTTAAGCCTCGAACGGAAACCTGCCTTAAATCGTGACGGCATCATTGTCCTTCAGCCAATTTGTAAGCAACTCCTCAACTAGATCACTGAGCTCCTTCTCTTTACTGACGAGACGAGTCTTAACGCCTATATGCGTCGTTTTGCGAATGTAGGTCGTGAATTTCATGTAGGAAGGATCTGCGCTCTTAGCGAGCGGCTTCGTGTGCGGCTGCGTGTTCGCTCGAAGCGGATTGGTGCGTCCAGATGACGTTTCCCGGACGGGGGCTGCGCTGGCTGCGGTATTCTTTTCTTGCGACGCCGAACGCTTGGCCATATGGATCCTCATTATATTGGGCTAACGATTTAAACAGCCGAAACAAAAGAGTATCACAAACAGTCAGATGGCTGATCGGCTGGACAGTCAGATGGTTAGCTGGGCAGTAGGAAGGCCTAAAAACCGTAGATCTGGAATGGCGGAGGGATGTCCCTTGTTTTGAGACTTTTCTCCGCGAAATGGCTGATCCGGCCTGTTAATAGCCAAGTTGGCTGCAGCACTATCTTGTGATTCAAAATCATACGCCGCTGCGCGCGCGTTCTCTGATTAGAATCCGCGCAGTTCGAGAATCAGATTGTCCAACGCAATAGTCTTCTGAATATTCCGCCGCAGCAACTCGGCCAACTCATCTACCTGTTTGACCGCGCGCGCAATCCACGGCCCCGATACGCGCTCGGCCAGCACACTCAACTCGCGCCGCAGATCAACGTTGCGAATCTCCGCGTCGGGCAGCGTCCGCAGCACCATCAAGTCGCGCAGCAGATCGTAGAGCAGCTTCAAATAAAGCTCCAGCTTCTCGTTCTTGCTGCGCGCGATGCTTTCGGAAAAAGGCATCCACGCACCGAAAGGGCTCACGCCCGCCGCCACTTTCAAGAGCACGTGCATCGCGCTGCGGCGCTTGTCGTAGACGGCCAAGTCTAGCGTCGCCGCAATTCCCGGACACCCTCCCGATAGCGCAATCCTCCGTTCCGTCTCGGCAAGCCCGCGCGTGGCCGCAAATGCCCGCATATCCGCATTCGTTAGCGGCGAAAAAGAAAACAGAATCGATCGCGAACGAATCGTCGGCAGCAAATCGTAGGCGTTCTCCGCCGTCATGATCAGGATCATGTGATCCGGCGGTTCCTCCAGCGTCTTCAGCAAAGAGTTCGCCGCCTGCTCGTTCGCCCGATCGATATGGTCGATCAGAAAAATTCGCCGCGACCCGACGTCCGGCTTGAAACCGGCGCGTTCCTTCAGCACGCGCATCTGCGGAATCGAGAGCTGCCTCAGCGGGCCGTCCGGCGGAAACGTGACGAAATCCGCGTGCGACGCAAACAGCAGCGGATCGTCATTGCGCTTATCGGGCGGCAGCTTCTCGCGCTCCGCCAAATCCGCGCGACGCTCCGCTGTGCTCAGATCGTCGAGCTCGATCCTCTCCGGATGCGGCAGCAGCGACTGCCCGAAACGCCGCGCCAGCGTGGCTTTGCCGACCCCTTCCGGTCCCGCGAACAAAAGCGTCTGCGGAATGCGCCCGCTCGCAACCATCTGCCTGAGCGCGCGCACCACATGCGCGTTTCCCCAGAAATTCTCAAACACGATCCCGCAGCGCCTCCCACAAATGCTTGGCCACATTCCCAATCTTCATGGCCCCATCGAGCACGATGAAACGTTCCGGCTCGCTCGCCGCCAGCGCGCGATACGCATCCCGCACCGCGCTATGGAATGCCGCCGATTCGTCGTCGATCCGCGTTTCGGTGCTCTGGAGCGTCGCATTGCGCTGCTGCGCGCGCGCCAGACTCGTCTTCAGATCGATATCGATCAGCACCGTGATGTCGGGCCGCAGCCCGTCGTATGCGATGCGGTCGAGCTGCATCACCACATCCGTCCCCAGCCCGCGCCCGCAGCCCTGATATACCAGCGTGGAATCCGTGAAACGGTCGCAAAGCACGATGCGCCCGGCCTCGATTGCGGGCCGAATCACCTCGGCCACGTTTTGCGCGCGGCTTGCGAAATAGAGCAGCAGTTCAGCGCGCGCGTCGAGCTGCGTGTTGCCGCCGTCGAGAAGAATCTTGCGAATTTGGCGGCCGATGTCGGTGCCCCCTGGCTCAACTGTCTCTTCGACCTCGCGCCCGAGCGATCTCAGATGCTGCCCAAACAGCCGCAACTGCGTCGTCTTACCGCAGCCATCGATCCCTTCGAACGTGATGAACAAGCCCCGCTTCACAAGTAGAGTATTGTCCTATATACGGCGTTCCGCCGAACCGCCGCTCGCGCGAATGGAAAGCTTGCAGAGCGCCTTCCAAATCTTCCACCGAGAAATCCGGCCACTGCGCCGCCGTAAAAACCAGCTCGGCATACGCGCACTCCCATAGCAGAAAGTCGCTCAGCCGCTGCTCGCCGCCCGTGCGGATCAGCAGATCGACGTCCGGCCCGAGATCGCGCGTAAAATCCTCGCGCGATCGCGCCCCTCGCTGTGCCGCGCCAAGAATCGCGTCGCGCCCGGAATAATCCACTGCAACACGTAAATGCAGCCGAGTGCCATCTTCGGTTGCCCGCTCGGCAGCCTCGATAGCATCCGTCACGACGGTATGAAGCCGGTCGCGCCGCCCAATCACAGAAAGCCGCACCCCGTTGCGCCGCAGCTCTTCCGTCTCGCTCGCCAGAAAGGTTTTGAAGAGCCGCATCAGGATTTCCACTTCGGTGGCTGGCCGGGTCCAATTATCCGAGGAGAAGGCATAGAGCGTCAGCGTGTCGATCCCGAGCCCGGGCGACGCTTCCACCGTGCGACGCACCGCCTCCACACCGGCGCGATGTCCGAACGTGCGCGGCATCCCGCGCTTCACGGCCCAGCGCCCGTTGCCGTCCATGATAATGGCGACGTGCAAACTACTTTGCTCGACAAAGTACGATTTGAAGCCTTGTTCCTGAAAGCCCGCAACACTCATTTATTTCTCCCGGCGCATCGCCTTGATCAGCGATTCCATGTGATCGAGATATTTTTCCAGGGCCTTGCGCCCGCTGGAAGTGAGCGCGTATTCCGTCTTCGGAACGCGGCCCTCGAATGACTTCGTGCACGTGACATAGGCGGCATCTTCCAGCTTGCGCGCATGCACGCTGAGGTTGCCGTCGGTCGTGCCCATCAACTTCTTCAACTCGTTGAAGGTCAGGTGATCGTTCGCGGCTAGAGCGCTCAGGATCCCCAGCCGTAGCCGTTCATGGATGAGCCGGTCGAGTTTGGCGGGAGCGGCCACAGCCAGGCTCATGCGCGCATTTCCCGTATTTCGCAGAGCGCCGCTCTTAGCCACCATGCCTCCATGCGATGATGCCGCCAAAGACCATCTGCATCACGCCGAATCCGAGCGCCAAAATGTAATTCCCCCACGGTGCCGGGCAAAAAACCGACGCCGCGCCGAGCACCAGAAAACACGTCCCCATCACCGGCACGATGCGCACCGAAAACGCGCCGCCCGCAATCACGCCGGTTCCGTAAAGCAGCAGCCACATCGCCGGGATTGCGCCATAAAATCCGCTGCGGAATAGCACAAAAGTCAGTAGTCCCCCAGTCACCAGAGCAGGCACCAGGCCCAGCAGAAATTTTCTTCCGGGACCGGAGAGCAGCGTTGCATCCATGGTCCGCGCTTTGCGCCGCGCAAACACCATCCCGACAGCCAGCGCGGCCAGTGCTTCGAAAAGCCATACCGTCAGCCACCGCTCAGGCGTGGTCTGCGCCGCGGCCACCACCGCCGCAATCAGCGCCGTGGCGCCCATCGCCATCCCGCCGGTGCCCGGCACCGCCGTAAAGGATGCCGCGCCTTCCATGGTCCGGCGGATGAAGCGCAGATTGTCCATGGCCTGCGCATGCATTTCGAGCGGCTCTCGCGCGCCAGACCGGATTGGACGAACCGTCCCCATGGCATGATTATAATTGCCTCGCGCCGCGATTGCAATGTACTTTGCAAAATAAAGGAGATGGCCCATCGTGAATTTCTGGTCCCCCGATCTGGTGAAGAATATGTTCCACCTCGATCTCCCCATTCTGGAGAAGATTCTCCGCCCGATTCTGGTTTACATCGCCCTGGTGGTGCTGCTGCGCTGCTTCGGCAAGCGCGAGCTGGCGCAGTTGAATCCCTTTGATTTGGTGGTGTTGCTCTCGGTGTCGAACACGGTCCAGAATGCCATTATCGGAAACGACAACTCGCTGACGGGAGGCGTGATCGGCGCGCTTACGCTCTTCGCCACGAACTACGCCGTGGTGCGCTTTCTTTTTAAGCACCGGCGCCTCGATCAGATTTTAGAGGGCTCGCCCACCATCCTTATCGAGAACGGCAAAGTGAAACACGCGAATCTGGCTAAGGAGCTTTTGAGCGAATCCGAACTGACCACAGTGATCCACCGCCAGGGCTTCGGCGAGACGGACGAAGTCGACAAATGCATTTTGGAGCCGGGCGGCGCATTCTTCATCAAAGGCAAGAAGCCCGATCAGGAAGAGCTCCATCACAATGCGCTGATTGCGCGGCTCGACGCGATTCAAAAACAGCTCACCGCGCTCGAAAACCGTGTACACTGAGATCTTCGGGCTGTGGCGCAGCCTGGCTAGCGCGCTTGCTTGGGGTGCAAGAGGTCCCGGGTTCAAATCCCGGCAGCCCGACCAAATTCCTCAAACACTTACAGCCAGTCATCTTATATAAAGACCAGTTCTGGAGTCCAAGTGGAGTCCATTTACTGAGTTTTTCAGTAACGCTCCGCGCCTGACAAGATACCTGAAAAATGGTTACGGCGGAACTCTCGTTAGCGGCAGCCAGGGCTTACAGTTGCCATGGCGATCTGCCGTAGGGAGCGCCATCGATATCCATTCACGTTTTGCATGCCCCCGTTCCTCTTGCGATCACATCGACCTCGAAGGAGTATTATGTAGAACAAGAACGCCAACCCAATGAAGTGCGCCATGGTCACGCTGGCCGCCAGCCTGATTTTCGTTACTACGGCTGTCTCTCAGGATCTGCCGCCAGAAGTGCTGCTTCTTTCCCGCGTCAAACGCCACACCAAAGAGGAATTGGAACGGCTTCCAAATATCAGTTGTCTGGAGACGGTGCACCGTGATTACCAGCCCGCTAGGGGTAAGTTGCGGCCGTTGGACACGGTCCGTCTGGAGGTCTTTACCAGCGGCGACAAGGAACTCTTTGCATCGCCCGGCGATCGAAGGTTTTCGGAGCGGCACCCGATGAGCTATGCGGGGAGCGGCACCCTCGGCGATGGCTTTTTTGGACTGTACCTCAAAGACATATTGGTGAACGGCCGCGTTTCTTATGCCTACAAGGGGGAAGAGGCGATTGGCGGGCGCCGCCTTGCACGTTGGGATTACCGGCTGCCGCTGATGTGGAGCGGGCAAATAATTCGACTACCGGAGGGATCAGGCACAGTGGGCCTCCATGGTTCGTTTTGGGCCGAGCCGCAAACGGGCGATGTAATTCGGCTGGAAGTAAATGGCGACGACTTTCCACCTACGTTGCCTATCACCGAAGCGGCATGGAACATCAATTATGAACGAACCGCCCTTGGCGACAATGCGGTAGTGCTGATACCCCGGTCCGGCGAGTTCCGGATGGTGAAGTTCTCCGGAGAGACCAGTCACAATGGGATTGAGTTCACCCATTGCCGTGTGTTCGGAGCGCAGAGCGCGATCGACTTTGACGCGCCGGATTCCGCCGAGCACACGCCGAGCTTCGGAGTTGTCTCGATCGATGACACCCTACGACCGCTGCCCGGAGGATTGCAGATCGCGGTGAAGCTGCGCAGCCGGATCTCCGCTGATATGGCGGTTGGCGCTTTAATTACCGGCGTAGTCGCGGGCAAAGTGTCCGGGAAGGGCGCCGTTGTGATCGTGGCAGGCTCACCGGTACGCGGGCGCATTCGGCTTCTAGAGCGCTACGCGGACCCGTTCCCGCATTTCGTAGTTGCGCTTGAGTTCACGGAAGTGGAGTTGCAGGGAATCCGGTACCTTTTTTATGCGGATTTAGTAGAGGTGGAGTCCGCACCCGGCGTCGAGCAGACGCTCTCTACTCCGAGCGAAACCGAGGAAGTAAACCTGCTGTTCGGAGGCCGGAGAGTCAGCAGGTCCTGGGAGACGCTCTCGATTCCCCGCCTACCGGGGGTGGCCATATTTTTCTTCAAGGGTAGCAAGCTGGAATTACCGCAGGATTTCCGCACGGTTTGGAAGACGCGCGTGCTGGCACCGTGAAAGCAAACCGACCGATGACGCATCGTCAAGGATTCAAGGAACTGTCAAAACTGGAGCCGCCCAGTAGCTCCAGGATGAGCCGGGAAGGGACCTGTCTACTGGCCCGGTGGCAGTCGGTGTTTAGGCGGCATCAGCTCAAATGCAGGGTTTGGTACGGAACGTGAGAACCTCGCTCTGGATGCAAAGGGAAATGACAAGTGGCAAACACCATGAGGAAGAATACCGATGCCAGAGCGAGGGACGGAGCCGTCCATAGTAGCGAGGAATCTCTTGTAATGAGAGAGGAGCGAAGGGGCGGCGTTGTCCGGTCGAGTAAAGTTGCCAACCCGCAAGCGGGGATGAGCAACAGGACCTCGGCGAAACCTTATGTAATTGCGAAACGCGCAGTGTGGGAGGCATACCAGCGAGTAAAGGCCAACCGGGGCGCTGCTGGCATCGACGAGGAAACTATCGCGATGTTCGAGCAGAGCCTGTCGAAGAATTTGTACAAGCTGTGGAAGCGGATGTCATCGGGTTCGGATTGCGCAGACCGTGGTCAAGCAAATCATCGAGCCGAAACTGGACCCCGATGTTCCATACGGACTCGTATGGATATCGGCCCGGAAAGTCGGCCAAACAGGCGATAGCCCTCACTAGAAAACGGTGTTGGCAATTCGACTGGGTGGTCGAGTTTGACATCAAGGGGGCGTTTGATCAAATCGATCATGGCCTCGTGATGAAAGCGGTACGCAGCCACATCAAGGAAGACTGGATCCTGCTGTATATCGAGCGGTGGCTAACTGCGCCGTTCGAGACGACGGAAGGCACTCAAGTGCCACGAGAGCGTGGCACGCCGCAAGGCGGAGTGGTCAGCCCTATTTTGATGAACTTGTTCATGCATTATGCGTTCGATGTCTGGATGAAGCGCACCAATCCATCTTGTCCGTTTGCCCGTTATGCGGATGACGCAGTTGTCCACTGCGGCAGTAAGCAGCAGGCGGAACAAGTCATGCGGTCTATCGCGGAGCGGTTGGCGGAATGTGGATTGACGATGCATCCGGAGAAGTCAAAGATCGTGTATTGCAAGGACAGCAATCGCACCGACTGCTTTCCGAACGTGCTATTCACTTTTCTTGGTTTTACTTTCCGGCCAAGGAAAGCTATGAGCAAGCAGCACCGGCTGCTTGCCGGGTGTGAACTCTGATGCGGTGAAGCGCATGCGGAAGGTGGTGCGAGGTTGGCGCATTCCGCGCCAGACGCCGGCGACGTTGGCCGAACTGGCGAAGCAATACAACTCGGTGATACGCGGGTGGTGGGGATACTACGGGGCTTTCTATCAAACTGCGATGCGCGAGCCCTTTCGATACGTCGACAGCAAGCTCGAGCAATGGGCCAGACGCAAGTACAAGACGTTGTCGCGGCACAAGCGGCGCAGCGTGGAATGGCTCGCCAGGATGAAGAAAGACTGTCCGGGGATTTTCGTCCACTGGCGTGTATTTCGAGACCAAGGTTGGACAACAAGAGCCGTGTAAATCGAGAGATTTACGCACGGTTCTGTGAGGGGCTCGGGGTGAAACTCCCTGGACCTACTCGACATCGCGACGGCTTTGCGGTGTGGGCCAAGCGGCTGGAAGAAGGCACCTACGCGATGCCCTTCGGCCATCAACAAGAACAGCGCCGCGAGATCACCGCGCAGGAGTTAGGCGCGTTGTTGAGCGGCATCGATCTAAGCGTCGCCAAGCGCCGTAAGCGATACCAGCGGACCACCGTG
>JBBROU010000080.1:0-24338 GCA_038229055.1 Bryobacterales bacterium | reverse complement strand
TCCAGGGCTGGCGCGAGGCGCTTCGGCAGTTCACAATCCGCTGGCCCGACCGCATTGAGCAGGCGCGCGCAGCTTAAAGTCAAAACCTTCCTAATGAAAAGGAAAAGAGCCGAGTTTACACAAAACTATTGACACTACCAGATGTTTTGCGCTTCGGCAATTGGGGCCGGCAGGTGCGCGAGTTTCTTACGAAGAGGCACTCGCCCTCTTCCGCCGCATCGAAAACTTACTCGGCGAAGCAAACTGCCTTCTGATGTTGGCGCAGATTGGCATTCGACAATCGGAATATGAAACGGCGCGGGCGCGCCTACACGAAGGAGCGCTGCTGTACCGCCGCGTTGGAAATATTCTGGGCGAAGCGAACTGCACTGAGGGTCTCGGCAATATTGCGCTTGAAGAGTCGGATTTCCAGGAAGCCCGAATTCGTCTTGAAGAAGCATTGCAGCTTCATCGCAGCGTAAGTAGTGCCTTAGGCGAGGCAAATTGTCTTCGAAGTTTAGGTAAAGTCGCGATGGAGTGTTCCGATTACGAGGCTGCCAGCGAGAATTTCTACAAAGCGCTAACGATCTATCGCCCCATTCGCGACGTTCTAGGTGAGGCTAACTGCATCCGCAGTCTGGCCGCCATCAAGCTGCGTCGCGGTGATTACGAAACCGCGCGATCTCTTTATGACGACGCGTCGGAGTTGTATCTCCAGATTGACGATGACCAGAGTCATGGGCAATGCATTCGGGCGATCCTTGCGATCGAGAGTGTTTCCTAGCGCTGCACTCTCCCCGCCCCATCGCCCTTCAGTAACTGATTCACCTCATCCACAGTGAACCGATTAAAGTCCCCCGGGATCGAGTGCTTCAAGCAACTCGCGGCCACCGCGAACTCCAGCGCATCTTTCGCGCTCGGGAGCGCCAGCAGCCCGTAAATCAATCCGCCCGCGAAGCTGTCACCGCCGCCCACGCGGTCGACAATGTGCGTGATTTCATAGTGCCGGCTGACATAAAATTCGGACCTGTCATGCAGGCACGCCGACCATCCGTTGTGACTGGCACTCCGCGATTCCCGCAAGGTGATCGCGATCTTCTGCAAGTTCGGAAATGCCGCCAGCACCTTCTCCGTTAGCGCCCGGTACTGCTCGGTATCCAAGTGCCCCGAATGCACATCCACGCTATCGGCGTGAATGCCGAGCGCCATCTGGCAATCCTCTTCATTGGCGATTGCGACGTCCACATGCTTCACCAGCTCGCCCATCACCTCAGCCGCCGTCCGCCCGTACTTCCAGAGATTCTTGCGGTAATTCAAATCGCAGGACACCGGCACTCCCGAGGCCTGCGCGGCCTTCACGCTCTCCATCGCCAATTCCGCGGCCGACGCGCTGATGGCCGGAGTAATCCCGGTGATGTGGAACCATCCGGCGCCGTCGAATATACGCTTCCAATCGAAATCGCCCGGCTTCGCTAAAGCGATCGAAGTGTAATCGCGATCGTAGACCACCTTGCTGGCGCGCTGATTCGCGCCGGCCTCGACGTAGTACACGCCCATCCGCCCTTGGCTGCGGACGATCAGCGAAGTATCCACACTGAATCGCCGCAACTCGGCCATCACAGCGTCCGCAATCGGATTGTTCGGCGGCAGCGCGGTCGCATACGCCGCGGGCCATCCCATCGCCGCTAGCGTAACCGCTACATTGGCCTCGCCGCCTCCGAAAGTGGCGACGAACTGCGGGCTTTGCAAGAAACGCTCATAACCGGGAGGCGCGAGGCGCAGCATGATCTCGCCGAAGGTAACAACGGGTTTTTTCATGTGGACGACTTACTTGTTTACCACGGCTACAACATCCAGCGCGAAACTCGCATCCACCGACGGCAGCCCTTCGAAGGGCAGCAGCGTGCTCGCCGGAGGCCGCGCCGGATCGAAAAACTCGAAACGGATCTTGCGCACCTGATCCGCGATTGACGACGACAGAGGATAGATACTCGCCATCGCCACATCCTTCGTCGATGACCCTAACTGCTCCAATTCCTTCTGCAACCGCTGGAATGCCAGCCGTGCATTCTCGTCTTCGAAGCCGAATGCGACCTGTGTGCCGGTTAGCGCAATCCTCGGCGCGCCTACGGCCGCAACTTGCGAGTAAGTTGCTGTCTGCCCGGGCGCTGATGGATTCAGGAATTCAACCGGCTTCGAAATTGCCCTCGGCAGACGCGCCACAGCCTCGCACTCCACCACGCTCATCGGCGTCGCCCGCTGCGTCTGCACGAAATCAAGGGCGGCATGCTGGTAGACCGAAGACACCATCGGCGTAATCTCGCCCACATGATCCAGCGCGCTTAGAAAGCACGTCACCTTCAACACGTCATTCGGAACCGCACCCGCGCTAACGAGTGCCGCGCGCAGCTTCTCCAGCGCTTGCTGCGCTAGCGGCACGGTCGGCTTCAATGGCTCCGGCACGGACGCGGCCTGCCCCGAGACGAATAGCAGGCCCTGCGAGTTCACGTCGCGCTTGGCCAGTGAAATGGACTCGAGCGCGATCTGCGCGCCTTCCACCGGCAATCCGCCACTCTGTACGACACTAACCGCGGGCAATGACATCCGCTTCTCGGTGAAAATCTCACTCACCAGCGCCGGAACCCTGCGCATGTCCCCACTGCCCGCCACAAACGCCCGAATCTTCACGATCGGCAACCCGTTAGTCTCATGCAACATCGCGCGGATGGCATCTTTCGTCTGTGCCGAGAGAAGCCCTTTCGATGAAAGCGGCGCCGTATAGAACATCAGCCTACGTGTCTCCGCAATCACGCCAAAGGGCGGATCCTTGGGAAGCTCCAGCACCTGTGTTATGTCGTCTTTCTTCTTCCGCATGTATGGAGTGGCAACGACGGCGACCACCAAAAGGCCTGCGGAAATCGATACGGGGATTCTCATAACGAGCAGCGTCAGGGCGTCTGCGATTAGCTTACCAAGCCGCGTTCGCTCAATAAAATCCGGTTGCATTCCAGCAGTCCAATATGGCATGATTGCAATCGAAATGGATGTAAAGCCAAATCTGGATGCCCGCTCAGAGATCCCGCTTTATCGTCAGCTTTTCGAGTATTTCAAGAACCTGATCGACAAAGGCGAGGTGGATCGGGGCGAAAGGCTGCCCGCCACGCGCGAATTGGCTGGACAACTTGGGTTGAATCGAACGACAGTGTCGGCAGCGTACGAACTTCTCGAAGAAGAGGGATATATTTCGGGTCAGGTGGGGCGGGGAAGCTTCGTCACCGGCGGCAATGCGCGTGACGGCGGTCTCAATTGGGATTCGGTGTTGAGCGCGCCCCAAGCGGCTATGCGCCCGTCCGTGGCTCCCGGCCCGCTGATTAGTTTCGCGACATCGCGCCCTTCGGAAAAGCTGTTCCCGCTGGACCAGTTCCGCGCCAGTTGCCAGGAAGTCCTGAGCAGTCCGGATCTGGCCTCAATTCTCCAGTTGGGTTCGCCTGGGGGTTACCAGCCCCTGCGCCAATACCTTCTGGAAGAAGCGCGCGCAGAAGGAATAGCCGGCCCGGGTGACGACGTGATGATCACCAACGGCTGCCAGCAAGCGCTCGACCTGATTCGCCGCGTGCTCGTTCGGCCCGGCGATCGCGTCGGGCTTGAAGATCCCGTCTATCCCGGCCTCAAGAACCTGTTCCTTCAAGCTGGCGCCGATCTCTGCGGCGTTCCCGTGGGCGCGGAAGGAATCGATCTCGAACGGCTGCAGCGCGTTCGCCCGAAACTGCTGATGGTCACTCCCAATTTTCAGAACCCCACGGGCGCCACCATCCCGCTCGAATCGCGCAAATCCATTCTGCGGATGGCGCGCGATTCCGGAACTGTGGTGGTCGAGAACGATATGTACGGCAGCCTGCGTTACGAAGGTTACGCGCAGCCTACGCTCAAGGAACTCGACACCACGGGCGATACGATTCTGCTGCGAAGTTTCTCGAAGATATCGTTCCCCGGCCTCCGCGTCGGCTGGGTTGTGGGCCCCAAGACTTTTATCAGCCGCATGCTCGAAGCCAAACAGCTCAGCGATCTCCACACGGACCAGTTCTCGCAAGCCGTTTTGCTGCGGTTTGCCGAATCGGGACGTCTGGAAAGACACCAGGCCGGAATGCTGGTTGCCGGTGCCGAGCGCCTGCTGGCCGTGCGGGCCGCATGTGAGCTTTACCTGCCGCAAGGCGCGCGTTTTTCCCGCCCTCAAGGCGGTATGAATTTATGGATCACGCTTCCCGAGCCGCTCGATTCCGCCGATCTTCTGCCGCGTGCCCAGCGCGCCGGCGTGACCTATTTGCCGGGACGGTTCTTTGCCGTGACGGAACACCACGCGGGCGGTTTGCGCTTAAGCTTCGCGGGTCTCGATCCAAAACAGATTGAAGAGGGCGTGCGCATACTAGGCCATCTATTTTCAGAAGAACTGGACGCCCATACAAGCGTCGACCAGCGGCCGGCGCCCGCGATGGTCTAACGGTAATCAAGAGGAATGAACTAGGAGCAAACAATGTATTTCGACGATACGTTTCGATTGAAGGTCGGCTTAGCCGAGATGTTGAAGGGTGGCGTGATCATGGATGTGGTCAACGCCGAACAAGCTATGATCGCGGAGCGCGCCGGTGCGACCGCCGTGATGGCGCTCGAGCGAGTGCCGTCCGATATCCGCAAAGAAGGCGGCGTTGCGCGTATGTCGCCGGTGCGCATCATCCGCGAAATCATGGAGACGGTGAGCATCCCGGTCATGGCCAAAGCGCGCATCGGGCACTTCACCGAAGCTCGCATTCTGGAAGTTCTCGGCGTCGACTATATCGATGAGAGTGAAGTCCTCACCCCCGCCGACGAAGAACACCACATCGCTAAACGCGATTACAAGGTGCCGTTTGTCTGCGGTGCGCGCAATCTCGGTGAGGCACTAAGGCGCATTGCCGAAGGCGCGGCCATGATCCGCACCAAGGGTGAAGCCGGCTCCGGCAACATCGTCGAGGCCGTGCGCCACATCCGCACCATTATCAAAGAAATGCGACAGCTTACGGTTCTGGGCAAGGAGGAGTTGGTCGCCGAATCGAAGAAGCTGCAAGCGCCGCTCGAGCTGGTCGAGTGGGTGGCTGAACATGGAAAGCTCCCCGTCCCGAATTTTTCCGCTGGCGGAATCGCGACACCTGCCGACGCGGCACTCGTTATGCAGCTTGGGGCTGAAGCCGTATTCGTCGGCTCCGGAATTTTCAAATCATCCAATCCGGAAGCTTTCGCGCGAGCGGTCGTGAAAGCGGCGACTTACTACAAAGATCCCGAGAAACTTCTGGAAGCCAGCGAAGAGCTCGGTCTCGGCATGCCCGGCCTCGACATCTCCAAGATGCGGGAATCCGAGCTGATGCAGACTCGCGGCTGGTAATGAAGCGCGTCGGGGTGCTGGCGCTGCAAGGCGATTTCGAAGCCCACGGCCGTGCTCTCGCCCGCGCCGGCGCAGAGCCGGTCTACGTGCGCACGGCAGACCAATTGAGAGATCTCGACGGCCTGGTTCTGCCGGGCGGCGAAAGCACTACCATGCTTAAGCTGCTACAGAACGAGAAAATGATAGAGTCCCTGGCTGCGTTCGGCGCCACTAAGCCGATGTTCGGCACCTGCGCTGGGGTCATTCTCATGGCGAATCAAGTGAGCCATCCCGAGCAGCAAAGCCTGGGATTGCTCGATCTCAGCATTGAACGTAATGGGTACGGCCGTCAGATCGATAGCCGCGTAACGCGCCTCCATCCAGAGGCGAGTTTCGCCGACCGAACCGGTCCCGGCGATCTGGAAGCTGTCTTCATCCGTGCCCCGATCATCCGCCGGCTCGGCGCGGACACAAAAGTGCTCGCCAGCTATTTGGATACACCGGTGCTGATCGAGCAGGGCCGGCATCTGGCCGCCACCTTTCATCCGGAGCTAACCGAGGATGACCGCGTTCACCAGCTCTTTCTCGGCAAGCTGTAAACTCTTTCCCCGTGAAGAATATTCAGTTTGTGTGCGTTGGAAATTGTTGCCGAAGCCAGATGGCGGAAGGATTCGCGCGCGTTTACGGCAGCGACGTCATGAAAGCGGAAAGTGCCGGTCTCTCTCCCACCCTGGCCATCGCCAATGCAACCAAAGCGGCGATGCTGGAGAAAAACATCGACCTGTCGACGCAGTTCCCGAAGTTGTTCGAAGCCGGCAACAACAAGAACGTCGATCTCATCGTCAATATGAGTGGCTTTGATCTGCCTGCGCCCGCGGGGGCCCCGGTGCGCCAGTGGGAAATCGAAGATCCGTTTGGCAAGAGTCCCAAGGTCTATGCGCGGGTGTGTCAAGAGATTGAGAACCGTGTAATGCTGCTGATTCTGGAATTTAGGCGGGAAGAGAAAGCGAAAGCCGCCGCTACCTTTGGCCCTGGGATTGCTTCCCTGTATAAAAGGAGATCTTAATTATGCGAAAAATTGCTACTTGGGCCCTTATTACTCTGTGGCCTCTAGCGCTGGTTGCTGGCCAGAACACCGTCATGATGAAAGACGGTACGCAATTTAGCGGCCGCTACCTTAGGGGCACGAGCCGAGTAATCTATTTTCAAGACGACAGCGGCGAGCAGCACACCCTGAATGTTCGCGATATCCAAACCATCAGTTTCGCACCCGGCGCAGCCGTTTACGGCAACAATAATCCGCAGTACAACAATCCTCAGTACAACGGTCAACAGCGCGGCAATCCGCAGTACAACAACAACGGTTCCACCGACCCGAACAGCCCGAACTACAATCCGAACCCTCGCGCCGGCGCCTACAGTAACAACCCGAATGACCCGAATTATCGCCCCCAGGCGAACCAGGGACCATTCACGCGCAATTCCCAGCGATCCAGCGAGATTTACAACAGCAATAATGGCAGATACTCGAATAGCGCGAATGGCCGGTACCGCACGCTTCCCAGCAACACCGAAATTTCGGTGCGGACTGTGGAAACGATCGATTCCAAAAATGCCGCTGATGGTCGCACGTATGCAGCCACCATCGATCGTGACGTATTGGACCCGAATGGAACCGTTGTGATTCCGCGCGGTGCCGACGCTCAACTGGTGGTGAAGGACGTCAGTGGCGGCGGAGTCGTCGGCAGTTCAAATCTGATCCTCGATCTTCAATCCGTGACTCTGAACGGCCAGCGCTATCTCGTGAACACAGAGGATCTCCGCGAGTCGGGTAACAACAATACGGGTCTAGGCAAAAACCGCCGGACGGGTGAAATCGTCGGCGGTGGCGCGGCACTCGGAACTCTGCTGGGAGCGATAGGCGGCGGTGGTAAGGGTGCGCTGATTGGCGCCATTGCGGGTGCGGCGGCGGGCGCTGGCGTGCAAGTTCTGACGCGCGGAAGGGAAGTGCGGGTTCCTTCGGAAACCGTTCTAAACTTCCGGCTGGACCAGCCCATGCAATTGCAACCCGCGAACTAAATCGTTTTGAAAACCAAGGGTCCCCGGACGCAACGGCTCCGTCCAGCCGCTCGTCAGGGGATTTTTCTATCAAGGAGGCCAACTATGGCGGCCAGTGCCATCGTAATCCCAAACGACAACAACGCGAATAAGGCCCAGGTTCCCCGTGGACCCGGAAAACGAGTGCTTTCAGCCGGAACCCTCGCCGGCGACCGTGTAAAGAATGCTGCCGGGGAAGACCTTGGCAATATTGAGGAGATCATGATCGATCTCGAATCGGGCAGAATCGCGTATGCGGTGCTGTCCTTCGGCGGCTTCTTAGGCATTGGCGACAAGCTTTTTGCCGTGCCGTGGGATGCTCTCACGCTGAATCTCGAAGACCACGAGTTCCTCCTCGATGTGGACAAGAGAGTGCTCGAAAACGCTCCGGGTTTTGACAAAGACGACTGGCCCAACATGGGCGACCCTACCTGGAGTTCGGCGATTCACGATCACTACGGTCGAAAACCTTACTGGGACGAGAGCACGAACTCATAAAGAAGACATCTTCTCCAATCTAGGGACCACGCTGGGCAAAGTGAAATGGGCCAGGATGCTGGGCCTGCTCTCTGAAGGAGAAGAATTCATCTCCGACACCGAGCCTTCGGCGGTGCGCGACGCGGGTATCATCGGCCGCCCAGAAGGTTGGCACTGCTGCAGAAGACTCTGATCGAAGAAAAAGAAACCGATCAGTTGCTTACCGAAATTGCGGAAGAGATGGTAAACGAAGAGGCCCGTAGAAGAAGCCGGTTCGGCCGAAGGATAGCCGAACAATGGGCAGCTCTTCCGGGCCCGAAGGCTGCCCGTCTTACCTCAATCCGAGCACCGTTCTCAGCGCATCAACCGCATCCGCGGTGGTCCACTTCGTTTCCGGATCACGACCCGTGAGCCGAAAATATTCCCGCATGAAATTTTGTCCGCGTCGCGGATCCCGTTTGGGAAGGGGGCTATTGAATTGCCCCGAAATTCCCAGGAATGGCCCGAGTGATTCCAGCAGTCCGCTAAAAGGGCGTCCCCGCACCCTGCCATCGCCGTTGAAATCTACGAATGGATCCGATATGAAAATTTGGGTTAGCTGCGCGGTACTGAGCAGCGGGATATTCAAGTGATACCAGTTGTTCATTGTCTGGATAAATTCGTTGGCTAGCACAGCATGTCCGCTGTCCGACGGGTGCACACCGTCCAAGCTGAAAATTCCGCCGTTGTACCGGTCAGTGTACTTGACGCCCAGAATCACCGGCGGATTCGCGCCTACGGATGCAAACAAACCGTTAACGTTCACGACCGGAAATCCCGCTGCTGCGGCATCGGCCGCGATGATCTGGTTGAATGTGGTCAAACGCTGCTGAATCGTGCCGGCTTCAGTCGCATCGAGCACCCAACTAGGATTCTGTAGAATGCTGCCGTCGTTCAGGCCGAGTTTTAACAGCAGCATCGCAACCAAGCTGGTGTAGCTGCCGGCTGGTAGATTAAAATTCTTACCGGTGAACTTAATCAGGTCGTCGTTGTTAAAAAGAAAACCGATATTGCTCACGTCCGGGATATTTGCGAGCACCACGCCCCGATTGACCGCCTTAAGCCGCTGAATCAGTTCTCCATAATTTGCCGTGAAATCGGCCACCGATGTCATCTGGCTGGCGTCGTACTGGTTGTAGGCGAGTGCCGCGCTCAGCACGTCGTCATTGCCGGCCCAGCACACAATCATGAACGGCTTAAGCGATTCCGCGATTGTGATCTGACTTCCTGTCCTCGGCGAGAGCACCAGTCCGTATTCGTCGACGATGGGCCCGCCTGTATATGTCCGGTTCAGAATGTCGCCAGTGGAAGAGCCGGAGACTGCCAGATTCGGGCTAACAACAGTCGGATCGATGCGATTTCGCCCTGAAACACTGTAGATGAACCCCAAAGGGCTGCTGTCGATCAGCGGCAGCGGAAAGGCCACGCCGGCCTGCTGCGCAATCAAATTCAGATAGCTGTGGGGCTGTGAGACATCGCTGGAATTGGCGGACTGGACGCCTTCTCCTAGGCTGTCTCCGATTCCTACCAACGGCGGCGGGGCCGTTTGCGCCGCCAGCGCGGAGACCAACAACAAGACCGGCAAAAATCGCCTCAGCATGATTCCTCCAAAATGTACGAATGTCGCCCCTCAGTATAGACGAGTCGTGGTGGTATGAAAAATGCTTCACTCGGGCTATGGAACGTAAACTCGAGAATCTCCGCGTAGCCGTCCTCGTCACAGACGGCTTTGAAGAGAAGGAATTAACCGAACCCGTGAAGGCTCTTCGCGAGCAGGGAGCCAAAGTCGACATCATCTCTCTAAAAAAAGGAAGAATTCAGGCGTTTCGGCACCACGATAAATCGATTCAGGTGGAGGTCGATCACGCCATCAATGACGTCAAGGCGTCCGACTACGATGCTCTTCTGCTCCCTGGCGGCGCACTCAATGCCGACACCCTGCGCACGGAGCACAGCGTCCAAAATTTTATTCGCGAGATCGATCAAGCCAAGAAACCCCTGGCGGCGATCTGTCACGCGCCGTGGGAACTGATCTCGGCGTGCGTCATCAAGGGTCGCACCCTGACCAGCTATCACACCATCGCCGACGACATCCGGAACGCCGGCGCCCACTGGGTAGACCGGGAAGTCGAGATGGATTTCAACTGGGTTACCAGCCGCAAACCCGATGACATTCCGGCGTTCAACCGCGAGATGATCAACACCTTCGCCATCATGCGGCCAGAGACTTCGACCACGGCGCGAAGCTGATGTGGGGAGCGCCATGAAGAAATACTGGCCGATGCTGAAGCAAACCGCCGCCCAGTGGAACACGCACAACGTTCCCCGGCTTGGCGCTGCTCTGGCTTTCTACACGATTCTATCCATCGCGCCTTTGGTTGTGGTGGTGGTAGCCATCGCCAGTTTCGTTTTTGGGGAAAGTGCTGCCCGCGGTCAAATCATCTGGCAAATTCAGGACATGGTAGGCCAGCAGGGTGCCGCCGCGATCCAGACGATGCTTCAGAACGCGCACAAGCCGGGGACGGGAATCGTTGCGTCGGTGTTCGGCGTGTTGATGCTGTTGATTGGTGCTTCGGCGGTGTTCGGGGAATTGCGCGACTCCTTGAACCTCATCTGGGAATCGAAGCAAACCGCGGGCTCGGGAATTAAGGGGATGCTCAAATACCGCTTCTTTTCGTTTTCCATGGTGCTCGGCATCGGATTCCTCCTGCTAGTCAGCTTGGTCATCAGCGCGTCCCTTTCCTACCTGGGCGGCGTGGTCGGTAACTATTTCCCGCTCCCCGAATTCCTGCTGCAGGTGGCCAGCCTGCTGATCTTGTTCGCGGTGATCACCGTGCTGTTCGCCCTAATTTACAAATTCGTGCCCGACGTCCATATCGATTGGAACGACGTGTGGATTGGCGCCGCTTTTACGTCGCTCCTGTTTTCGCTCGGCAAACTGCTAATCGGGTTGTATATCGGCAAAGCCAGTGTTGGCTCAGCCTATGGAGCCGCCGGTTCGCTGGTCATCCTGCTCGTTTGGATTTACTATTCGTCGCAGATCTTCTTTTTCGGCGCGGAGTTCACGCACGTCTACGCTGTGCGCCAAGGCTCGCGCAAGCGTGAGCGGATCGCACTCCCGGAGCAGGCGTTTGCGCAAGCGCCTGGGCTAGCGGTCCGGCATTGATGTCTCCGTTCGATAAAGAAACCCAGTCGACATCCCAAGCCATTCGCGAAAATATCGAACTGGTTGCCAAGCTTGAGGAAAAATTTCAGCAGCAGCGAACGGCCTCGAGTCGAATGGCCGACGCGATTGCCGCCTTTTGCGGCAGCATGGCCTTCGTGGTGTCGCATGTTGTGATCCTGGTCGTTTATTTTGCGATCAACTCGGGATTACTGCGCGGCGTCCCGGTGTTCGATCCGTGGCCGTATATGTTGCTGAGCTTGGTAGTTTCGATTGAGGCAATTTTCCTTTCGACGTTCGTACTGATGAGTCAGAATCGAATGGGCAAGCGCGCCGACTCGCGTGCGCATCTCGGACTTCAAATCAATCTGCTGGCCGAAAAGGAAATGACATTGGTGTTGCAAATGCTCGAAGCGATCGGAGGCCGGCTTGGCATTCAGGATAAATTTCACCAAAGCCGGTTAGCGGAGCTTAGCTCGGAGACGCCCGTCGAGCGTCTGGCCGAGGAGCTGGAAGATAAGATCCCGAACCCGTAAGACAGAGAATATTCAGAGGAGAGCAACCATGGAAATCGTCAGAGAATCTTACAAAGCTCCGAACGTGGGAACGGCGGAGCGAGCCGCTTCAGTGATCGCCGGAAGCCTGTTGGCATTCTACGGAATCAAGAAGAGGTCGCTGGCCGGTGTGGGCGCGGCAGCCCTTGGCGCGGGCCTGGTCCACCGCGGGATTACGGGAACCTGCGCGGCGTACCGCTCGCTCGGTATCAACACGTCCGACATCGAGCCCGGGCAACACGTGAGCGTTCCTTATGAAACCGGTGTGCGCGTCGACCGCGCTATCACCGTCAATAAACCGCGTCGCGAGGTCTTCCAGTTCTGGCGCAATCTCGAAAACCTCCCCCGCTTTATGCAGCACCTGGACTGTGTCAAGGTTTTTGACAGCCGCCGCTCCCGCTGGGTGGCGAAGGCCCGCGGCGGCCGCACGGCCGAATGGGATGCCGAGATCATCAATGAAATTGAAAACGAATTGATCGGATGGCGTTCGCTGCCCGGCTCGCGCGTGAACAACGCTGGCTCAGTGCACTTCACCGATGCCGCCGGCGGCCGCGGAACGGAGGTCCGCGTTTCCCTGCAGTACAACCCTCCGGGCGGCCTGGTGGGCGCCATGCTGGCCAAGTGGTTCGGCGAGGAGCCTTCCCAGCAGGTCAGCGACGATCTTCGCTCGTTCAAGCGCATCATGGAAACCGGCGAGCTGGCTACCAATGCGGGGCAAAGCTCGCTGCGCGCTGTCGCTCAGCAGGCCGACGAAAAGTGCAAAGAGGATGAAGTGAACAGCGCTTCGGTAGAATCCTTCCCAGCCAGCGACGCACCCGCTTGGCGCTAAATTTGAATACGAATTCTCGGAGAGAAAATGAGAGCACTGTGCTGGCACGGAACCAACGACGTTCGCGTAGAAACCGTTCCCGAGCCTAAGATTCTGAACACGCGCGACGCACTGATCAAAATCACGTTAACCGCCATCTGCGGATCGGATCTGCACCTCTACCACGGCTTCATCCCGACCATGGAGAAAGGCGACATCCTCGGGCACGAGTTCATGGGCGAGGTTATTGAGGTCGGAACCGATGTCTCAAATTTGAAGAAGGGCGACCGGGTGGTGGTGCCGTTCACCATAGCCTGCGGCAACTGCCTGTTTTGCAAGACCCAGATGTTCTCGCTCTGCGATAATTCGAATCCGAACGCCAAAATGGCCGAGAAGGTTTACGGCCACTCGACCGCCGGCCTTTTCGGGTACTCGCATATGTTCGGGGGATTCGCCGGCGGCCAAGCCCAATACGTGCGCGTCCCGTTCGCCGATGTCGGTCCCATCAAAGTTCCCGAAAGCGTGCCGGATGAGAAAGCGCTCTTCCTTTCAGACATCTTTCCGACGGCGTATATGGCCGCCGAGAACTGCAACATCCAGCCGGGCGACACGGTCGCCATTTGGGGATCCGGGCCAGTTGGTCAGCTCGCCATCCGCTGCGCCTATCTGCTCGGCGCGGAGAAAGTTATCGCCATCGATCACATTGCCGAGCGCAAGCAGATGGCGCGCGACAAAAGCAAGGCCGAGGTTCTCGATTCCAATGACGGCGACCTGCAGGAGAAGCTTAAGGACATGACCGGCGGCCGCGGCCCCGATTCCTGTATTGACGCCGTTGGCATGGAAGCCCACGGCACTAGCGTCGACGCTATCTACGACTATGCCAAACAGGCAGTGCGCCTGGAAACCGATCGTCCGCATGTGCTGCGCCAAGCCATTCAGGCGTGCCGCAAAGGTGGGACCGTATCCATACCAGGCGTGTACGGCGGCTTCATTGACAAGTTCCCTATCGGCGTTGCTTTCTCTAAAGGCCTCACTTTCAAGATGGGCCAGACGCACGTTCAGCGCTACACCAGGCCGCTGCTCGAACGTATCGAGAAAGGCGAGATCGACCCGTCTTTCATCATCACTCACCGCATGACTTTGGACGAAGCCGCGCAGGGTTACCAGACGTTCGACGCCAAAAAAGAAGGGTGCATTAAGGTGGTTCTGAAGCCCTAGGTTCTCCCGTCTTGCTACACTGAGTTTGACCCCCAACCAACACCTGTGATCTCAGTTAGCAATGTAACCATGCGCTACGGCGCCAAAATACTGTTCGAAGACGTCTCCACGTCATTTCTGGCCGGCCGCCGCTATGGACTCACCGGTCCCAATGGCTGCGGCAAGTCCACATTCATGAAGGTCCTCAGTGGCGAACTCGACGCTCAAAAGGGCAACGTCTTCCGCCCCAAGCGCCTCGGGATTCTGCGCCAGGATCAGTTCGCATTCGACGCCTATCGGGTGATCGACACTGTCATCATGGGCAACCGTCCGCTTTGGGACGCTCTGGCCGAGCGCGACCTCATCTATGACAAGCCCGACATGACCGATGAAGACGGCATGCGCCTCGGCGAACTCGAAGGCATTGTCGCCGAGAATGACGGCTATACCGCCGAGAGCGATGCCGCTGTGCTGCTCGATGGTCTCGATATCCCCGAAGCGCTGCACGATCGCAAGATGAGCGAACTGCAGGGCGGCCAGAAGGTTCGCGTGCTTCTGGCTCAGGCGCTTTTCGGCGGTCCCGACGCGCTGCTGCTCGATGAGCCCACCAACCACCTGGATCTCGACTCCATCCACTGGCTCCAGAATTTCCTCAGCCGCTACAACGGGACCATGATCGTGATCTCGCACGATCGCCATTTCCTGAACAGCGTCTGCACCCACATCGCCGACATCGATTACCAGACGATCATCACCTACACGGGCGGTTATGACGAGATGGTTGTCTTTAAGACGCAAGTCCGGTCGCGCATTGAATCCGAGAACGCGCAGCGCGAGAAAAAGATTGCGCAGCTCAACGAATTCATCGCCCGCTTTTCGGCCGGCACGCGCTCCAGCCAGGTCACATCGCGCAAGAAAGAAGTCGAGCGGTTGCAGACCAGCGATCTGGCGCGCTCCAACATCCAGCGCCCCTTCATCCGTTTCGAGATGAAGCGGCCTTCAGGCCGCCATGCGCTTGAAGTGAAGAACGTATCGAAATCCTACGGCGATCAGGCGGTGATCACGAATTTCACGGCCAGCGTAGCGCGCGGCGAAAAGATCGCGCTCATGGGCCGCAACGGCGTCGGAAAGACGACTCTCATTCGGGCGTTGATGTCGGGCGCGCCCGATGTTCTCGAAGAGCCTTTTAGCATTGACGGCGGCACGGTCGAATGGGGTCACGAGATCTCGATTGGTTACTTCGGCCAGGACCACCGCGCCACCATCGCCAACGGAACCACAGTCTTCGAGTGGCTGCAGCAGTTCGATCCGCAAGCCAGCAATGAGGAGTTGCGCGGCCTGCTCGGTCAGATGCTCTTCCGCGGCGAAGAGGGCCTTAAAATGACTCAGGCGCTCTCCGGCGGCGAGGCCGCCCGCCTGCTGTTCTGCAAGCTCATGCTCCAGAAGCCAAACGTGCTGGTCTTCGATGAACCAACCAATCACCTTGACC
This sequence comes from Bryobacterales bacterium, assembly GCA_038229055.1. Lineage (GTDB taxonomy): Bacteria > Acidobacteriota > Terriglobia > Bryobacterales > Bryobacteraceae > JANYJA01. The sequence goes on along the minus strand of JBBROU010000080.1, from coordinate 9,140 downwards.
TCGAAGCCATCAATGCGCTCAATATCGCGCTCCAGAAATACGAAGGCACCGTGCTGCTGGTCTCGCACGATCATGACCTGATCGACGAGTTCGCCACGCGCATCTGGCACTTCGATCATGGCAACATCCAAGACTTCAAAGGCGCGTACGAAGAGTATCTGGCCGTCGTCTGACGCAGGTCTGATGCAGTAGAATCGGGCATGACCCGGCGAGATTTGAATCTGTTGCTTCCGATGCTGGCGCTTTCGAGTGCCGGCAATGCGCAAACGGCCACGCTGCCATCGAAAGTGTTTCACTTCGAAGATCTTCCTGTGCGGGAGGGCGGGGGAAACCGTATCCGAGCCATGCTCACCGGCTCCACGCACACCGGCTGCAAGATCGAAATGCATCAGACGGAGTTGCCTCCCGGCGGCGCGCCCCATCCCCCTCACCACCACGTGCATGAGGAGATGATTCTGGTTCGCGAAGGCACCATGGAGGTCACCATCGCGGGCAAGACGTCGAAGTTAGGCCCGGGGTCCGCCGCTTACGTCGCATCCGGCGAAGAGCACGGCTGGCGTAATGTTGGCTTGACGCAGGCACACTACTTCATCCTCGCTCTCGGAACCGACCAAGCCTAACGCTCGTGAGCGGGCGCGACAATAGAGATCCTGCGCGAGCGCAACGGTGGCGCGCACTTCTGGCCGCGCAATCGGGCTACATGCTCGACGCCATGGACGTGCTGCTCTACGTCTTCGCGCTCAACACGCTTCGCCGCGAGTTCGGCCTCTCGAACGCTCAAGCCGGTCTGGTAAGCTCCATGACCCTGATCTGTTCGGCGGCAGGCGGAATCCTGTGTGGCACGCTTGCCGACCGCCTCGGCCGCACCCGCATGCTGGTCTACGCCATCCTGCTCTACTCCGTGGCTTCCGCCGGAACAGCCTTTGCGACCGGATTCTACTCACTTCTGTTCTGGCGCGGACTGGTCGGCTTCGGCTTAGGCGGTGAGTGGTCCGCCGGGGCCGTCCTGGTGGCCGAAACGTGGCCGGATGAGACGCGAGCCCGCGCCATCGGCTTTATGCAATCCGGTTGGTCCATCGGATATCTTCTTGCGGCGGGCGTGAGCGCCTGGGTTTTGCCGCGCTTCGGATGGCGCGTTTTATTTCTGACCGGACTCCTGCCCGCGCTGCTCGCTATTGCGATTCGGACCGGCGTCGCCGAGCCCGCTGTATGGACAGAGCGGGCGCGCTCCGCGACGAAATCGCATGGTTTCGTGGATATATTCCATCCGCCCCTGCTACGCCAAACCATCCTCGCGACCGCGCTCACCACCTCCGTACTGTTTGCATACTGGGGCCTGTTCACGTGGCTGCCGGGGTTCCTCTCCGCGCCTGCCGGCGAGGGTGGAGCTGGCCTGAGCATCGTCCGCACCAGCGCGTGGATCGTGCCGATGCAACTCGGTGCCTTCGCTGGTTACGTCGCATTTGGCTGGATTGCGGACCGCGCCGGTCGCCGCCCCGCGTTTTTGATTTATGTGCTGACCGCGGCGGTGCTGGTGCCGTTCTATGGTGCCGCGCGTTCACCGGCTTTGCTGCTCGCGCTCGGTCCGCTGATCGGATTTTTCGGCTCCGGGTACTTCAGCCTCTTTGGAACGATGCTCGCAGAATTATACCCGACCGCGGTTCGCGGCGCCGGGCAGGGCTTCACTTACAATTGCGGCCGTGCTTTCAGCGCGTGCGCTCCCTTTGCAGTCGGGGCTTTGGCGGACCGTCACGGACTGGGACCGGCGCTGGCGCTGAACTCAGCCTTCTTCATCGCCGCCGCCGCGTTGATCTTCACGCTTCCCGAACGCGCGGGATTATATATCGTTAACCAACGCAACAACTGAATTGCCGCCCGTCCGCGCCGCGTCGAATATTACGGAAGCCAATTGGAGGCCTCGGTGTTATTCAAGCTCGGATTGACCACAGTAGTCGCAGGCGCGTTGTTCACAGCGGTTTTGCCTGTCGCGGGTCTGGCCCGCGATCAGAACTCCGGAAATCAGGTTTATACGCGCGGAAGTCAGACTTACAGCTCGCCAGCTTATTCCGGCGGAAACCGTTCCTACAGTTCGCAGCAGGGCTACTCAGGCAGCGGGCGTTCGAGTTCACCTGGCCGGTCCTATAGCGCTCCCGCCTATTCGGGAAGCAATCGCTCGTACGGTCCACAGCAGGGCTACAGCAACCAGCGATATAGCAATCAGGGCTACACCAATCGGGGCTACAGCACGCAGGGGTATCGGAACCAAGGTTACCGCGAGCAAAGCTACTCGAGAGGCCGGGAGCGCGACGACTTCCGCCATGAACGCGGCTGGGGACGCGGCTACGACCATGATGGCGATCGTTACTACCACCGTGTGGGGCGCGGCTACTACAATCGCGGCGGCATCTATTTAGGCCTCAGCATCCCGTTCGGATACGTCTACGATCCGGGCTGGGGCTACGATCCCGGGTATTCCTACGCTCCCGGTTACGCCTATTCCGACCCATGCCGCGACGGCATCTATGACGCGTATGGAAACTGGAGGCCGAATCCCAACTGTTACTCCGCGCCGCAGAGCTACTACGGCCCGGCCCAGCAGGGTTACGGCGATCCGCAAGGCTACTACGATCCCAATCAGTCCGATCCCGACTACAATCCTTGACGCCCCATCCAGGCGATCGTGTCCTGGTAATTCAGTACTCCCTCGGTAGCTCCCAACTGTTGCACCGTGAGAGCCGCGACCGCGTTCGCAAACCGCGAAGCGGCTTCGAAATCCCACCCGCGGTGCAGCGCTGCCAGGAACCCTCCGACGAAACAATCACCCGCGCCCGTCGTGTCAACCGCGCTTACCGCCAACCCGGGCGCCGCAATTTCCTCCCCCTCGGCGGGACACAGCAGACACCCGCGCGCTCCGCGCTTCACCACGATTGCGCTGGCGCCTAGTTCGCGGAGTCGGTGCCTGCCGCCCAACATCCTCTCCTCATCCTCGTTCACAAACAGCAGATCGATAAATGGCAGGCTGGGCGCCAGCGCGTCCAGCCATTCGCCTTGGTGGTCCCATTGCGTATCGGCCGACGTCGCCAGGCCGCATGCGCGCGCGTTGCGCAGGATCTCCGGAGCCGCCGCGCGAAGGTGCGCCATACGAAAGACGGCTGCCAGATGGAAGCGTGTCGCGCCGGGTGGCAGGGCAAGCGGATGCTGAAAGCGCTCGGCACTCGCGCCCAGGTGGTACAGCAGCGCCCTTTCGCCATTCGGATTCACCAGCGACAGCGCTGTTGAAGTCGGAGCATCAGTTCTCTCGACCAGCGACGTGTCGACCCCAACCGCCTGCAATCGGCTCAACAAAGTATCGCCCGCTGCATCGCGTCCCGCCAGCGTGAGAATCGCCGTTGGTGTACCCAGCTTCGCAGCCGTGTACGAAGTGCTGCCGGCATTCCCGCCGAGGTGCTGCGCGATCTGCTCGACTATCGTCGTCGCTCCCCAATGCAACGGCTCGGCTACCGGACGGACCAGGATATCGAGAACGATGTTCCCGCAAACAACTAGCGATCCAGCCACACTAAATGCCGCCCATCAGGCTTTCGAGGAAGCTACGCTGAAGCTGCCAGCGGCCGAGTACCTTACGATCGGATTGCGTGAACACTCCGGCCGTCAGGACCGACGTGAAGTCCGCCGGGCCGGGCTTTCGGGGCTGGTGCGCCGCCGCCTCGCGCAGCAATGCGGTGGCCTTTTCCAGTTGCCCCGCCAGCAACTTCGCGTCGGCGGTCGATTGGCACACTGCTTCGAGCCGTGCCTCCAATCCCATACCCTCAGGGCCCATCGTGAAGGTGACCCGCTCCGCTTCGACCATCGCGGAAGCGAGCAGCCGCGCCCCCGCAGGCAGCAGATCCCCACGCCTCAGCGAAGCCGCTGGAACTGAAACCCACATGGGCTGCTGCGGCGCCTCGATAGGTCGCTGCACCACGGGCTTCAGCAAGCGCGACGCGGCAAGATCGTCGTGGCTCACCGCCAGCGCCATCACGCCGTCTGACAGCGGCAGAAAAGAAATCCGCTTGTCCGGAGTGCTTCCCGGCATACGGCAAAGCTGGTCGTAACAACTGCCGCCCTGCTGTCGCGCGTACTCTTGGAGTTGCTTCCACTGAAACCGGCCCCGAATCAGGAAATAGGTTCCGTCGGGTGAGAATGCGACGAGTGCCGAATCGAGATCGTGCTTATAGTCGAAGCCGGAATCGCGCACAAACGACAGATACTCCGGTTCTTCGGCCGTTTTCGAAGCCGCCAACACCGAAAGCAGCCCCGCACTGCGTAACCGATCGAAGTCCACGCTGAGCACCGTTGCATTCTGCGTAGGAAGGCGCGAGAGCAGATCGACCTGGGCTCCCGCGGGACGTCGCAACTTCCAAACCGCCACGCCCGTAGCTGCCAGCGCGACGCACAAAATCGAGAGAGTGAGGATGCGCCGGGACACGATGCGTATTATACCGGGCGCGAGCAGCCATGCTAAAGTTTCGGGTATTGCCGATGCGAATCGAAACTGGCTTATTTCTGCCGCTTATTTTGAGCGCCCTGAGCGCTGCCACGATTCCCCAACCGCGCGTGCGGACCGTGGTCTTCGATTATGAAGTGACCGTGCCGTCTCCTCCTGCGGGTGTGGGTGAGATGGATCTCTGGATTCCTGTGCCGCAGGACGATGCCTACCAGAAGATCCGGAAACTGCGTGTCGAGACCAGCGGCGAGCATGAAATCACGACGGGCGCCAACGGCAACCGCATGCTTCATTTACGCGTGAAATCTCCGGCCGAGAGCACCAAGGCGGCTATGCATTTCGAGGCCGAGCGCACCGAGCGGCTTCAAAACGATTTCCAGGTCCAGGAATCGAGCGCGTCTGAGACGGAACTGCAGCGGTATCTCCAGCCGGACCGCCTTGTGCCGCTCGACGGCAAGGTTCGCGAGTGGGCCGCCGAAGTGGTGGAGAAAGCCCACGCGAAGACCGATCTCGAAAAGGCGCGCGCCATCTACGAGCACGTGGTCTCGACCGTGAAGTACGACAAGACCGGCACCGGATGGGGCCGCGGAGATATCTACTACGCCTGCGACGCGCGGCGCGGCAACTGCACCGATTTTCACGCCATCTTTATCGGTTATAGCCGTGCCGTGGGTGTTCCGGCGCGCTTCGCTATCGGCTTTCCGTTGCCAAAGGAGCGCGGCAGCGGGCGGATCGCCGGATACCATTGCTGGGCGGAATTTTACGCGCGGGGAATCGGATGGATCCCGGTGGATGCTTCCGAAGCCGCGAAAGACCCGTCACGCCGCACCTATTTCTTCGGTGCGCACGATGAAAACCGGGTCCAGTTCTCGCGTGGCCGCGACCTGGTGCTGGCTCCTCGCCAAAGCGGTCCGCCGCTAAATTTTTTCGTTTACCCGTACGCCGAAGTCGACGGCAAAGAGTACAAGGGTCTTGAAACCAGCTATCAATTTCAAGATGTACGGGAAACTTCCGCCACACGCTAACGGCTCACTCGAACTGAATCTGCGCAATCACCAGATCTGGCATCGCCTGATTCCAGCCCTCCGGAATATTATCGAAGGCGAGCCGGAACGGCTTCACCGCGCCCGGCGCTAACGGGCCAGTGCGTCGCCCCGCAACTGCGACGCGCTCGCGGTGGATCACCTGCCCGTACACGTTGTGGAACACGCAGTTCACTTCGACCAGCTTCACCGTTCGGCCGCCGGTGTTGGAAATTTTCCCGACAATCTCCACCAGCGACTGCTTCACGTAACTCTCAGCCGCTTGAATCCCGACGTCGGTTAGCTTCAGTTGGTCCAGATACGCCTTGGCCTCGGCGGTGAGCACCGGCGGCGGCGCTGGGGCCGGCTTCGGCCCGAACGTCAGCCAGCCCACCACCCCCGCGACAATGATCACGCCGAACGCGACGATAATCATCGGCACCGAGAGCGAAAACGATTTCTTTTCGTCCTTATCGACCGCCAACCGTCATCTCCTGGATGAGCACCGTCGGGCTCGCCGTCGATCCGCGAAACTCCAGATCGTCCGCCGCCTCCAGGCTCATCAGCATTTGCTGCAGCGTGCTCGCGATGGTTACCTCGGATACGGCAAACGCCAACTGGCCATCGCGAATCCACAGGCCCGCCGCCCCGCGCGAATAGTCGCCGGTCGCGATGTTCACTCCCGAGCCAATCAGCTCGGTCACATAAAAACCGTTCTTGATTCCGCCGATGATCTGCGATGGTGTCCGCGCGCCGTTCTCCAAAAACAGGTTCCCGTGCCCGATGCCCGCGTTCCCCGTAATCCCGCGCGAGGCATTACCGGTCGTCTTCAATCCCAGCTTCCGCGCCGAATACGTGTTCAGCAGATAGTTCTTCAATACGCCCTTCTCGATCACCGGCGTCCGCCGTGTCGGCACGCCCTCGTCGTCGAAAGGCGACGTTCCGAACAGCCCTGGAATGGTGCCATCGTCGACCACCGTCACCGTCTCCGATGCCACCCGCTCGCCAATCTTCCCTTCCAGGAACGACGCCTGCCGGTAGATCGACCGCCCCTCCACCGCCTCGAAGATACTCTCGAGCAGAGACCGCGCGGTCCGCGGTTCGAATACGACCGGAACCTTTTGCGTCTCCACCTTCACCGCGCCCAATCGCCGCAAGGTTCTCTCCGCCGCCTTGCGCCCAATGTCTTCCGGCTGCTCCAGACCCGCAAATCCTCGCGCCGTGCTGAACCAGTAATCGCGCTCCATCGCGTCGCCTTGCTTGGCCACCGGAACCGCGCTGATCGAGCAATAGCTCGACCGATACTCGCCTTCGAAGCCGCGTGAATTTGCAAAAACCCGCCGCCCCAGATGGGAGTCAAACGAAGCGCCTTCCGAATTGGTGATGCGAGGGTCGAGTGATAGAGCCGCCTTCTCGGCCCGCTTCGCGAGTTCGATCTTGAAGCCTGGCTGCAAGCCCGCTATGTCTTCGTTATAGAGACGGAGGTCCCCCGAAATGGAACCCAACTCCTCTGCTCCGGGTAAATCCGCGAACGGATCGTCCGTCGTCACCGCCGCCAGCTCGATCGCTGACGAAACCATCTGCCGAATTCCTTCCGCCGACAAATCCGACGTATACGACGACCCCGTCTTACGCCCGATCAGGATCCGCAAGCCCGCCCCGCGCGACCCAGCTTCCTTCAACGTCTCCACTTCGCCCAGCCGGATTCCCGCTGAAAACTCCTCGCCCTCGGAAATGGTGCACTCGGCATCCGAAGCCCCGGCCGCGAGCGCCTGCTTCACTGCGTCCGCCGCCATCTCCGGAAGGTGATTTGTACTCAAGCCGTGCCCCCGACCGTCATCCGGTCAATGCGCACCGTCGGAATGCCGACGCCAACCGGGACGCTCTGCCCCTCTTTGCCGCAGACGCCGATGCCCTCATCCAGCTTCAAATCGTTGCCCACCATGCTCACGAACTTCATGGCTTCGGGGCCGTTGCCGATCAGCGTAGCGTTGCGCACGGGTCGCGTCAGCTTGCCGTCTTCAATCAGATAGCTCTCCGAGGCCGAGAACACGAAATTCCCGCTGGTGATGTCGACTTGCCCGCCGCCGAAATTCGCGCAGTAAAGGCCGCGCGGCACGGATCGGATAATCTCCTCCGGATCGCTCTCGCCCGACAGCATGAACGTGTTGGTCATGCGCGGCATCGGGATATGTTCGTAGCTTTCCCGCCGCCCGTTGCCCGTCGCCGGCGAATTCATGATCCGGCTCGACAACGCGTCCTGCAAGTACCCGCGCAGAATTCCGTTCTCGATCAGCACATTGCGCTGCGTCGGATTGCCTTCGTCATCCACATTGAGCGAGCCGCGACGGCTATCCATCGTTCCGTCATCGACCACGGTGCAGAGCTTGCTGGCGACTTGCTGGCCAATGCGCCCGCTGAATGCCGACGTCTTTTTCCGATTGAAATCCGCCTCGAGCCCGTGGCCCACGGCTTCGTGCAGCAGCACGCCCGGCCAGCCCGGACCCAGCACCACCGTCTGCTCGCCCGCTGGCGCTTCCACTGCATCGAGCTGCACAATTGCCTGCCGTGCCGCCTCGCGGGCGAAATACTCCGGCGTCTTTTCGTTGAGGAAAAATTCCAGCTCCACGCGCCCGCCGCCGCCCGAATGTCCATGCTGCGGCGCGCCGCCATTCTGCCGCGCCAGGGCCGCCACGCCCAAGCGCGCCATCGGCTGCCGGTCGAAATTCAAGACGCCGTCGCTATTCGCCACCATCACTTGCCGCAAGCTGTCGGCATACGTCGCCTGCACCTGAAAGATTCTCGGATCGTAATCGCGCGCCGACTTCTCCGCGCGCTTCACCAGATCCACACGCTCGACAAACCCCAACTCGTTCGGGGCAGTCAGCACTGGATAGAGGTTGCGTTTCTGCCCTTCATGCAGCGGCGATTTCTCGACTTTCGCCGGCCCGGACGCGATGCACGCCGCCACCTTCGCCGCCTTGCGGATTTTCTCTGGACTCAGATCGTCACTGTACGCGTACCCGGTGCGCTCGCCCGAAATTACCCGCACCCCGACTCCGAGCGAAACGCCCTGTGTCGCCGTCTTGACAATCCCTTCATCCATCGCGATCATGCTGGTCGCGAGATATTCAAAATAAATGTCGGCATAGTCGCCGCCCTGCGAGAGCGCATCGGAAAGATAGCTCTCAAGATCCTGCCGCTGAATCCCGAACTTGGCGGCAAAGAATGACTCGGAAAACACCATATCTTTACGGTAGCAAACGGCGGCAAACCGTGAATTCAATTTAACTTAGCCTTCACTTCCAGTTAATGCGCAACGGCGTCAATAGAAGTGAAGGCAGATGAAAACGGTCTTCCCAAAGGACAACAACACCATGAAAACGATGACAACGGCCATGCTTGGCCTCTCCCTGATGATCGGTTCCGCTGCGCTCTCCCTGGCAGCCGCACCGCAGGCCGCCACCACTGCGGCGCCGACTACCGACACCACCAAAGTGAAGAAGCATCACAAGAAGCACATGAAATCCGCCAAGCACAACAAAATGGACAAGATGGACACCACGGCGACTCCGGCCGCCAAGTAGTTCCTGCTTCAACCTTCCTCCAACGGGCAGGCCTTCGGGCCTGCC
>JBBROU010000079.1:0-24429 GCA_038229055.1 Bryobacterales bacterium | reverse complement strand
AGGTCGTGTTGAAACGGCGGAGTCCAGTAACGCCCGCAGCGGCACATATGCCGAATCACCCTTGGCGCAGGAGCTACCAGGACATGAAGGCTCCGGGGTCGGCGGGCGCGGAGGGTCGCGGTTTTCCGAGGCGTCCGCCTCCGCTCCGCCCTAACCGCTCGCCTTCGGCTCGCAGGGCTCCGCTCCGGCCGACGCCTCGGAAAACCCTAAACAACTACGAACTATGAAAGGGGACACTTCTAATGCACCAGGATAGGGGACATTTCTAAAAACCGTTGACAAATCCCGATTTGAACCCTTGACAAGCTCTGTGGCTGCGTAGATAATCGAGATCATCCAAAAAGCGATGATCGATCTTCGGTAGATCGGCTTCGAGCCTTGAAAGGGATTAACTGAAATGAATCGCTCCCAATTGCAGGCGTTCTCTTACCGCCTCTGTCTCTCCGCGTTTGTTTTGATTGCGCCGTCCACGCTCTGTCGGGGACAGGTCACAACCAGCGCCGCGCTTGTGCAGGGCACTGTAGAGGATGCCTCGAATGCCGTCGTGCCCGGTGCCACGGTTATGGTGGTGAATGCTGCCACGGGAGCCTCCGCTCACGTCGTTACCGACCACGTCGGCCGTTATATATTCAACGACCTTCTGCCCGGTCCTTACACCATCACTGTTGAGATGTCCGGCTTCAAGACTCTGGTGCGTCCGAATGTGGTGCTTCGCGTCGGCCAACAGACGAATATCGATCTCCAACTAGAAATCGGAAGTGGCAGCACCAAAGTAGAGGTGGAAGCGCAGGCGCCGCTCCTTAATTCAGCCAGCGCCGCCCTAGGGCAAGTCATCGACAACAAGTTCCTCACCGAAATGCCAGTCCTCGACCGGCAGCTCATCGCGTTGGCCTTTCTCGCTCCTGGGATCAACGAGATGGGCGATACCACGTTTTGCGGCGGCGGGACCGGCTGTACCGGCATCAACTTCCAATCGAACGGACAGCGCAATTCTTCGGCCGATGTCCTGCTGGATGGCGCCGTGATCGCCCCGCCGGAAGCGGGACAGGGAAGCGGTCAGAACTCGATGTACTTCCAGCCCGCCGTGGAATCGATCGAAGAGTTCAAGCTCCAGAGCAACAGCTTCTCCGCGGAGTTTGGCAGTAACGGGGGTACCACGATTCAGTTCATTACCAAATCCGGTACGAATCAGTTCCACGGCTCGGGTTACGTTTTCGATCGCCGGCCTCAACTCGCCGCGAACGACTTCTTCTCCAACCGGTCCGGCACACCCAGAACCGAAGGCTATTCCCGCGACCAGTACGGCGGAACCGTGGGAGGCCCGATCCGGAAGGATCGCACCTTTTTCTTCGTGGCTTATGATCGTGTTCACTATCAAAGCTCCGGGCCCTTCACCGGCACAGTGCCCACAACCGCAGAAAAGGCCGGCGACTTCTCGCAAAGCAAGAACCCGGACGGCACGCCAATCAACATTTACGACCCCACTAACCTGACACCGGTGAAAGATGCCAGCGGGAATATCGTCGATTATCAACGCGCTCAGTTCCCCAACAACATTATCCCGCCCTCTCGAATCGATCCGATCGCCGCGAAACTCGTTAATTTCTATCCGGCGCCAAACGGCCCCGGCAGCTTCAACAACCTGACGAAAACCGTGGTGACTACGCAGCCCGCCTGGCAGATTGACACGCGGGTGGACCACAACGTGTCCCAGAAACTCCGGCTCTCTGCCCGCTACAGCTACGGATATTCTTATTCGAACGAGGTCGGCAATATCTATGGAAGTCCGGGCGACCCCAATTACGGGCCCACAGTCAATCGCTACAATAACGCCGCCGTTGAAGGGACCTACACGCTCAATCCCACGACGGTGTTGCAGGCGCGGGGGACGATCAACCGTGTGTATTCCGTGCGCAGCGGATTGAAGTTTGACCCGACATCAGTCGGCTGGCCGTCATATTTGAGCGCTGGCGGATTTTCCAGCGTTCCCGTAATTTCGCCGGCCGGATATAGCGGCATCTACAGCTTCTGCATCGATACTATCGCCAACCAGACGTTGCCTTACTACGGAGCGTCGTTAAACAAGGTCGCCGGCGCGCACAGCATGAAGATTGGGGGTGAGCAGCGAGTCTTCTTTAACAACTTCACTCAGCCCTGCACACCGAATGGCGATTTCAACATCAGCAACGCAAAGACCTCGCAGAGTGTTTTCAATCCCTCAGCCGCCGGGTTCGGAAATTCTATCGCGAGCATGCTGGTCGGTTGGATCGACGGCACCAGCATAGCCATTCAGCCTGGCCCGGCGACGAAATCCAAGGACACAGCTTTCTATTATCAGGATGACTGGCGGGTGAGCAGCCGTCTAACCGTAAACATGGGACTTCGCTACGAGTGGAGCAGCCCGTACACGGAGCGGTACAACCACGTTCAATTCGCCAATTTCCGGGAAGACAGCGGTGTATCCATTCCGGGACTAGGCGAAATTCATGGAGTTAGCGATTTCGCCACGCGCAGCCATCGCACGGTCAGTTCCGACCGCAACAACTTTGCCCCGCGTCTCGGCCTGGCTTACAGAATCGGCAACAGCACGGTGATTCGCGCCGGAGCGGGAGTCTATTACAACAACAATCCGGCCGCCAACGATTGGCTCATGGGCCCCGCCTTTCGTGGCTCGACAAATGCCGCCGGCTCTCTTGACGGCGGAGTCACGCAGTACGGGACGTTCGACAATCCCTTCCCGCGAGGCGTCGTCTATCCGCAGGGCACAACTTTCGGCAAGCTGAATAACTGGGGATTGGGAAACTCTACCCAAATGGGCTACAACTTCCGCAACGGTGAGATCTATCAGTGGAACGTGGGCGTCCAGCGCGAATTCAAAGGTAACATCGTGGTGGAAGCGGATTACACCGCAAACCGCAGCCGGCACTTGCCGCTCGCCAACTACGCGAACAAGAATTTCGTATCGCCAGCCGTGCGGAAACAATACGGTTCGGTGGGCCTAAGTCAGCAGGTCGCCAATCCCTTCTACCCGCTATTCCAGGGACCGAACGCGGTTCTGAACGTGCCGGCTTCGACGTATAACAGTCCAACCCTGTCGCAGATCAACCTGGTGCGGCCATTTCCTCAATTTGACGGAACCTTCTCGGACTGGCCAGGCTCTGGCGATCCCGAAGGAAATAGCGTGTACGACGCATTGCAGCTCCGCGTTGAAAAGCGGTACTCGTCGGGCTTATATTTTCTCGGATCGTACACCTATTCGAGGACTTTCAACGACGGTCCGGGGTCGAACACCTGGCTGGGCGATACCAGCACATCGAGTGGATGGGGCGCGCAAGATCTGGCAAATCGAAGAGGCGAATGGTCCGTCTCTTCCGGGGATGTGCCGCACCGGCTGGTGTTTAGCTGGGGATACGAATTGCCTGTAGGCCGTAATAAGCGCTTTGGCGGGGGTATGAACCGGTGGGTGAACGGAGTTGTCGGCGGCTGGCAAATCAACGGCGTCGCGACCTACCAGATGGGACAGCCCCAGAATACCGGCATGGCGAATGGGCGCCTGGCTGACGGTAATCAGCGGCCAAATATCAGTGGCAACCCGCGAAGCAAGTTGAGTATCAAGGACGTCGTGAATGGGAAGGGCATTTTCGTCAATACTGACGCTTTCTCGGATCCCGGGGATCAGGTTCCGGGTAATGCTCCGCGTTATGACTCGGCTCTGCGTGGTGACGGCATCCACAATCTGGATGCTTCGCTTTTCAAGAACTTCGCCATCCGGGAAAAGAAGATCATTCAGTTCCGTGGAGAATTTATCAACTTCACCAATACTCCGAGGTTCAGTAATCCAAATTTAGTCTTTGGGTCGCCGACCTTCGGCACCATCTACGGCCAATACAACACGCCGAGGCGGATACAATTAGGAGCACGCTTCTCCTTCTGATCATGCGGTTGCCATGGGCCCTTCTGCTGCCGATCACTCTGGCGGCATGGGCCGGTGTGCCTACCGCGTCCGAACATGCCGGTAAGGGGCTGGACCTCGCGCAAGCCGGCGACCTGAAGGGCGCGGAATCGGAGTTGCGGCGCGCCGTCTCTCTTTCGCCGGCAAATCCCGAATACCTCGCGGATCTGGGGAGCATTCTCGGCCTTGAAGAAAAGCTCGATGAATCCATCGTCTGCCTTGAGAAGGTTCTAAAAATCAATCCCGGTGACACCAAAGTGCGCCGGGATCTTGCCGCCGGCCAGTGGCGTACAGGTCGCTTGCAAGCGGCTGCGGCGAACCTGGAGCTCATTCTAAAAGCCAAGCCGGGCGACCCACCTTCCACCCTCTTGCTGGGAATGGTCCGCGAGAATCTGCGCGACTATGCCAAGGCTGCGGCGCTGCTAGGGTCCGTTCCGGACCTCGTAAATCAGCACCCGGAATCCATCAGTGCTCTGGCGCGGTCACTCTACAATACCGGCCAACCGACCCAGGCCAAAGAGTTGCTCACGGTCGATCTGTTGAGGCACGCCGACGCTCGTGGTATCTATCTGGGCGGTGGCATTGCAGCTCAGGCGGGCGATTCAGACACCGCAAACTCATTGTTCGCCGAGGCTGCGAAATTACTAACCGATGAAACCTCGCGCCATCCAAGCTCCGAAGCGCTTAACCTGCTGGCGTGGTGCTACTACAAACAAGGCAAGTTTCCAGAAACGATTCGCGCCATGGACCAGGCCATCGCGCTCGATTCGTCGAGGGATTCCAATTACGTGAGCCTGGGGTTGATGCTCGCCGATCGTCAGATGCTGGCTGTCGCCGCTTCGGTGGCGCAGGAAGCCGTCCGCAAGGCGCCGAATTCTTATCGCTCGCACATGCTCAAAGGGTTCGTCGAAGCCAAACAAGGCGACTACGCAGCCGCCGTGGCATCCTATAACCGCGCCATCGAGCTCAACCCCGATTCTCCCGAAGCCAGCTTCAATCTTGCGCGCACGGAATGGCACGCCGGGATGAACGCCGAATCCGAAGCGACCTTCGAGCAAGCGCTGAAGCGCTTTCCCCAAGATGCTTTGACACACCAGGAATATGCTCTGATGCTTCTCAATCGGGCTGAAAAGGGAGATTCAGCCGCGGAAGCGCGCGCGGTCGTTTTGCTGAAAAAAGCCAGCGCCCTGGACCCGTCGCTATCCGAACCGCATTTTCAAATTGGCAATCTGCTGCTGCAGCAAGGTAAGTTTGCCCAATCGGCGCAGGAGCTTGAAATGGCTGCCAAGCTAAATCCGAAAGAGGCCAAGGCGCACTTCGCTCTCTCCCGGGCCTGTCGGCGTCTGGGCCTAAGTGCGAAGGCAGCCGCTGAACTCGCCATTTACCAGGATCTGAAGAGTCACGAGGAGAAGCCTCTGGAGGAGAAACCAATTTGAGGCGCTGGCTCGTCCTGCTGGCTTGCGCCGCCTTTCCGGCCTGGAACCAGCCGCCACGCGAGATCTTCACCGATGTAACCGCCGATGCCGGAATTGCATGGAACCGCTTCAACGGCGAATCTCCGGACGCCCTCCTTATTGAGATGAAAGGTGGAGGGGCAGCTTTTCTTGACTTCGACCACGACGGACTGCTCGACGTTTTCCTGGTGAACGGCGGCGACACACCCCGCGGCAGGAGTGCCACGCCCGTCCGCAATGCCTTATATCGAAATCTCGGCAATGGACATTTTGAAGACGTCTCCGCCAAGGCCGGTGTGGACAAGATTGGATTCTATGGGCTTGGCGTCTCTTCCGCGGACTTCGATAACGACGGGTATCCCGACTTGCTCGTCACCGGGTATTCGAACGCCGCTCTCTTCCACAACAACGGCAACGGAACTTTCACCGACATCACGCAAAGCTCTGGCCTGAAAGAATCAGGCAAGTGGGCCACCAGTGCGGCGTGGTTCGATTTCGATCGCGACGGACTGCTCGATTTGGTCATCTGTCACTACGCCAAAATCCCCGAGAAGCCTCCCCATTGCGAGTTTCAGGGCAAACCGACTTACTGCGAGCCGAAGTCCTACGGGACTGGCGACCGCTTGGCGCTCTATCGCAACAATGGCAATGGCACTTTCACGGACGTGAGTGCTCCTTCCGGCGTGGATAAGAGCATAGGCCGCAGCCTCGGCGTCGTAGCAGTGGATGTCAATGACGACGGCTGGACCGATCTGTTTATCGCCCGCGACGGCTCTCCCAATCTACTGCTCGTCAATCAGAAGAACGGATCGTTCCAAGACATGGCCATGGATGCGGAGGTCGCCTACAATGAGGCGGGCGCGGCCAAAGCCGGGATGGGAATCGATGCTGCCGATATCACCGGAAATGGCCGGCCCGGTTTTTTCATGACTACCTTTGAGGGCGAGTATCACTCGCTCTTCGTCAATCCCGGCGTTTTTCCATTCGACGATTGGACCACCCAATCTCATATCGCGCGGCTGACCGAGCATTACGTCGGATGGGGAGCAAAATTCCTCGATTACGACAACGACGGCAGCATGGACCTCATGATCGTCTCGGGGCACGTGAACACAATCGTCGAAGCGACTCGCGCCAACGTGACTTACAAGGAACCTCCGCTGCTGCTCCGCAACAACGGCAAAGGAATTTTCGAAGACATGAGGGAGTTAGCCGGACCGGTTTTCCAGAATCGCTACGCCGCCCGTGGTCTGGCTGTCGGCGACTTCGACAACGACGGCGATCCCGATGCGATTTTTGTCTGTCTTCAAGGCGCGCCCGTCCTTTTGCGCAACAACGTCGGTCAAGACAATGCGTGGATCGGCCTCCAGTTGCAGGGAACGCGCAGCAATCGCGATGCGATCGGATCGAAGCTGACGCTCTCTCTGCCCGGCCGCAAACTCACGCGGTGGATTACGGGCGGGGGAAGTGTTTTTTCCTCCCACGACTACCGTGTGTTGTTCGGGTTGGGACCCAAGTCCGGTCCCGCGGCTGTTAACGTCGAAATCCGGTGGCCTAACGGTTCAGTTCAAACCGTGTCCGGACTCCGCCGGGGATCCTACCAAAAAATCGTGGAACAGAGCCCTAACCATTGACCGCGATTCGCCAATGTTATATGATCGAACAATCCAATTGGGTTCGTTCCGATGCTCAGCCGCGTTCTTGCAGCCCTCGCGATAGTCAGTTCGGCTCTCGAAGCAGAATCCAAAGCTGATCCTTCGGTCTTAGCGCCGCGACCGGTCGCGATTGTCGCCATCTCTCCCGGTGCGGCTCGCCCGGCGACTACCTCGAAATTCGACATTGTGGGTGACAACCTCGCCGGCGGCACGCGCGTTGAGTTCGAAGAAAAAGATATCCACGCGGTAGTCTCGTCGAGTTCCTGGACGCACCTCGGCGGCACAATCAAAGTCGACCGGACAGCGCGACCGGGTCCGCGCTATTTCAGAGTTATCGGACCGCGCGGGGCGTCAAATTTGCTGCTCTATCGCGTCACGCGGTGGGCGGTAGCCTCGGAAGTTGACGGAGGCGGCGACCCCGCCAAAGCCACGGTAGTTTCCATCCCCACTTTGATTAGCGGGCATTTAACCGCCGACCTAACAGGACGCGAGGCTTACGGTGAAGAAGCCGATTTTTATCGCTTTCATGCCGCCGCCGGACAGCGAATCGAATTTAATGTGCTCGGCGCGCGCGATTGGCTTCGGTCCGATCTCTCGCTTACCTTGATGTACCCCGACGGACGCCAGATCACTTCCGAAGAAGGAGTGTTTTGCTGGGACGCCTATCTCGCCCATACATTCGATCGGGAAGGCGATTATCTCGCGGCGGTTTCAATCACTCGCGCCACCGGCTCCGTGTACTCGGAATACGACACCGCTTATTACGAACTTGCGATCGGCAACGCGCCCCTGATTTGGAACGTGTTTCCAGCCGGCACCCAAGCCGGCCGCGATGCCAGTCTGGAACTTCGGGCCGACTTCCTGCCGCCACATCCAGTCACTGAGCTCCATAGCCGAGGACTCGCAGGCGCGATCACATCCACCGAGCCCGGCTTGTATCGGCTCAACCTGCATGCCGCACCCGATTCCTCGCTCGGGCTTCACGCCATCAGCTTTGACGACAACTCCGGTATTCTCGCGCCGGTGCCGATCGTAGTCGGCGAACTTCCGGAACGAGTTGAGAGGGAGCCGAACGACACGCGGGCCCAGGCCGAGCATCTCCCGTGGCCTGTCACCGTGAATGGCCGCATCGATCGCAAGGACGATGCCGACTGGTTCGCTGTCGAAGTAAAGGAAGGCCAAGACCTCGTATTTTTTATTGAGGCCGAAACCCTCGGCGGATCGCGCCTCGATTCCACTCTCTCGCTCGCCGATTCCAACGGAAGACTTCTGCAATTCGCAGACGACAATGCCGAAGTCGGCGATGCCAGCCGGCCGCGCGGACTGCATGATGCAGCCATGCTTTACCGGTTCCGCGCTGCTGGAACGTATTACGTGAAGGTCGCGAGCTTATACCGTGACTTTGGCCCAGACCAGATATACCGGCTGACCATCCGGCCGCCGAAGCCGGACTTCGCGATCTCGCTCGGGACCGATCATGCACAGATATCGAAAGGGGAAACGGCCGATCTCGAAATATCGGTGACGCGCACCGACGGATTCGAGTGCGACCTGGAGATCTCAGCCAGTGGACTTCCGCCCGGCGTGAGCGCTGAGCCTCTGACCATTGAATCCGGCAGCGCGAACGGCAAGCTGCATATCCGCGCCGCTTCGGATGCGCAGGTTGGGCTCGGGCCAATCGAAATCATCGGGACCGCGCGCATCCACGGAGCTGAAATCTCGCATTCCGCCGTGCCGCCCGGCAATCCCCGCATGTCCGCCGGACCCGGGTTCGTCGATTACCATCCAGCCCACGCGTTGCTGTCCGTGAACGACCCGGTTCAGTTCGCGCTCGAACCCCTCGCCAAGACGCTTTATCTCGTCAGGGGCGGCACCGCCGATATGGGAGTCAGAATTCACCGACGGGAAGGTTTCGATGCTCCGCTACAGGTATCCGCCGAAAATCTGCCCGCGGGAGTAGACATTGTGGAATCTGAAATCGTGGACGAAGGCAAACAGGCGCGCTTGCGTTTCCGCGCCGCGGAATCCGCAAAACCTGTGAGGTTATCGAACCTTGTCGTGGCCGCCCAAGGCCGGTCCAAAGGGCAACAATACTCAGAGTCCGCGCCGCCGATCGCACTTCAAATCGATTGATATGAAAACCGTTCTCATTGCGGCTTTGTGCGCCGCTCCTCTCATGAGTCAAGTCGCCGGCGGCTTACTCTCGGTTGAGCCGAAGAACTTCGTCCTTTCGCGAAGCGGTGCGCGTCAATCCCTACTGGTCACCGCGCATTTCAAAGATGGAAAATCGCGCGACGTCACAGCGGAAGCCGCTTTTCATCCCGCCGACCCGGAAATATTGACGGTCGATGCATCGGTGGCAGTCGCCAAAGCTCCGGGTACCAGCGCCATCGCCGTCGATGCCGTGGGCATGCGTGCCTCGGCGACGGGCCAGGTTCTGAATAAGACGCAAGACCGCCCGTTTAGCTTTGACGCCGACATCGCTCCCATCTTCACCAAGAATGGCTGTAGCGGAAGTCAGTGCCACGGCTCTTTGAACGGGCAGCACGGCTTTCATCTTTCCGTTTTCGGATACGACCCGGCGGCCGACTACGCAGCCGTGGTCAAGGGGTCCGAAGGCCGGCGCGTCAACTTGAAGGAACCCGAGAAGAGCCTTATCCTGGCCAAGCCGACATTTCAGATCAAGCACGGCGGCGGCAAGCGGTTCGCCGCCACCTCGCCTGAATACATTGCCCTGCTGAACTGGCTGAAGAATGGAGCACCACAAGGAGCGCCGGGGCCAAAACTCGTCGCACTTGAGGTATTTCCCAAAGACGAGGTCTTCCTGACCGGTCCCGACGATCGCCATCGCGTCGTCGTTGTCGGAACCTACGCCGATGGTGAACAGAAAGATCTCACGCGCGATGTCTCCTACACTGCCAATGACGATGAGGTTCTAGCGGTCGACTCGAGCGGTCTCCTTACACCCAAGAAGTCCGGCGAAACCGCGGTCATGATCCGCTTGTTCGGTGTGGCTAATGTGGTACGGGTCGCCGTCTCATTTCGCGCGCCGCTGGGCGCGTCCGGGGCGATTCACTCGCAGAACCTGGTTGACGCTTTCACGTTCCCGAAGATGCACAGCCTTGGCATTGTGCCTTCCGAACTCGCAACCGACAATGAATTTTTGCGGCGGGTCTATTTGGACCTGATCGGCACTCTTCCGCGCCCGGCGGAAACTGCCGCATTTCTTGCCGACTCACGGCCGGACAAGCGCGCCAGGCTGATCGAATCGCTTTTTCAACGAACCGAATTCGCCAATTTCTGGGCTATGAAGTGGGGCGACCAGTTCACCAACTCCCCAGAGTTTCTTTATGACGGCACCGCGTATTTCCAGCAGTGGCTGCGCAAAGCCATGGCGAACAACATGCCGTACGATGAGTTCGCGCGCGCCCTGGTGACGTCCACGGGAAGCCGCTACGAAGAGCGCCCCAGCGGATTCTATGGCGGCGCGAAGACTCCGCTCGATCTCGCCAGCTTCACGTCGCAAACCTTCATGGGAGTCAGCCTGGAGTGCGCGCGCTGCCATGACCACCCGAGAGAAAAATGGAAGCGCGCCGACTTCCACGGCCTCGCAGCTTTCTTCGCTCAAGTGTCGGAAAAGAACCAGACGCAGAGAACGAATGAAGTATCTATTTACATCGACTATAAGAAGGAGTTCGAGCACCCCGAAACCAAAGCGGTCGTGCGCCCGAAATTCCCTGGCGAGGATCGCCCGCTGGAGTTTGAGCCCGGTGAAGACCGCCGCGACCGGCTTGCTGCCTGGCTGACCTCGCCTAAGAATCCATATTTCGCACCCGCAATCGTTAATCGCGTTTGGAAGCAGTTTATGGGGCGGGGAATCGTGGAGCCGGAAGACTTCCGCATCACCAACCCGCCCACCCACCCTGAGCTATTGGCCAAGCTCTCGGAAGACTTCATCGAGCACGGCTACGATCTGCGCCATCTGATGCGTACGATTCTCAATTCGCGGACGTATCAACTCTCCTCGCAAGTGAACGAAACCAATCGGGACGACAGCATGGAATATTCGCACTATTATGTGCGCCGGCTGACCGCCGAGCAACTCGCCGATGCCGTTTCCGAGGTTACCGGAGTCCCCGAAAGATATCCGGCGTTCCCCGCGGGCAAACGCGCCATTGAGCTTCCCGACGAGGAGGTTCACTCGAACTTCCTCGATATTTTCGATCGCCCCGCTCGTCAGTCCGCCACCTGTACGAGGAAGGCGAGCACCAACATCACCCAGATGCTCAACCTTATGAATGGGGACAGTATCAACTCACGGATAAAGAGCCCTGCTGGCACGCTCGCCCGCCTGTTACAAGCCTCCGCCGGCGATCGCGACATTGTCGGACGAATGACCCTCGCGGCGCTCGCCCGCCCGGCGAAAGTTGGCGAGATCGCGGCGATAGAAGAATCCGTCAAACGCTCGGCTTCGCGCCGAAGCGGTCTCGAGGATTATCTCTGGGCGCTGCTCAACTCGAAGGAATTTCTGTACAACCACTAAGAAAAGAGGCCCAGACAAATGCCTAAATGCGATTCCGGCGCGGTGCCAAACGAGATGTGGGGCCGGCGTGACTTCCTGAAAATCGGCTCGCTTGGAGCGTTGGGTATCTGCCTCCCGGAACTCCTCGCGGCGGGAGCGTCGCCCGCCGACGAGCGGTCCGTCATTCTCATCTGGTTAAGCGGTGGACCGCCCCACCTCGACATGTTCGACATGAAGCCCGACGCGCCGAGCGACATTCGCGGCTCCTTCAAACCCATCTCCACTAATGTGCCCGGGATGAGCGTCTGCGAGCACCTGCCTCGCATCGCCAAGGTGACGGACAAGCACGCCGTCGTGCGCTCCATGACCAGCGCCATCATCGACCACGAGCCCGGGATTGCGTTCGTGCTTACCGGCTACCGCAAATTGCAGTCTCTAGAGTTTCCCTCCATGGGTTCGGTCATTTCGAAGATCAAAGGACCACGAAACGGGATGCCGTCCTATGTTGCCGTCCCGCAGACTTTCCCATCCTACGGGGCGGGCTTTTTAGGTGGCGAATACGGGCCCTTCATCTCGGGCGATCCTAACGCGCGCGACTATCGCGTCCGCGATCTCAGCCTGCCGCTCGACACGGATTGGGCGCGCGTCGGCAACCGGCGGTGGCTCCTCGACAAGATGGACGCGCAGTTTCGCCACTTAGACGCAAAGCGCGACGCCGAATCGGAATTCCAGACAGTAGACAAGTTCTACGACAAAGCAGCCGATTTGATGCGCTCTCCCGCCGCCAAAAGAGCGTTCGCGATCCATGAAGAGCCCGAACAGATTCGCAACATGTACGGCCGCACGCCCGTTGGGCAGGGCTGTCTGCTGGCGCGCCGCCTGGTTGAATCGGGCGTCCGCTTCGTCACCGTCTCAAAGGGTTGGCTGTCCTGGGATACCCACGGCGACAACTTCAACCGCACCGAGAAGTTCCTGTTCCCCGAGCTCGATATGGCCTATTCGGCGCTGCTGCAAGATCTGGATCAGCGCGGACTTCTGAAGAACACGCTGGTCGTGATGATGGGCGAGTTCGGCCGTACTCCTAAAGTCAATCCAAGCGCGGGCCGCGATCACTGGATCAAGGCATATACGGCCACGTTCGCCGGTTGCGGCGTCGTTGGCGGACGAAACGTCGGATCGAGCGACGCTACCGGAGCCGAAGCGAAGGACGATCCTTACAAGGTGGAAGACATCATCGCGACCGTCTACGACCGCATGGGCATCGACTTCACGCAGGAATTCCTCACTCCGATTGGACGCCCCGTCAAGCTTTCAAACGGCGGACAGGTCATGCAGAAGCTATTCGTATAGATCATGGAATCTCCACGAGAATTGAACCGCAGGTCATTCTTAAACGCATCGCTTCACGCATCGGCGGCGGCTGCGGGCAGCTTGTGGTTGGCGGGCCAAGCCTTGGGACAGGGCGGCTTGGACGTCCATGTGTGCCCGAAATCCAATCCGCCGGCGCGCAGACTGGCGGCGATGCGCCTCGAAGAGCTGACTTCGCACAACTGGGACATGCGCCTCACGCTTACCTGCCTGCAAGGGCTGGTGAATCGCTCGGAGCCGCGGCTGTTCCTGGTGCAGGATCGCTATGACGAATTGTGGCTGGACTGGTTGAAGCAGCGCGGCGACATCGATCACGTCGATTGGCTGGAGGTCGGCCAGGTCTTCGGGCGCTTTCTTCCGGAGGTGAAAGCCGGTTTCATCACCGATCCGGGCGTTCCGGCGAGCGTCAACGTCGCGACCATGCTGGCGGGAATTCACGGCGGTTTGGTGGCCACTCCCACTACCGCGGCGCAATACGATCTGCCGATGGGTGCGCTGCCGGACTCCTGGAAAACGGGCCTCGATCTACGCACGCTCAACTGGAAGAAAAATATTGAGGCGTACAAGTGGGCGTTCAAAGAACTGGATAGCGAGCTTTCGCGCGAGGCAATCTGCTACCTCGATCCAGCGGCGATTGGGTTACGCGACTATCTGGTGCAGTTCAAGATCCCCATCGTCTGGCTATCCGCGCCGTCCGATGCGGCCAAGAGCCCGCAGGCCTCGTTCGACGACGAGAAAGCCTTTGTTCGCGAAACGTTCATGAAGTGGCCGACCAACATTCCTTGTTTGGGCTGGCCCGGGGATGGTGTAGGAACGGAGAGCGGCATTGGAGAATGGCAAGGCGTAAAACTTGCGAGCGAGTGCGGGAAATTTGAGGTTTGTTCAGCGTACGACGGTTTCTCTCCGACCGTGAGCAATCTTTCCGTTCACTCCGGCACCAAAGCCACGCTTCACCAGAATCCGCCCGCGCCGCTCAAGTTGCAGCGGAGCAAAGTCTACGTTTCCTTTACGCGTTCGGATGGCGATGGCCTTAATTTTCTGCGACATTACTACCGCAAGCTCTTTGACGATCCGCAGCATGGGTCAGTTCCGATCGGCTGGCAGGTTGGTCCCACGGCGACGGATCTGATGCCGGACATTCTGGAATATTATTACAAGCATGCCCGGCCAGGCGACTACTTCACGAACGCGCTGACTGGCGTCGGTTATATCCACGAGGATGTCTACGCAGACAATTTTCCTCCCGCTCAGCGTGATCAGATCGTGGCCGAGTTCGTCCGGCTCTCCGGAATTTATCGGGCGCGCCTGGATACGAAAGTACTCACGACGTTCGCGGAGATGCGCCCGGAACGGCTGGCGCAACTCGCATCCATTGACGGCATTACGAGCGTGATGGCCAACTACGGACGCACTCACGGCACCACTTTGGAAAATCTGATTACGTCCTCATCGGGAAAGCCTGTTTTCCGCAGTGCGAACAAGGGCCCTGGAGATCTTACGTTCACGCCGTATGGCCGGAGAGAGGCCGAGGCGCACATGATCGACGAGATCCGCAGATGGACACCGGCCCAGCGGCCGGCTTTTCTGCACGTTTTTCTGGCCAACTGGCTCACTCATATCGAGATGGCTGAAAACATTGCCAAGGGATTGGGCGGGGAGTACGCCTTCGTGCGCCCTGACCAGTTGCTCTCGCTCTACGAGCAATCCAAGTAAAGGGATGGCTGTGTCCTGCAAACTGATCGAAACCATTCTTCCGTCGGGACATCGCGCCGTGACGCTGGAGAACGGTCTTGCTTCAGTAACGCTGCTGCCCGAAAAGGGAGCGGAAATATTTTCGTTCGTAAACCAGAGCCGGGGCTTGGATGTTCTGTGGAAGGCGCCGTGGGGGCTGCCTGCACGCGGATCCGGACTGGCGTTTTCGGGTGGCAATACCGAGGCGCACTGGATGGACCAATATGCGGGCGGCTGGCAGGGAATTTTTCCCAATGGCGGCGACGAATGCGTTTACAATGGCGCGCCGCTCAGCTTTCATGGCGAGGCTTCGGTCGCAGCGTGGGACTATTCCGTTTTGCAGGACGACTCCTCGGCTGTCACGGTTAAGTTCACGGTCGCGCTGCGTCGCAGTCCCTTTCAACTGACGCGCACGGTGATTGTCGAACGGCATTTGCCAGGCTTCCGCATGCGGGATTCCATCATGAATCTGGGCGACGAAGATCTGCATTATATGTGGGGTTATCATCCGGCGGTCGGCGGCGCCTTTCTTGACGGCGATTGTGTCCTGCAAATTCCCGCGCGGTCGTTTCTAAACCACGATGTCGAAATCTCGCCTCATACGCGCATTCGCGCGGGAGCGACAGCTAAATGGCCGCTGATTCAGGCCAAAAGCGGCGAGATTGTGGATCTCTCGAATATCCCGCCCGCCGGTGAGCGGGTGACCGAATTCGGTTATCTTCGTGATCTCGAAGCGGGATGGTTCGGAATCACGAGCCGCAGACTTGGCTTCGGGTTTGGATTGGCGTGGCCGGGCGAGATCTTCCCGTATTTGTGGTTCTGGCAGGAGCTTCGCGGAACCTTCGGATATCCGTGGTATGGCCGGTGTCGCGTGATGGCGCTGGAACCGTTCACCAGCATTCCCGGGACGGGGCTGGTCAACGCGATCGCCGCGGGGACCGCGCCGCTTATCAAGGCCGGTGCGAAAATCGAAGCCAATCTGGCGGCGATCTTCTACGAGTTGAATGAAGGTGAACTCATATCGCTCGATAGTGCCGGAAAAGCGAGATTCAAAGCAGGATGACGGCGGCGTCTATAGCGCTGGTCCCAGCCTGAAAATTATATGATTGGTTATACCCAATGTGTGCGATCCAGATGACGGTGACAAAAGTTCTTCTGTTCGCCATCGCGGCTCTTTTCCCGTGGATGGCTGTTTCCGCGGCGACACCCTTCGACACCGACGTGGCTCCGCTGCTTCAGAAAAAATGCCTGCCTTGCCACTCGGAAAAAGGCCAAGCCAACCTGGACCTGCGGACGGAATCCTCAATTCTGCGCGGCGGTAAAACAGGCCCAGCGATCCAAGCGGGCAACTCCGAACACAGTCTCTTGATCGAGAAGGTGGTCTCGAAATCCATGCCGCCGGTTGGTGATAAATTGACCGACGACCAGATAAGCGTTCTGCGGAACTGGGTCGATCACCTGACGCCAGCCGTGCAAGTTACGGAAGCCGACGTCCTGCCGATTTTTCAAATGCGCTGCGTGGTGTGCCACGGCAAACGCAAGCAAGAGGGCGGTCTCGACCTACGCACGCAAGCGAGCCGGCTGAAAGGTGGCAAGTCGGGACCGGCGATCGTCCCCGGCAAGCCCGACGCGAGCCCCGTGTACCAAAAGATTGCCAGCGGGCAGATGCCGCCGCCCAAGCTGTTGGTTGAAAACGCGGTCCGTCCGCCCACTACCGCCGAAGTGGAGACGATTCGGAAATGGATCTCAGCAGGGGCTCCGGCGGTCCAGAGCCTGCCAAACGAAGCCAATTCAAATCGTTTAGTCACCGAAAAAGACCGCCAGTTTTGGGCGTTTCAGCCGCCGGTGCGTCCTTCCGTGCCAGCGCCACGGCACGCCTCCGATGTTCGGAATCCCATCGACGCATTTTTGCTCCAGAAACTCGAATCGAAGAACCTGGCCTTTAATACGCCCGCCGCAAAGCTGACGTTGCTTCGACGGGTGTATCTCGATCTCACCGGCTTGCCACCCGCTCCCGCCGATGTCGACGCTTACAGCAAAGACCGGCGTCCAGACGCATACGAGCGGTTAGTCGACCGTCTGCTCGAATCGCCTCGCTACGGTGAGCGATGGGGAAAGTTCTGGCTGGATGCCGCAGGCTATTCGGATTCTGAAGGGATTATCGACGAGGACCTGGTCCGCGGCAACGCCTGGCGGTACCGGGACTATGTAATTCGCGCCTTCAATCAGGACAAGCCTTTTAATCAGTTCCTCACCGAACAGATCGCCGGCGACGAACTGGTCGACTATCGCCATGCCAAGCAACTTACACCCGACTTGATGGAAAAGTTGATCGCCACGGGCTTCCTTCGGATGACTCCCGACGGCACCTACTCGCCGAGCAACGGATCTCTAGTCGAACGGATGGACGTGATCTCGGATGAATTGCAGGTCATCAGTTCTTCGGTGCTCGGGTTGACGGTGGGATGCGCCCGTTGCCACAACCACAAGTACGATCCGATTCCGCAGCGCGACTACTACCGTCTGAGCGCGATTCTGCAATCCGCTTACGACCCATACGACTGGGTGAAGCCTACGGAGCGTTACCTCGATTACGCGCCGGAAGGCGAGCGAAAGGAAGCGGCCGCGCACAATGCGCCGCTTGAGGCGGAGATCGCGAAATTGAAGGCAGAACTCGAACTTAAGGCCAAGCCTTATCGCGAGAAGTTTCTGGCCGCATCGACCGACAAAACGATCGTAATCAAGGAAGAAGATCTCATCGAGAAGTATCCGGAATTCCGCATGGAGACAGCGGACTTGCGTGAAAATATCGCGCAGACGAAAAAGAAGCTTGTGGATAAGCCGCAAATCCGCGCCCTGTACGAAATGGGCGGTGAGCCATCGCAATCGTATTTGCTGCGACGTGGGGAGGCCCAACAACTTGGCGAGGCCGTGCAGCCCGGAGTACCCACCGTGCTTAGTGTGGGACTGAAGCCGTATGAACCCGCGCCGCCGTTTCCCGATTCCAGCGGCCGCCGCCTCGCTCTGGCGCGCTGGCTGACGCAGCCCAACCATCCGTTGACCACGCGCGTCTTTGTGAATCGCATGTGGATGCATCATTTCGGAAGGGGCATTGTCGCGAGCCCATCCAATTTCGGCCGACTGGGTTCGGCGCCTTCGCATCCGGAATTGCTCGATTGGCTGGCGACGGAGTTCGTGAAGAACGATTGGAGCATCAAATCGATGCAGCGCCTGATGGTGACGTCCGCAGCCTACCGGCAAAGCTCGGTCATTACGCCGGATTTGGAAAAACTCGATCCCGAGAACGCGCTGCTCTCGCGCATGCCGCTGCGCCGTATGGATGCCGAGCAGATTCACGACTCGATCTTGAGCGTCACCGAAGACTTGAATCCGAAAGCGTTCGGTCCTCCGGTGGCGGTCGAAACGAAACCTGCGGGCGAAGTGGTGGCCGTGGGCTCTAACAAGGAAGGGTTTCGCCGCAGCATCTACGTACTCCAGCGCCGTACCACTCCGCTGACTTTGCTTGAGGCGTTCGATTTGCCTCCCATGTCGCCGAACTGCATCGAGCGCGCGTATTCAACAGTCGCCCCGCAGGCGCTCGAGCTGACCAACAGCGACGGTTTGCGCGACCGTGCGCGCTACTTCGCCGGGCGCTTGATCGACGAGTTTCCCGCCGATCCCGCGAAGCAGGTTGGCCGGGCGTATCTACAGGCGCTCGGAAGGCCGGCTTCGCCCCTCGAAATCAAACAGGCTCTCGCCGATATCGACCGGCTGGCAAATCTTTGGCAGGATCATCTCAAGTCGGAAAAGATGGATGCGCCGCGAGCCACCGAGTCTCGCTGGTTTGCGCTCTCCGATCTCTGCCGCTCGCTGCTCAGTTCCGCGGAATTCACCTACATCGATTGAAATCATATGACTCGAATGACTCGACGAGATTTGTTCAGCCGTTTCGCCAGTGGACTCCAGGGAGCCGCGCTGGCCAATTTGTTCGCGCGCGACATGTTCGGCGCCTACGACCTGAAAGCCAAGGCTCCGAATTTTCCGCCGAAAGCCAAGTCGGTCATCCAGCTCTTTCAAAACGGCGGCCCGAGTCAGGTCGATCTCTTCGATCACAAGCCGACTTTAGAAAAGTTCGCGGGTACGGCTCCCAGCCGCGATATCGTGAACCAGATCGAATTCGCCGACCAGATCGGCACTATGCTGCCGTCGTCGTTCAAGTTTTCGAAACATGGCGGGTCCGGAATCGAGCTGTCGGAGCTGCTGCCGCATCTGGCGACCTGCGCCGACGACATCTGCCTGATTCGCTCGATGTTCGGGGAACATTTCAATCACGAGCCGTCGCTTTATCTGATGCACAGCGGCCGCACGCTGCCGGGCCGTCCTTCGCTCGGTTCTTGGGTGGTGTACGGATTAGGCAGCGAGAATCAGAATCTGCCCGCATATGTGGTGCTTGACGATCCCAAGAAGCTGCCCGTGAACGGCATCCAGAACTGGCAATCGGGATATTTGCCGCCAATTTATCAGGGAACGCGATTCAGGTCGGAAGGTCCGCCGCTGCTGAATCTGAAACCGAGCGAAGAGCTGGAATCTCCGTTGGTGGAGGCGCAGCGTTCGCTGTTGCACCGGATCGACGACGCGCACCGACAGGCTCGCCCAGGCAATCCGGATCTCGACGCGCGATTGGCCTCGTACGAACTTGCTGCCCGCATGCAGATGACCGCTACCGACGCTCTCGACCTATCTCAGGAAAGCGAAGCGACCAAAGAGATGTACGGCTTGAATCAGGATGCCACCGCTTCTTATGGAAGGCGCTGCTTAATGGCGCGGCGTTTGATCGAACGCGGTGTCCGCTACGTGCAGATCTTTATTGAGTATCAGATCTGGGATGCGCATTCCGACCTGGAAAAGAGTTTGCGTTACAGTTGCGGCAAAACGGATCAGCCCGCGGCGGCGCTGTTGAAAGACCTGAAGCAACGAGGGCTGCTCGACAGCACACTGGTGATCTGGGGCGGCGAGTTCGGGCGTATGCCGATTTCTCAAACACGACCAGGGCAGGGAACTGCCGGCCGCGATCATGGTCCCGCGGGTTTCAGCATGTGGATGGCGGGCGGCGGCGTGAAGCGCGGTTACGTGCATGGCGCCACGGATGAAATCGGCCACAAGGCGGTGGAGAATCGCGTAAGCGTCCACGATTTTCATGCTACGTTGCTGCACTTACTGGGCATGAACTACCGCGACCTGGTGTATGAACGGCAAGGCTTGAAGGAACGAATCACCGATCAGATTCCCGCGCGAATCGTGAATGAGCTTCTCGCTTAGACCGCTGACAAAAAGAAATGAGCGACACACGAGACACGCTGATCGATCGGCTTGCGGCCGTTCCCTATACTGGCGCGATCAGCGACATCCTCGACGAGCTCGGCTATCCTCATCAGGTCCTGCCTCATGAAATCCAATCAATCGAGCCGGGACAAACGCTGGCGGGCCGCGCTCTAACTGTAGTGGGTGAGCCGGCGTCCGGCCTCACGCGCGATGAATACTTTCTGCCGTTCCTCGAAATGCTCGGCGCAATCCAGGATGGCGACATCGTGGTGTCCCAGCCAAACGATCGGTCGATCGCTCATTTCGGCGAGTTGTCATGCGAGACTGCGAAGTACCGCGGCGGGCGCGGGGTAGTCCTGGACGGCGGAATTCGCGACATCGATTACATCCTTAAACTTGGAATGCCCGTGTTTGCCCGCTACCGCACACCGCAAGACATCGTTGGCCGCTGGAAGCTCACCGCGTATAACGTGCCGATCAAGATCGGCGTGGTCGACATTCTGCCGGGCGACTACATTTTAGGAGACCGCGATGGAGTGGTTACGATTCCTGCGGCGATAGCTGAACAGGTGATCGCGAAAGCCGAGGAGGTCGTTCGCACCGAGGATATCGTTCGAAAACGGATCCTCGAGGGAGTGCACCCCCTCGAGGCATACCGTAGTTATGGCCGTTTCTGAAACTTAAAACAACAGCTTGACCGCAAGCTGGATGACGCGAGGCTCGTTGGCCTGGCTGCTGATAAAACCGAACCGGCTGGGATTGTTGACGTTCGCGCTGGGGCGACCGAATACGACTCGATTGAAAACGTTAAAGAACTCGCCGCGAAATTCGAGCGACCGGCTTTCGCCAAATAGCGGGAACTTCTTAAAAACGGAAAAGTCTTCGTTGTAGAACGCGGGGGCGCGCACGTTGGGAAGCCTCTTCGGCGCGTTCCCGAATGTGTACGGCGCCGGCTGACTAAACGCGCTGATATTCAGGTATCTATCCTTGGCGGGATCGAAATTACTCATCGAAACATTAGAGCGGACATTGTTCGAAATCCAGTTAGGCCGGTTGCCGTTGCCAAATAGAGGAATGTTTCCGCCGCCGCCAACGCCAATCGGATTTCCGGACTGATAGCGCTCGATCGAGTTGATCTGCCAGCCGCCGAGCACGCTGTTCACAAATGGGTTCACGCCGCTCCCAAATCTCTTGCCCTTACCGAAGGGAAGTTCCAGGTTCCATGAGAGGACGAGCACGTGAGTCTGGTCGATGCCTAAGAGCGCTTTCTCCAACTTGCGATTGTAAGTGTCGATCGGAGCGGCACCGCCGCCGCCAAATATATCGCCGAAAGAATCGCTGCCTTGGATTCCGATGTTTTTGGAAAACGTGTAGCTTGCAAGGAACGAAAGGCCGTTCGAAAGATTCTTCTGCAGCTTCGCTTGCAAGGCGTTGTAGTTGGTGAATCCGGTGGGCTGGAATTGATCCCAGATCGTGGTGTACTGCGGATAAGGCCGGAGCGCCTGAGCGACGGAACCCGTGAAGCCGGGATATGGCGCGGAGATCCCTGCCGCCGCGGCTTCAGGCGAAGTGATGTCTGCCCGCAGAGTGCCACGCAGCGCCAAATACTTCGGATTGACCTGATTGATGTTCTCGAGGCCAGTGGGGAGGCCGGTGGTCCGGGAGCCTACGTAAGCGGCATCCAAAAGAACGCTGAAGGGCAGCGTGCGTTGAATATCGAAGGTCCAGCTCTGCATGCGAGCCGGACGGTTTGCGTTGGAATTTACATAGGTGGCCGATCCGTTGTTGTTCTGCGATGGATCGAAGTTTGGAAGATTCTGATCGGGAAGGGGGAATCCCTGGTCAAGATTGAAAGCCGGCGTGATTCCAGAATTTGTAGAAGCCACGTTGAGCGTAGCTCCAAAACCAGAGTTCCAAAAAATTCCGCTGTTCATGCGGCCATAGTTGGGATAGAGACGGAACATGCCATATCCGGCGCGAATCACAGTTTTTGAGTTCAGGGCATACGTCAGGCCGAGTCTGGGTGAGAAGGCCTTATGATAACTGCCGAAAATATTATTCGTGCCAGCGCGGCCGGGGCCACTGCCAAGAAATTTCAGAGCCCCGAGGATATTTCCCGCTCCTGGATTCGGCCGCGCCAAATCCAGCACGGAGGTGATCCCGTGCTTCTCAACGACATAGTTGGGAAGCTCATAACGCAGGCCCAGGCTGAGGGTAAGGCGTTTGCTGACTTTGATGTTGTCATCGACATACATACTCCACATCGAATCGTAGAAAAGTTGTCGAGGAGCCGGCTGCTGGCGCGTCGACGAATCGATCTGCCCTAACATCAGACTCGCGAAGGAATTTCCCCAGTTGGCGAAATTGGGGTCGTTGGGCTGAGAGGTTGCGAGCGAGGTGACGTAAAACAGTCCGGCGCGATTGTCCAGATCGGCGACATCCATCGAACGGTAGCGGAATTGTCCTCCGAACTTCAAGGTCTGCCTACCGACAATCCAGCTAAGATCTTCGTTGAAAACAGTGTTGATGAATTTCTGCGGATCGAAACCATTCTCCTGGGAGTTGCCCAGCGAATTGTAGCCCGGATTATCGAAATAGAATTCGGGATATCCGTTCGCGTTTGCTGGAATGCCGGGAATCTTGAGTACCTGGTTGCCTTGGCGCTTGTCGACCTTCCAGTAAGTCCACGTCGGGCTGACGGGCGTGTAACCAAAGCCAAAATGGTTCACCAGGTTAGGGGTGATGGTATACACGTGGTTGAGTCTCAGGCCGCCCCCGATGGAAGGTGTTTGCTGGTAGCCGGGATTCAATGGGCCGGCTATCGGACCGTTTACGACGATGTTGGCGTTGGCGTACCAGAGGCTGCCTGTCAGTTGCTGATTGGGGGTAAGCTGGTGATCTATCTTGAGGCTGAAGTCATTGTCGTCGGCCGGCTGGCTGGAGCGATTGACGTAGTTATCGGCGAACCCGGCCCTGTCCGGATTTGGAATCAGAGCGGCGAGGCGCTGCGCCACTTGGCTCAGCCGGTTGGGAGGAATGATATTGCCGGGAAATGGATCCCGCACAAAGCTTCCGTTGCCGTCGGAACGGGTGGTGGCGGGGTCAAAAATCGGGTATGGATAGTCGGAAAAGTCGCCAGCCTTCTCTTTTGCGGTAGGGACTGAGACCAGATTCCCTTGCGGGAGTCCGCCCCGAAGCTTGAACCCGGAATAAGCGAAGAAGAAGTGCGTCTTGTCCTTGCCGTTATAGAACGGCAGAATCACGGGTCCCCCAACAGTTCCGCCATATTCATTTTGCCGCAGCGGCGGTTTAGAATCATTGAAGAATCCACGTGCGTCCAGCTTGTCATTTCGAAGCAGCTCAAATAAGTCGCCATGGAACTGGTTAGTCCCCGATCGCATGGTGAAGTTTTCGACGCCGTAGCCCATGCCGTATTCGGCCGGGTACAAAGTATTCTGAACCTTAAACTCGCTGATCGCTTCGTAAGGCGGGGAAGAATCGGCAATAAAGCCCGGAGCGCCGATGTTCTGCATGTCTTCGCCGTCGATCAGCACTTCGCTGCTGAAAGCGGGAGCGCCGTTGATGGATTTGTTCCACTGATTGCCGGTGACCCCTGGTGTAAGAAACAGGAAATTTTCGATTTGGCGGCGGCCTGAGCCGCCGGTCTGCGCCGCTCCGCCGAGCGAAATCGGCAAGTCGAGAATGGCCTTAGTCTCAACGGCAGTGCCGATCTCCGCGTTCACCGTCTGCAGTTCCAGGTTGCCCGAATTCACCGTGACTGATTCCGTCACGTTGCCGAGATCCATCTTGAGATCTACGGTGCCGGTTGTGGCGGTCTGGACACCGACGTTTTCAACTACAGTCTTCCGGAAGCCGGTTTTCTCCGCTTCAATGCGGTACGTCCCGGGAATCAGCGACTGGACGAGATAGTCGCCCGATTGATTGGATGCCGCCTTGGTAACCGCGCCGGTCGCAGTATTGACCACGGTCACGGCGACATTCGGGATATTGGCTCCGCTGGAATCGGTAACCGTCCCGTTGAGAGCGCCGAGATTTCCTTGGGCGAATGCCGGGCCTGTGCTCAAAAGGCAAGTCACTAACGCCGCGAATAGCCAATGTACAAACGATGAGTGTTTCATTCCGCGCCTCCCTAACAAATCAGCGATGATCGATTATCGTTTCACATTGCGGAAGCATGTGTCAAGCATTCAACCGGGCGGTGGGTTTTAGATCGCGACGACTTTCGCATTTGGCACAGTTTCATACACGTGATCTCGTGTGCTTGTGAGCCACTCATCCAGGGCAGAAAGAAAGGCGTTTCGCGCGGCTTCCGGGTCCTTCGCCGCGATCGCCTTCACCAGATCGCTGTGCGAGACGGAATCGCGCATGAGATCGAACGGGTGTCCGTGGGTGGCAAACCGAATT
>JBBROU010000078.1:0-25015 GCA_038229055.1 Bryobacterales bacterium | reverse complement strand
CCTTGAAGATCGCCGGCATCCGTTTGCGCTTGGCCAAACAGCAAAACACTGACTGCAAAAAAGACAAAAGAAATGCGGAAAAATATCATAATTCGCTCGCAAAGTGAAGACTTCATCGTAGCGTAGTGCCCCGCCCCAGTGTGGCTTGGAGTACCTTGCCGAAGCCTGCCTCACGATGCTGGCGCGGCGAATTATGGAAGATTGCTATTTTTTGCGGGATCGTCGAAGCTCACGTGCGTCGCCACGTCCGCGTGCTTGAATTCTGAGTTCTGCACGCCGATGGAGATGTTCCGCGCGTACAGAAACGCGGCCCGCACCTTCAGCTCGCCGCCATAGGTGACTGGAAACCAGACGCCTTCGAACTTCTGATACGTCACCTTGAAACCCATGTGTTTCACGTCCGTGCCTAGCAGGAGTTTCACCGCGACGGGTATGCCGAACGACAGGTGCGTGGTGATCAGGACCGGCTGAAACTCAACTCGGTCCACCAATGCCTCGCCGGCCCAGCAACTGTTGTTATCGTCGCAATCCATTCCCTTGTTTTCCTTGGGCTCAAAATCGATTTTGAATACCTCGCGGTCGCGATAGGCCTCGGTTCCCTTCAGCGTGAATCGATAGGCCGCAAGACGCTTGCTCGTCAGGGGGAACATGTTCGCGCTCACGCCATCGCGGGACGACTTGCTATTGGCAAAATCCTCCGCCATGTTCTCCGCAATAGCGCCGTCAATGTCGACATCCTTGTACTTGAAACCGGGCTTGTCATAGGTCACAAACCGGCCGCTTTTCTCGTACTTGCCTTCGAAATGCACCAGTTCTCGCTTGGTGCCGCTATCGCTGGGGATGACGGTCAAATCGCGGACTTCCTCGCGAGCCACTTTGCCGTTGTTGCGTTTCATCCGGATCAGAATGTTCTGGCGATAGACAAACGCCGCTCGCGCCGCCTGAGCGCGATCCTGATTCTCCGCGACTTTCGTCATAATCTCGTCCGCCGTCTGTGCCGCCGTTTGTGCCAACGCTGCGCTGCAGCATGCCATCGAAAGCAATACATCGAGTATGTTCACTTGCTCTCCTTGTGCGGTTTGGCGCTCGGTACATCGATTTGCGGCACACCATAATCCTCCAGCGCCCCCAGGTCGTCCAGGTTGATCGATCCAAGAATATGCACCACCGTGAGCTCCTTCGGCCCGGCTGCGATGATCGCCAATCCGCCCACTTGGTTGTTGCCCGCGGTCTGCAGATAAATCTCGGTGTTCTCGCCATCCTTGCGGCTCTTGATGCCGACAATTCGAGACCACGACGGGTTCTTCAGCAGAGCGCGCACCCCGGCAAGATCGGCCTCGCTATATTCGCCTTCTTTGTCGAATTCGAAGCTCTTGACGTAAATGCCCTTCAGCCCCGAAACCACTTTCTTGATTTTGGCCTGCTCCGGATCGCTCGACGAGAGGAGCCGGGAAGCCATCTGCAGCAGCGAACCTTCGAGCGTAACGTCCACATTGTTGCTCGCCTTGGATGCGAACTTATTCAGGAACTTCAGATCGAAGTCCTCGCCGTGCGCCGGCAGCACGCAAACTAAAGCGCAGATTGCCACGATGATTTTCATAGAGAGGTCTTCCTTAAGAGTTTTTGGGTATGACGAAGCTTCGCGCTGGTGATGCGCAGGGCCTGCACCAGCCCGGATTTCGCGTTTTGCGCTTCGGCTTGCCGCTGGCGAATCTGGTATTCAGCGAGGCCGATCGGAATGGACATCAGCAGAATAATTCCCGCCGCGATGGCGAGCAGACCGCGCGAACGCTCCCACCATGAGGGATGCGTCCGGGCGAGCACCCGCGCGGCGAAATTCGGCGGCGGGTCGACGCGGCGCAATGCCGACCGCAGCTCCGCATCCAGATCGAAATCGTCGTACTTCATGAGTGCACCTCTTGGGATTTTCTTTGCAGCTTCCCGCGCAAAACGGCTAGGGAGCGATGCAACTGACTCTTCACGGTGCTCACCGGCACGCCCAGGGCAGCGGCAATCTCCGACGGCTCCAGATCTTCCTGGTAACGCAACAGAACGATAGCTCGCGAACGCGGGGGCAGCGTGCCGATCAGCCGCTGCAGATTTGCCGCGAGCATAGGGTCGCGCGTGCTCTGCCGCGACGAAGGCTCCGGAACTTCGTAAATTCCAATCCGCGGACGCAGTTTGCGCCGCCTGGATTCGTCAATACAGCGGTGGCTGGTGACCCGCCGCAGCCAGAACTTGACGTGTTCGGGCGATTCCAACTCCTCGATTTTTTGGTGAAGATGGAGAAATACGTCCTGAGCCAGCTCCTCCGCCGTGGACCAATCGCGCAGAAAATTCCAGGCAAGGCCGAAGACCATCGACTGGTGCTGCTGAACTACTTCGGAGAATCGGCTGCGCTCCACGGTACTCTATACGCACGAACGCGCGCTTGAGAACGCGTTCTCTTGAAAATTCTAATTCCAGACCGAGTTGAGCAGCAGCGCCAGACGATATCCAGCCTTGGCGAGCTGGGCTTCGATCGCATCTCCCGCACGCTCCTGATAGCTATCCGTAACGGTCAGATGCAGCGCTCCCGTCCTTGTGGTCTCCAGCGCGCAATCCGCATTCGGGTCGGGAACCTCTACCGGCACATGCGGGCGCAGCTTTCCATAGGTCACCTTCTCGGCGATGCGGTGCCCTTCCCAAAGCCAGCTCTCGAAATCGGGGCCTTGCTTGCACCACTGCTCCAGCTTGTCTGCAAAATTGTCATCGAGTTCACGCGCCGCCCCAGCCGCATCCAGATGGGCTTGTGTGAAATCCCGCTGCAGAATATCCGTGTCCCAAATCGCATGTAAATTGCCCAGCTTCGGCTTATCGAAGAACTGGATGGGCACGCAATTTCCGCCCCGGTCGTTGTTGGTGGTGGTGTGCAGCGGCTGGTGCATATCGCCGATGAAATGGATCAGATACCGCAGCGCCTTGGCCCGATCCGCGGAAGCCGATGTGTTGTTCTTGAGAATCGCCCACTCATATTCAATCGCATCCAGAATGCAGCCCGGGCGGTCTTTGCCGTTTTGAGAATTGCCGATCGGTTCGCAGTAAACGCTTAGTTCCGCGTGATGAATCCCGCGCGGGATGTCCATGTAATGCCAGGCGCCGGTCAATTCGGTGCGCTTCACATCGTCGGCCCACGTAGATGAATCGGCCATGGGGTCACTCGGCCTTTCCTTGCAGAACCGGGCGAGATCTGGATCGATCGGCTGCGACGCCAGCAGTTGGTCCACCGCCGCAGCCGCGCCCGCGCTCAGGTGCGCCCGCGCGATCAGCGCCACAATCTGGTGACCCTCGCAGCCCCAACCGAAGCAGGCTGGAGCTGCCGCGAGAATGAAAAGGAGACAACGCACTCAGTTCCCGGCTTTCGGCAGCGGCGCGGCGTCGCCGGTCGTCATCCCCATCGCCCATTTCACCGCTTCGATCCACATGGTCTGGATATCCTTCCGGTCCCAAACCTCGTTGCGGTGCCCGAGCGACGAATAAAAAACGCGCCCTTTGCCGTAATTCTTCACCCAACTTACTCCGAAATCCTTGTCGGTGCGGTGAACGCGCTTGTCCGTCAAGTCGAGCCCCGTCGTATCCACACTCATCAACACGCGCACCTTGTCGCGCGACCAATCTTTGAACTGGTAAATCTCGTCCGCAATAGTGAACGATGCCGGAAAATGTCTCGTCGCCGGAAAAGTCCGGTCCTCTACCTTAATATTGACTTCCTTATTCCAGGGATGCTCGTTGAAATAACCGCCGATCAATTCGCCGTACTCAGGCCATTTATAAAAGGTATCTGTCGCGCTGTGGGTGCCCAGGAATCCTTTGCCGTCGTCTTTCACGAACGAAAGGAACGCTGCCTTCTGCTCTTCGTCCATCGGCAGCTCGCCCGTGGTGTAGAACATCACCGCATCGAAGTAATCCAGATTTTTCGCGTTGCCTTCCAGCTTCTTCTTGGTCAGAAGTTGCGCATCCGTGCGGATGTAGGTGTCCCACAATCCGGTCTCCTGGCCCAATCGCTCAATCGTCGCGAGTCCGTGCGAAACCGAATCGTGTTGATACCCGGCAGACTGGCCGATGGCGAGCAGCTTCTTGCGCTTTGGAGTCTGCTGCTGCGGCGACGCAATTACCGCGAACGTCAGGAATAAAACGGCGAACAGACCGCGCTTTTTCATCGGAGAGATCCCTCCCGTAGATTATTTCATCCGGCGCGCCGGAGGAGCAAATCAGCCCTTTACTAACCGGCGCAGCGTGAATGCGTCTGGCCGGGCGTTGTCATGCTCCAGCTTTTTCCAATCGTCATTTACGTGGATGATCTTGCCGCTCACGTGGTTCGACCGTTCCGACGCCAGAAAAAGGGCCAGCTTGATCTGCTTCTCCGCCGTGACTCCGCCGGTGAGCCGGACATCTTCGGCGTCCTGGATCTCCGCCGCGCCGGCGCGCTCCCCCGCTTTCAGAATCTCGTCCGTCATGCTGGTGTACGACCCGCCCGGCGCCAGGCAATTGATCTGCACGTTGTGCTCCCGGACCTCGTCCGCAATGCATTCGACCAGACGAACGATGGCGGCTTTGGATGCCGCATAAGGCGCGAAATTCGGGCGCGACGTGCTTGCTCCCCCGCCGCTCAGAACGATGATCTTCCCGTGACGCTTCTCGATCATGGCCGGCAGAACTGCCCGGATGGAATGCATCACGCCCAATATATTCGTGTTGATGACGTCGGCCCACGATTTCGGCTTTTCCTCGGCGAACGGCCCGATCGGACCTTGCACCGCCGCGGCCGCCAGGAGGATATGAACGCCGCCGTACGCCGCATTGATGCGCTCCACGGCCGCCGACACTTGTTCGAAATCGCGCACATCCGCGCGAATCTTTAGCGCCGTGCCGCCGGCATGTTCAATTTCGAGCTTCGCCAAATCGAGCTCGGACTGACTGCGGGCTACCAGCCCGACACGCGCGCCTGCCGCGGCGAAACCGATCGCCAGTCGCTTGCCGATGCCGCGTCCCGCGCCGGTGATCATCACCCCTTGTTCGTTCAGCTTGTGCAAATCGGTATTATCCTCAAAAGTGACCGGCTGCGGGCATATGGCACAATAGTAGTTTCGTTCGAGACGTCTTTTACCATGTCAGATTTTGGATTCCGCTTCAAAAGAAGCGTCACGGCAATGCATCGGCGGTCGCGTGAGTGGATGATGCTTGCCAAAGGCGTGGCTTCCACGGATCATCCCGTTCTGGCCCACATCATCCCGACCCGCCGCTGCAATCTGGCGTGTGAATACTGCAACGAATACGACGATTTCTCGAAACCGGTCGCGACCGATCTGATGTTTCAGCGGATCGATAAACTTGCCGAGCTGCGCACCAACATCGTGAGCATGAGCGGCGGCGAACCGCTGCTTCATCCCGACCTCGATGGGCTGATCGCGCGGGTGCGTCGCCACGGCATGATCGCGGGCATGATCACGAACGGCTACCTTCTCACGGCGGATCGCATTCAAAAGTTGAATCGCGCCGGCCTCGAGCACATGCAGATCTCGATCGACAACGTGATGCCCGACGAGGTATCGAAGAAGAGTCTCAAGGTGCTCGACAAGAAGCTCCAGTTGCTCGCGGAGCATGCTGTGTTTCACGTCAATATCAACTCAGTGGTTGGCGGCGGCATTCGCAATCCGCAGGATGCGCTGCAAGTCGGACGGCGCGCGGTGGACCTCGGATTCACATCCACCGTCGGCATCATTCACGATGGCGATGGGCAGTTGCGGCCCCTGAAAACCGAAGAGCAGGAAGTGTATCTGCAGATGAAGGAGATGGGCAAGAAAAGTTACGCCAAGCTCAACTTCTTTCAAGACAACATTGCTTACGGCCGCGAGAACAAATGGAAGTGCCGCGCCGGCGCACGGTACCTCTACATCTGTGAAGACGGCTTGGTGCACTACTGTTCGCAGCAGCGCGGGTATCCTGGAATTCCGCTGGCGGATTACACGGTGGAGCATATCCGCCGCGAGTTCGTCACCGAAAAGGGCTGCGCGCCGAGATGCACGGTGGCATGTGTTCATTACACCTCGTACATGGATTTCTGGCGCTCGCCGCAGACTATTCCCGCCGCGAAGATCGAAGAGCCGCAAACCCGCTTGGTACAGATCCGTTAGGACGTAGCCGCCGGCGGCGCGGGATCGGTGCGCGGACCTTCAGGACCGTGGACCGCGTTCGAGTATTGGAACTGAACCGGCACCGTTCCGGATCCATCCGTAAGCGGCACTTCCTGGAAGACCTGAGTCAGCGGGTTGGCCTCGAATACTGGGAAGTCGCCGCACTCTTCACCCTGCGCCGATACCCATCCCAGAAATTTCGTGGCATTCGGATCGCCGCCCGCCTTGATGGCGTCTTCCACATCCGGGTCGGTGCGCACTTCGTTCAACTCGTGATAGAACGTGGCCACAACGTTTTTCCAAGGCAGATCGAACACAGGAATTCCATTGGGCGTGCCGTCGGGCCGAATTTCAGAGTACACGCCGACCGCGTAATATACCGTCGGCTGGCCGTCCGTGCGATTCGGATGTATGGAGCCGTGATAGCCGCCGAGGCCGTTGGTGGAATCCGAAGTGTCTCTTGCGATGGCGGCGATAGTGACTGGGCCCGTGATGACGCCCGGATCGGTATTCAGAATCGTTCCGCTCGGAAGCATGAAGTTGAACACCGTTGACCTTAGGTCAAACGTATCGAGGGCGCCCGAATCCGAAAGACTTTTGACCATCGCTTCCATGTCGCCTTGTGAAACGACCGCGGGGGCCGCGCCGGGACGGATCTGCGAGCCAAGGAAAAACGACGCAATCGCGCCCGATGGGAAATACTGCGCCATCACCTTATTCAAGTTCGTGTCGGACATCGCCGAGGCCAGCGCCGCGTCGATGGCCTGCATATCGGACTGCTGCCACGCGTCCCCCCCCACGTAGAAATTCATGAAATTCAGATTGGCGACGGTCGCGCCGCCGTGGAAGAAGAGATCGTGCTCCGGAGTGGGTTGAACGCCGGGAGCGATGGCGCGTTCGTTTACTGGCGGCAAGAGAACAACGTTTAGCGGTTTCACAGGAATTATTTCTTGATTCATCGGGTCTCCTGAAATACCATGTTCGACGGTTTCGCTCCGGCGCGGTTGCAGGTTTCCAGGTACAGCGCGCCATAACTTTGGGTGATGTATTGCGATTCTGCGAACCCCAGCACGCGAGCCGTTTTGTCGATCCAGCCCGGCGATCCTTCGAGCTCCAGGTAGAGCCCGATGGGCGTTTCATCCAGCGTGATTACGCCTCGCTGCCGGGGCCGCCGATATTCGGTGCGATATTTTTCGTACACGAAATCGGGCTGGAATCCGACGCGTTCCAGAATTGCCGCCAACGCATTTTTCGCCGGTAATTCGATTTCAAGTTCTTCGCGCGACTTGTGCTTTCCGGGAACACCCGGCGCTTTGTAGGTGAGCACCGACCGCGCGCCCGCCTGCCGCAAGCGAAGAACTTTGCCTTGCGCGCGAAGCGAATGCGTTGGGTTATCGAAAAGCTGATTGCGCTCGAAGACGCGCCGCCGCGCGACACCGAAGCCGTTGCGGAGCAAGAGACGCTTCACTCGCGCGATGTTGTCGACGGCAATCTTGACCTCAATTTCCTGATTCGATTTGCGCGGCCCCACTGATCGATATAATAGCCCTAGTGCGCCCGTAGCTCAGCCGGATAGAGCGTCTGGCTTCGAACCAGCAGGTCGGGAGTTCGAATCTCTCCGGGCGCACCAGATACAGATAGATCAACGATCGTGACCGACCGGATATTACCGAATTTCGTTTCGTGTAGATCGCCTCTGGCGCTAACTCTTCACGCGCGCTCTAAAAAACCCATGCTCTTTTGCGTACTCCCATATGACCGCATTGGGAGTGCCGCCCAGTTCCGCGGAAGTAAGGTGAATTGAGCCTGGGAACAAATCGGCAAGATCGCTCGCAAGCCTGGAAGGCGAGATTCGTAAGACCGGACACGTATGCACCACCCTCAGTCTAAGGTGAAATTCGCGGCTTCGAACCTCTGCACCCGCGTTAGAATCTACGCCTGCATGCCTGAATCCACCGCTGACGCGCGCTATCCCATCGGCCGCTTTCAATTTAGCGGCAGCTCGACACCGGAAGAACGCGATGCCTGGATCGACGCGATCGAAGCCGTTCCAGCGCATCTGAAAGCCGCTGTCGAGGGGCTCTCAGACAAACAGCTTGATCGTCCTTACCGCGAGGGCGGCTGGACTGTTCGTCAGGTCGCGCATCACCTGCTTGACAGCCATATAAATAGCTACATCCGCTTCCGGCGTGGCCTTTCCGAAGACACTCCCGACATCGCGGCTTACGACGAGCAGTTGTGGGCGAAGTTGCCGGATGCGGCGACGGCTCCCGTGCAACCTTCACTCATGGCGCTCGAGGGGTTGCATGAGCGATGGGTTCTGCTTCTGCGCTCGTTATCCGAGACCGATTTCGCGCGAACGATCCGGCATTCCGCCATGGGCGTCGTTTCGCTGGAGAAGAATCTCGCACTCTATGCGTGGCACGGCGCTCACCACGTCGCGCAAATCACGTCGCTCCGAGAGCGAGAAGAATGGCACTGAGCAGCCGTTCCATGATTGAGTATGACGACGCCAGTCCGGAAGTTCGCGCGGTTTACGACGACATTCTCGCAACGCGCCAAACCGACTACATCAACAACTTCTGGAAAGTGATTGCGCACGATCCCGCGTCCGCGCGGAAGGCCGGGATGACTGACGCGATGTTCGCCGAAGTGATGGCTGTGGTGGGGATGGCGAACGAGACCAACCGGCTCGCAAGCGGATATCGCGTGGAAGTGGACGAACGCTTTCAGAAGTAGCTTGCCGAGGTTCGCGGCGAGGGGCGCAGCATATCGAGAAGCAGCAGGCCGGCGCCGATGCAGATGGCCGTATCGGCGAGATTGAAAGTGTACCAGTGCGCGGTGCCGATATAGAAATCGAGGAAGTCGGTGACCGTGCCGAAGCAGACGCGATCGAAGACATTGCCGAGCGCGCCGCCGAAGATCAGCGCAAGACCGATGGCGACTTTGCGCTCCATTTTTTGAATGCGCCACAGCATCCAGGCCAGGACCGCGACCGCGATCAGCGACAAGCCGGCGAGCAACGCCGTGCGATAGTGCAAGGTCGATTCGGAAAAAATGCCGAACGCGACACCGGGGTTCTGGGAGCGCACTAAGTCGAAGAATCCGGGAATTACATGGCGGGTGTCGAACGGTGAGAATCGCGTTTCGATCAGCCACTTCGATGCACGGTCCAGCGCGAAGACGCCGGCGGCTATGGCGAAACCGGCGACGCGCGAAACCGGGTCAGGCATTCACGATCTCGCGCACGGCGGCGGCACAACTGGCGCAGACGGTCGCGAATTCAGGCGACGAACCGACGTCGTGCGTGTACTTCCAGCAGCGCTCGCATTTCGTGCCGTTTGCGCGCTCGACCGCCACGCGGGTGCCCGCGCCGTTCTGCTTCAGACCCACTTCGGAGACGATGAAAAGGCCGGGCAGCGAATCGGCGTACTGCCGAAGCAACGGAAGAAGTTCGCCGGTCGCGGAAAGCTGCACGCGCGCTTCAAGAGGCGCGCCGATCACTTTGTCCTGGCGCGCGGCTTCGAGACTTTTCAGAACCTCAGGACGGAGCTCCATCAAGCGGTCCCAATTCTCGGCGCGCTTGCGATGGTCGGCGTGAATGCCTTTGGACAGTTCGTCGGGTTCAGGAAACAGCGCCGTGTGAACGCTGCCCGTCTGGTGCAGTTCGGGCCAGACTTCTTCGCACGTGAACGAGAGGATGGGCGCGAACAACCGCACCAGCGCGAGTGCCAGGCGATGCAATGCAGTCTGCGCGCTGCGGCGGGCGGCGGACTTCGGCGCGGAGGTGTAGAGCCGGTCTTTCAATACGTCGAAATAGATGGAGCTGAGATCGACGGTCGCGAAGTCATAGACCGCGCGATACACCTTGTGGAAGTCGAAATCTTCGTACCAGATGCGGCAGCGGGCGACCAGGTCTTCGGCGCGAATTAGAATCCATTGATCGATTTCAAGTAGCTCTTCGCCGGGCAGCGAATCCGTTTCGGCGTTGAAGTTATGCAAATTGCCGAGCATGTAGCGGAAGGTGTTGCGGAGCTTCCGGTACGCCTCGGAAAGGCGCTCCAGGATGAGTGGCGAGATGCGCACGTCCTCGCTGAACTCAACGGAAGCGGACCAGAGACGAATCAACTCCGCGCCGTACTGCTTGATGATTTCTTCGGGCGCGATGACGTTGCCGACGGACTTCGACATTGCAATGCCTTTGCCGTCGAGGGCCCAGCCATGCGTCGCGCAGCCGCGGTAAGGCGCGCTGTTACGCAGGCCGACGCCGACCAGCAGCGAGCTGTGGAACCATCCGCGGTATTGATCGCCGCCTTCGATATAGAGGTCGGCAGGCCACTGCAGGCCATTGGCTTCGGTCAAGACGGCGAGGTGGCTCGATCCGGAATCGAACCAGACATCGAGAATGTCCTTCTCTTTGGTGAACTCGGCGGAGCCGCACTTGGCGCAGTGCACGCCTTCGCCGATCAGTTCGTTGGCGGTTCGCTCATACCAGATGTCGGCGGTATGTTCGGCGAAGAGGGCGACAACTTTGTCGAGGATCTTGCGGTCGGTGAGCGGCTCGCGGCACTTGTCGCAATAGAAAACAACGATCGGCACGCCCCAGACGCGCTGGCGTGAAATGCACCAGTCGGGGCGGCTCGCGATCATGTTGGAGATGCGCTCCTGGCCCCAGGCCGGCATCCATTGAACGCCGCGGATGGCATCGAGCGCACGGGCTCGGAGGCCGTTGTTGTCCATGCCGATGAACCACTGTTCGGTGGCACGGAAGATGGTCGGATTGTGGCAGCGCCAGCAGTGCGGATAGCTGTGATTTACGTTCTCTTGAGCTACGAGCGCGCCGTGCTCTTTCAGGATTTCGAGGACAACCGGATTTCCCTGCCAAATGGTTTTTCCGATCAGTTGCTCGGGAAGCGGGCCGGCGCCTTCGGCGTTGAAAAAGCGTCCGGAAC
Organism: Bryobacterales bacterium; assembly: GCA_038229055.1. Taxonomy (GTDB): domain Bacteria; phylum Acidobacteriota; class Terriglobia; order Bryobacterales; family Bryobacteraceae; genus JANYJA01. The sequence goes on along the minus strand of JBBROU010000078.1, from coordinate 13,890 downwards.
CATCAACTGGGCAGTAAACTGGAAGGCCATACTGGCGGCCAACGACGTAATCTTCCTGGCCGTGGCCGGGCGCTGTATGGACGGCGCCGGTGCCTTGCTCCAAGGTGACGTGATCGGCGAGAATTCCGAGGGAATCGCGGTCCAGAAACGGGTGGCTAAAAATAGTTTGCTCGAGCTGTGACCCGGGAAAAGTGGCGATCGTTTTCGGCGATTCCCAGCCGGCTTTTTCGGCAGTGGCACGAACCAAGTCGCTGGCGATGATGTAGACGTCACCCCCGACTTCCACGGCCGAATACTTGTATTTCGGGTGAAACGCGATGCCCATGTTGGCGGGCATGGTCCAGGGGGTGGTGGTCCAGATCAGGCCATAGACTTTCCGGCCCGCGAGGTCGGGGTGGATCTTAGCTGGATCCGACTTTTCGACAAAACGAACCCAAATTGACGGGCTCGAATGATCCTGATATTCGACCTCGGCTTCGGCCAGCGCGGTGCGGTCGTGCGTGCACCAGTTGACCGGCTTCAAGCCTTTGTAAACATAGCCTTTATCGAGAAAATCGACGAAGGCGCCGGCGATGACCGACTGGTAGCGGGCGTTCATCGTCAGGTACGGACGGTCCCAGCGGCCGAGGATTCCGAGCCGCTTGAAGTCGGCGCGCTGAATACCGATCCACTTTTCGGCATACTTGCGGCACTCTTTGCGGATCTCGGAAACCGACATTTTGGCCTTCTTCGAACCGAGCTCCTGATCGACCTTAAATTCGATGGGCAGGCCGTGGCAGTCCCAGCCCGGCACATAGGGTGAATCGAAGCCCGCCATGGTCTTCGACTTCACGATGAAGTCTTTTAGAATCTTGTTGAAAGCAGTCCCGAGATGGATCTTGCCGTTGGCATAGGGCGGCCCGTCATGCAGCAGATACGAGCGGCGACCGGCGCGCGCCCTGCGAATTTGGCCGTAAAGGTCCTCCTGTTCCCACCGGGCGAGCATTTTGGGCTCGGCCACGGGCAAGTTGGCCTTCATCGGGAAATCCGTTTTGGGCAGATTCAGGGTTTTCTTAAGATCGAACGGCTCCATCGTAGGCTTACATCCGATTATACGGTGGTGCTATTCATTTCCGAGGCTTCGTGGCTGGCGGGGCCTCCGAAATGGCGGCTTCTTTCACCACCGGCTCGAGGTACTGGATGATGAGCGAAATGCGCCGGTTGGTCGCGTCGCCGGGAGCGTCTTTCTTGCGGAGCGCCTGGTCGGCGAAGCCGCGCACCTGCGCGACTTGCCCGGGCTTCAGGCCGTCTTCTTCCATCAGGCGTCGGGCCGAGTTGGCGCGGTCCGTGGAAAGTTCCCAGTTAGTGTAGTTTAAATTGCTGCCGAAAGGTTTGGAATCGGTGTGGCCTTCGAGAAGGACGCGGTTGGGCAGTTTGGCGACCTCTTTCGAAAGAGTTGAAAGCAGCGCCTGCAAGGTGGCCGTCGGCATGGGACTGCCGCTTTGGAAAAACATGCCGCTGTCGGTTTCCATCAGCTCGACACGGAGGCCCTCGCCGGTTACGGTCATGCTTACCTGGTTTTTCATGACCTGGAAGTTGGTCATCTGTTTGACAGCATCCTGCAACTTGTCTTTGAGGTGGCTCATGTCGTCTTGCTTCAGAGTCAGCGACTCGCCGGTTCCCGCGACAGAGCTGCCAGCCTGGTTGCTTTTGCCGGTCGGATCTTTGAAGTAGCCACCGACGGCCTTTTTCACTTCCGGCGTGGAATTCATCAGCCACAGCACGATAAAGAGAGCCATCATCGCCGTGACGAAATCGGCATAGGCCACCTTCCAGGCACCGCCATGGTGACCGTGGTGCTTTTTCTTCTTGACGATGATGATGGGGGGCAGCAGAACTTTTTGATCAGCCATATCGATTCGCCCGCTCTAGGCGGCAACCGCTTCCGGCGCGGCGGCGGCGGCAGCGGAGCCGCCCTTACAGGCTTTTTCCATGGCTTGGAAGGTAGGCCGGATATCGCCAGGGATCGCCCGGCGCGCGAACTCGATGCACAGGATCGGCGCGATTCCACGCGAGAAGGCGATCAACGCGACACGGAGCACGTGGTAATACTGACCTTCGCAGTCGTTCACCTTGGTCATGTTGGCCGCAAGCGGGCCGAAGAAGCCGTAACAGAGAAGGATGCCGAGGAACGTGCCCACCAGAGCGGCGGCGACTTTGCGCCCGATCTCCTCCGGCGGGCCGCCGAGCGAGCCCATCGTAATCACCACGCCTAAGACGGCGGCAACAATTCCGAGGCCCGGCAAGGCGTCGGCAACGGTGCTGAGCGCCTGCACCGGCAAGCCGATCTCGTGGTGATGAACTTCGATATCGAGATCCATCATCTGATCGAGTTCATGTGTCCCCACGACGCCCGACAAAGACATGCGCAGCGTGTCGCAGACGAAGTTGAGAGCGTGATGATCGTTCAAGAACTTCGGATACTTTATGAATACGGCGCTCTTTTTCGGCTCTTCGACATCGGTCTCGAGCTTGGCGAGCCCGTTCTTGCGCGCGTATTGGAAGAGCTCGAAGAGCATCTTCAAGTTCTCCAGGTAGAAAGCTTGGGTGAACCGGCTGCCGGAGACTACGGCGATCATGGCTTTGAAGATCGCAACCACCACCGTCATCGGGTTAGCGATGAGCAGCGTCCCAATCGCGGCGCCGCCGATGATTAACAGCTCGGCAGGCTGCATGAGCACCGCGAGCGGGCCGTGCTCCATCAGGAATCCCCCGAGGATCGCGCCAATGACTACTACCATTCCGATGATTGCAAACATAAGTGTCGTAGCGGCAGTACTTCGCGCCTAGACACCTATCGGCTAGATTTGGGGAAAACTTCACTCCAGGGTGAGGGCGTTCTGTACGATCAGGATCTTTTCCTCTGGATTCTTCCGAAAAGCGGCTTTCCGACCGTGGTGAATCGCGGAATCGAAGGGTCGCGGCGTATTTGCCATCGCACAGCAGAATGCACCCGCGAATGCGGCAGCGGAGAAATCAAATCGCGTTGCATCGCATCTTGATCGGCAAATCCGGCACCATCGGCAACTTCCACGCGCCGCGGCATTTCGCGCAATTTGAGCGGTTGGTTAATTGCAATGAAATCCACGCGGGTTGGAAACCCCGTGACAACCGGGTAGAAAACACACATGACGATTACGACAAGTTCGACGAGGGCAGAGCGGAACGAACTCCGGCACATCTGCACCTGGGTTCATGAAGGCCAATGTCTTCCATGGATCGGGTCAATTCGCTCTGGAAGAAAGGCCGATCCCAAGGGCGGGCGTCGGCGAGGCGGTAATTAAGATCCGGCTAACAACGATCTGTGGGACCGATGTGCACATCGTCCGCGGCGAGTATCCGATCGCCCGGGGGCTCACAATCGGACATGAGGCCGTGGGGACCATCCATGAACTTGGCGCCGGACTTACCGGCTATCAACTTGGGCAACGTGTTTTGATGGGTGCAATCACACCTTGCGGCCAGTGCGAGAACTGCTTAGCCGGATATAAGTCTCAATGTGGCGGAGCGCTCGGCGGGTGGAAGCTTGGCAACATGGTTGACGGAGTGCAGGCAGAGTATGCCCGTGTGCCTTACGCGCAAGCCAACCTTGCTCCGATTCCGGATAATCTGTCGGACGAAGATGTTCTGCTATTGGCAGATATCGCGTCCACCGGGTTCGCCGCGGCGGAGAGCGGCGGAGTACGTCTGGGTGATTCTGTTGCCGTGTTTGCACAGGGGCCAATCGGATTGTGTGCAACCCTCGGGGCCAAACTGATGGGGGCCGCAAAGATATTCGCGGTATAGCAGAATGCGTTCCGGCTTCAAATGGCCCGGAAGTTCGGGGCAACAGAGACGCTGTCCCCCGATGAAAATCCGGTAGAGAGAATTCGCGATGCCACGGAGGAACGCGGCGTAGATGTCGCTATCGAGGCTCTGGGAAGCCAAACCACCTTCGAGAATGCGTTGCGAGTGTTGCGTCCCGGGGGGGTAGTGTCGAGTGTGGGCGTATACTCAAGCCATCTGCAAATTCCTCTCGAAGCGTTTGGAGCCGGCCTGACGGACCAAAAAATAGTCACCACTCTCTGCCCTGGCGGTAAGGAACGGATGGCCCGGCTCATGCGACTGGTCGAGGCAGGGAGAATCGACCTCAAGCCGATGCACACTCACCATTTTCAGCTTGAGGAGATCGCTCAGGCGTATGCGTTGTTCGCCGAGCAACGAGACAATGTTCTGAAGGTGGCGATTCATGTATGAACACATAGTGGAGTCGCATCCTGAAAAACATCGCCGGCTGCGACCTAACGCGTATGCCATCATTCGCGACTGGCCCTGCCCAGTCCTCAGCATCCGATCTGTGGCACCAGCATGAAAGCAGCAGTCCTAAACGTGCAGAGCGCTGTCGCTTTACGACCTCTGGAAATCGTAGAGGTTCCGACGCCACAGGTTTCTGCCGGGAAGGTCTTGCTGCGGGTCCGGGCATGTGGCGTTTGCCGCACCGACTTACATATTGTTGAGGGCGATTTGGCGTTGGCGCGAAGCCCTTTAATTCCAGGTCACCAAATTGTAGGTGACTTGCTGGACGGAGCTTCCGAAGCACTTCCGATCGGGAAACGTGTAGGCGTATCCTGGCTGGGGGGCGTCGATGGCACATGTTGGTACTGCAATCGCGGAATGGAAAACCTGTGCGATGCGCCAGGGTTCACGGGCTATACCCTGGACGGAGGCTATGCGGAATATGCCAGTGCACAAAGCGGATTCGTGTTCCCGCTTCCCGATGCGATTGACGATCTGCACGCGGCGCCTTTACTCTGCGCCGGCATCATCGGCTATCGCAGCATCCGTGTGGCGGGAGTGGAAAGAGGCGAGCGCGTAGGCCTGTTCGGCTTCGGCGCATCGGCTCATCTGGCGCTTCAGGTTTTGCGCTATTGGGATTGCCGGGTTTTCGTATCTACAAGAGGAGAATCGCACCGAAGGCTGGCTGAATCCCTCGGGGCCGAATGGGTGGGAGACGAGAATCAAAAACCACCTGTTGAACTTGATCGGGCAATCACTTTTGCTCCCAGCGGAGACGTGGTCATTGCGGCCTTAGGAAGTTTGAGAAAGGGCGGCATTGTGGCGATTAATGCGATTCATCTCGATCGCATCCCGGAATTTGATTACGACCGTTTACTTTGGGGTGAGCGGCAGATTCGGAGCGTTACGAATATGGTGCGACAAGATGCTCGCGACTTCCTCCAACTCGCGGCCGAGATTCCCCTGCGGCCCAGAGTTACCGTATTTCGACTTGATGAGGCTAACGAGGCGCTTTTAGCGATCAAGACTGACAGAATCGATGGCGCCGCGGTGATCGTTCCATGAGACATATTAGATTGGCTGTGCTTTCCGGAGCCCGGATGGATGGGCGGCGGCATCGGGATGAGAACTTAAGGAGCGTGTTTATGAGAGAGAGAAGCGTAACAATACCCGAAATTATGTTGATCGGTGGCACTCGCATTGCGCTTGGCATCGGCTTAGGTCTGTTGATTGCAGATAGGCTCAGTGGTGACGCGCGGAAGGCGGCTGGGTGCGCTCTGCTGGCGGTCGGCGCATTGAGCACTATCCCGCTCGTGATGGATGTACTCGGTAAGCCTGAGCGCGGACGGATCTGAGCCGAAAAACCGATAAGTTTACGGATCGAGCGAGTCGCCATTGATCGAGTCTGGCCACTGGCAAGCGGGCTCGCGGCGATCAAGGATGATCTGTGAAGCCAGGGTATTGTTTTCCGGATCTTCCAGGAGCGCTCGCCAGTCGATGTATCGCATATACGGCGGCTGCCAGTGCGGCGTCGCGCCGGTCTGCGATGTCCGAAGCCATTGGCTTAACGAAGATATCCGGTGTTACCCCGGCATCCGGCATGGGAGATGGAGGAAATGTGCCGATGAGCGGCAGGTCCATCTCAATGCCTGAATGAGGAAGTCGCAGAAAGAAGAACGCTCCTCCATTGATCCCGCGCTGACTGCCGCCGGTGGGCTGCCCAATGAGCGTGCCCAGGCGGTGACTCTGGATGTTCTGAGCGAATTGAAAGGTGGCGGAGCTATTGGTCGCATCGATTAGAACGAAGACTTTGCCGCGAAAATGGGTACCCTCTGGCGTCATGACGTCGCCGGTCGCGTCATCGTCATAGCGGGTGAGCTTAAAGTAAGAGACTTCCGCCGGCGCCGTGGGCCACGGTTCGGAAAGATCGGCGGCCGAGGTTCCCCAGTCGCGGAAACTGTTATCCCACGTATCGAGATACGGTACCAAGTCATCGGAGACCTTACGATAACGGACAAGACGCCGCATGGGCGAGAGCGTCAGCGGCGAATCGATTAGATGACGGATGATCTCGTTTCCAACATCTTCTCCACCTTCATTGCCACGCAGATCCACGATAAGCGCGGGGGCGTTCTGCTTGGCCGCCTCGTTTAGGGCAATAACTTACTTGACAACTCACACTGAGCGGGCTGCTCTTGGATCGTGACAGGTCGGGTTGCGCTTGGGTGAATCGGTTGGATAGGATCATTGGGCATGAAAACATACCGTGCTGAATATCAAAACCTTACCCTTTGGGTAGAGGGCGAGCACACGACATGGCGGCATAATGTCCACGATCCCGCGATTGACGAGGCGGGAGTAATGCTATTTGGAAGCGCCTTTGGTGCAGCAACGTCAACAAATGAGATCCACGCCGATCCGAATGCGGCAAAGGAAGCGGCCTGCGCTGAAGCAACAAGGCGAAGGCACCCGATGGGCGAATGCGGCTGCGACGAAGCCTCCATCTTATGGCGGGAAGCCCCAAACGTAAGCTAAGGCGTTTTTTTGGCCCGCTTCTTTTCCCGTGCGGTCTTTAGCCGCTTTTCTTCTTTAACGAATGTTTCCTTTGGGACCGTGAACACCTTGCGGACGGCGTTATCGAAGCGTTCCCATTCGGTGTTGCCGGGGACTGACGGGGCCGGGTGTGGGTTCATACGCCTTTAGCATACCGAATTCGGTTGACGCTTCGCGATTGCGTATGAAATGATGCTGAGACTTGCCCCACAGAACACACAAGACGGAATATCCGCCGCTGTTAATTAAGGGTTTTCACGTCATGACGTTGGAGCAGCTGCGCTCGCTATGTGTTACGGATTTCCATGAATCGACTGTCCGCGCTGACATTATGGCGGGATTCGAGGCGATCTACGAGAGAATCGTGACAGCCGGAATTTTCGGAGAACTGTGGATCGACGGCAGCTTCTTAACGAAAAAGATCGATCCGGACGACATCGACGTTCTCCTGCTAATGCCTTCAGTTTTTGAGTATGGAACCGAAGAACAAGATGCTTTGATTGATTGGCTTACGAGCAAAGAAGACGATCCGAAACAATCTTTTCGGTGTGATATTTATGTGGAACCCGTGTACAATGAATCGCATCCCTGGCGAAATCTTACCGTTGACATGATGCGACACTGGGAGGAGGGTGTGTATGGATTCAGCGTAACGACACGGCAGGCAAAGGGTATCGCGGTTATCAAGATCGAGAAGCCTAGTACTGAAGCGTTGAAGCCTGAAAATCCACCCGAAGAAAGCATTTCCCAATGAGCGCACTACTCGAACTCAGAAACAGGATCGAGAATACGCAAGCCCTCATTGTTCGTCACGAGGAGGCGGCAGCCAGCACGGGGGCGGAGCCGCCACGCTCGATCCTGATAAGTATTCGATCACTGGAAAAGCTCAAGAGACGCCTAGAGTCAGAATACCTTGAAGTAGCAGCGCAACTTGAACGTGAGGTATATCGATATCGGATATTGAACGATTCTGAGCGCGTGACCCTCGCGAGCATTGCTGAGGCGTGGGGTAAATTCCAGGAATTTTTCAGTGAAGTTTACGCGGCCCTAACAAAAACGGAGAAGGTTACAAAAAAACCTCCAACAGCACAACGATTGGAACTTGGCTACGGGTACTCATTTGCCTCATCGATTGGTGTTGTGGTAACGGTTCCTCGCGAAGTTGGTATCTATGCCGCATACCCCATCGACGAGGCATCGGCGGTTGTATTTGATTTGATTGAAGCCAAGCATGTTCAAAGTATAGCCGCGACACTAGGCCCACTTCCCATTAGATCCCTTCATCAATGGTTGGATGTCCACGTAAGAAATCAATTCGGTCTTGGTCTAGAATGGCGTTTTGAGGAGAAAGTCAAGAGAAGTGTGGAAATACAGTATCAATCCCTCCGCTCCCTTCAGGCAACCATTGGTGATACCACTACTGAGACCGGCCTGGACGTAAGGGGCGAATTGTTCGCAGTCAATACAGAAATAAAAGAGTTTAAGTTGCGTGATGATAGCGGACACGTGTACCTAGGCAAGTTCGGGGACGCCATAACCCCGGAGCATGCAGCGTCAGTTCCCGCCAGATACACGGCGCGTATTACCAAGACAACCAAAGTCGTTGTATTAGGTAAGGAACCGCAGGTTGAGTTTTTCTTAGATAGGCTTGGTCCGATTTAATTTCTTGCCGCGTTGCTGACGCGGCTTGGTTAGCTATGCAGGTTGTTGTCCCTCTTTGCCCGTGAGCACGTTCCACGTTAGCCGCTTACCCACGATCTGCCTGACGGCCAAATCGAAGCGCGTTGCGTCCCTCAGTGGTTCACCATCCTCGGACTTCCGATTGTTATAGCGAAACGACTGTTCGTCGAGGTACCTGAACAGGTGAAACGGTTCCACGCTGACGTAGGTGCCGTTAATTCCGCGCTTCAACAGCGACCAGAAATTTTCCAGTCCGTTCGTGTGAATTATGCCATCAACGTACTGCACCGCATGGTTTACAACCTTGTGAGCAAATTCCCCCGCTAACCCGTCATACGAAAGCAAGTCGTCAGTGTAAAGCGCGGAACCCGCTTCAACATGCTTGCGGACTTCGGACTGTAGCGCTTTCTTCTTGCGGTTCGGAACTACACTGGTACGTACTTTGCCGCCACGCTCCAAGATGCCCATCACGGCAGTTTTGTCTTTGCCGCCGGTGCCGGTGATCCGAAGGGCGCGTTTGGCAGCGTGCATGTTGCGAGCCTTGCCGCCGATGAAGGTTTCGTCAGCCTCAACATGGCCGGATAGTTTGCCCTCCTCTTCCATCCCAAGGGCGAAACGAATACGGTGATCCATGAACCATGCGGACTTCTGAGAAATGCCGATAGCGCGGTGAACTTCGTAGGAACTAATTCCGTTCTTGCAATTCACAATCTGCCACATGGCCGTGAGCCACTTGTCCAGACCGATGGGTGAATCCTCAAAAATTGTGCCGGTCTTTAGCGTGAACTGGCGGCGGTCATGCCGAGCGCCACACTGCCAACGGTTGTACTTCGGTTGAAACAGAACGTTCGAGCTATCACACCGAGGGCAAGTTACGCCGTTCGGCCATCGGCGCGACACAAGATACGTGTAGCAGTTGGCCGGTTCAGCAAAGTATTTAACGGCTTCCATGAGCGTGGTCGGTTCCATAAATCAAGAATAGCGGGTTTTGCGTGAGTTGTCAAGTAAGTTATTGCCTTGTTTAGGTGTTGATTCAACCAAATTTCCCAAGCCCACTTACTGTTGTAGAGAGCCCAAGTCGGCATCTGTAGATACGCGCTTCCATCCGGAAGGTACTTCCAATCGAACAGCGCGTCACCGCCGCCCCTTCTCTGGGCTTCGCGTTGTTTGATTGGTGCAATCCTTTGCTCAAACGTCAATGGCTTCGCAGCGATTTGCTCGGCCCGTCTGCTCTTTGGCCTCATGACCCGCAGCGCAACGCTGGCGCTCTTCCGCGGGAAGAATAACGGGTAGTAAAGGTCGAAGGCCCCGTACTGGCTGTCGCCTTTCACCGCCAACTGGGCGACTCGTTTGCTGTCGTTCGCTCCATCCGCTCTTGCAATCGACAGTAGCTTTGCAAGAATTGTTTTTGTGGGTACGCTGCCGATTCGGATTACCTCAGTGCCAGAAGGAAGCATGTGGTCGGGTGTAAAGTCTCTGGTAACAATCATGCGCCGGTCGAGCCACTCGAAGTAGAAAGGCAGGCGGGTTGAACTTTTGAAAAGCGCTTCTACGACATCTTTCGATTGATTGAAGGGATTTGCCTGGGTATGTCCACAACGGACTTTGGCGGCGAACTCCGAGAATGCTAGGAACGCCTCCTGCAACGTTTGGTCATGATCTAGCGCCTTGTCGAGTGCGACAAAGGCGACATCCATCTGCCCTTTGCTGTTGTAACGATACAGGCCCGGATGGAGCGTTTCATACGCCCTGCGAAGGATCATCGCATCGGCTTGCAAGTCGCGTGACCGCAAAGCAAGCGTTGTCACGCTCTGCGCGTGACAACTCGCGGCCAGAAATAGAATCATTCCAAATGAAATTTTCACGGGCGAGCGGGTCTCATTAAAGTTCCCATTAATCTTAAGCTCAGAGCTGTCGGCGGCGATCAAAGCCGAATTCACCGGTGGCAATTTTTCAAACGGACTCCCCTCACTCCAGGGTGAGGGCGTCCTGTCCGGCGGCGAGCACTTTTAGGATGGTATCGACGTCATAGACGCAGCCGCCCCAGGTGCCGCCGCTGACGTTTTGCAGTGCGGCCCAGAGGCGCGAGTCGGAAGGGAGGCGGGGGTCGGCGTGGAGGTCGGGGCGCATGGGGCGCTCGGCGAGGATTTTCGTGCCTTCTGCGACGCCGAAGACGCGACCATCGGCTCCGACGAGATTCACGGAGCCCTCCAGGCGGTTCCGGTCGATCAGGATTTCGATGAGATCGCCTTCGAGGACCTTGCCAATGGGGCCGCCGGCCAGCGCTTCGGGCGTTATGTGGCCGATGCAGGCGCCGGTGGAGACGCCGCTGAAACGGGCGTCGGTGAGCACGGCGATCTCTTTACCGAAAGACAGGTGCTTCAGGGCGGACGTGATCTGGTAGATTTCCTCCATGCCGGAACCCATCGGGCCGCGGCAGATGAGGACGATGATCTCGCCGGGCTTCACGGCATCGGTTTCGTGACTTTTGATGGCATGGATGACGGCGGTCTCGGACATAAAAACGCGCGCGTGGCCGGTCTTGCGGTAGATGCCATCGGAGCCGACGACGCTGGGGTCGATGGAGGTGCTCTTGATGACGGAGCCGCCGGGCGCGAGATTGCCGTGCGGGAAGGTGACGGTGGAGGTAAGGCCGCGCTGGCGGGCGCCTTGCGGGTCCATGATGACGTCGTCCGGATCGACGTTGTCATTTTCCTTAAGTCTGCGGCGCAGAGTGGCGCGGCGTTCGGAAGTCTCCCACCAATCGAGCATGTGTCCAATGGTTTCGCCGGTGACGGTTAAGGCATCGAGTTCCAGAAGCCCGGCGCGCTTGAGGTGAAGCATGACTTCGGGGACGCCGCCGGCCTGGAAAACCTGCACGGTGGGGTGCGAGCGCGGGCCGTTGGGCAGGGCGTCGACCAAGCGCGGGATTTTGCGATTGATGGTGGACCAGTCGTCGGCGGTAGGGCGTCTGAGGCCGGCGGCGTGGGCGACGGCGGGCAGATGGAGGATGAGATTCGTGGAGCCTCCAAACGCGGCGTGCACGGTCATGGCGTTGTGGATGGAGGCATCGGTCAGGATGTGTTTCATGCTGAGACCGCGCGATTCGAGAGACAGCACGGCGCGGCCGGAACGACGAGCCATATCGAGCCAGATGGGGTGCCCGGAAGGCGAGAGGGCGGCGTGCGTGAGCGTCATCCCGAGGGCTTCGGCGACGACTTGCGAGGTGGCGGCGGTGCCAAGAAACTGACATCCGCCGCCGGGGGTGGCGCAGGCGCGGCAGAGGCTTTCGGCGGCCTCTTCGAGCGTGATCTGGGCATGGGCGTAGCGGGCGCCGACGGATTGGACGCGGCCGGCATCTTCACCGGCTTCGGCGAGCAGGGTGACGCCGCCGGGGACGAGCACGCAGGGAAGGTCGTGCATGGATGCGAGTGCGAGCATCATGGCGGGCAGACCTTTGTCGCAAGTGGCGACGCCGATGACGCCGCGGCGGGTGGGCAGGGAGCGGATGAGGCGGCGAAAAATGGTGGCGGCGTCATTGCGATAGGGGAGGGAATCGAACATGCCGACGGTGCCTTGGGTGCGGCCATCGCAGGGGTCGGTGCAGTAGGCGGCGAAGGGGACGGCGCCGCGGGAGGAAAGCTCTTCGGCGGCGGCTTCCATGAGCAGGCCGACTTCCCAGTGGCCGGTGTGGTAGCCGAGCGCGATGGGGGAGCCGTCAGGGCGACGGATGCCGCCGTGGGTGCTGAGGATGAGGATTTCGGTGCCGTTCATGCGGGCGGGGGACCAGCCCATGCCGGCGTTCTGGCTCCATCCGAAGAGGTCGCCGGAGGGGCGGTTGAGGAGCATTTCGGGGGTGATGGGGAGCGAGCCTTGCGGGCCGGGGGCTTTGGAGCGGACGTCGAAGAGGGAGGGGTCGGATTCGGTAATTTCGGGGAGGGTGGGGGGCATGGGTTTGATTGTAGCGGGCGGGGGGAGAGGGGTCGCCCGCTAAATGCGTTTCCCACCCTACTCCGATTCATTTTCAATCAACGGAGCGTAAGTCACCGGGGCGACGCTGCATACCATCGGTATTCTTGGAGCCGCTCCGGCGCCGCCGTTCGGGTGGTGTTGCGATTTTCTTCAATTGGGAAACAAAACCAAGGTTCTTTTGTATGGCGTCGATCAGAGCACCATCGTTCGTTAGCGAAACGGCACGACGAAGATCCTGCTCCGCCGATCTTAAGAACCGCCTACAATCTTCCCAAGCACGTCGTTTGGTCTGGGGAGGCAGTTCCCGCTTTTTGCCAGTCTGGGTGCAGTGCTTTGCCTGTCCTATGAATGCGTTTCCCCGGATCCTCAGAATCCAAGGGTTGTCTTTGAGTTCAGGATGCTCCTCGAACTGCCTATCTAGGAATTTCAGTGCGGCGGAATCGTCTCCGGCTCTGCTGAGACCTAAGGCGACTTGCCGGATCTCGCGTTCGGCAAAGCGGCCGTTCGACGCATCCAGATAAAGTCGTCTGGCGACCGCGAGGTCTTCGTCTGTCGGATTGTCAGCCAATGTTAGGACGTCCGCTAGCTGAGTGATTACCAGCGGAGGGAAACTCCTCAGATGTTCCTCGTGAGTTTTTAAGAATTCTCTTACTGGTTGGGCTGAGTTGAGCGCGCGTTGTACTTCAGCGAACAGTTGAATGCTACGAACGTTTGTCGGATCTTGCGAAAGAAGGCTTGCTACCGCTTTTTGTGCACGCTCAAAATCGCCAAGGGAGATCGCCTCCTCTATGGTGCGATGTTCGCGAGCCAAGGCGTGTCTTGGGTGAGCCGGGAGGACACAAACAACCCGGGATTCGTTCACCTGGAATTGTGGCGGCGGGCAGCCCTCCTCACGCATTGAGCGCAAAATTGTGGGGATCCCCTGGCCCTCCGCTTGAGCTAGTTGAAGACGGTTAAGGAACCAAGCAAGACTCTGATTTCTCCATTTTGCGGGCGCGCGACCTTGTCTTAGCTCATTGATCGACACGCCGGTCGGCAGGGATCCGGGTGATAGCACCTCGATTCGGTCGGCGAAAACCGTAACGCGCGTAGGCGCGACTATCTCATAGTCTCTGTGAGCGAGTCCATTGATCATTGCTTCATGCAAGGCTTGCGGGGGATATTTGACAGCGTTAGGGGCGGAACGATTAGTTTTGTCGAAAGCGACATACGACTGCACGTCCAGCAGTTCAGCCCACTGCCGTCCGGTTAGAAGTCGAATAGATTCATCTGGTTGCCGGGGTCGAGTAAGTCCAACTGGGAGTCCGATGGCTGAAGTGCCTGTGAAATGGGCATTTTTTCAAAAAGCGATAGGCTGAGAATCTGTAAAAT
>JBBROU010000077.1:0-25286 GCA_038229055.1 Bryobacterales bacterium | reverse complement strand
GCCGAGCGACTCTCCCCGGAAAGCTTACAGCCTCGCATCGCTTTGGCGTCGGCTTACGCGAAGGTGGGCAGAAACGCGGATGCAGCCCGCGAGCGCCAGGAATTCATGCGTCTGAAAGCGGTAGGCAACATTCCGGACGCAAAGTAATTCGTTAGTTAACAGGCCGGCTGAATCTTCCGGGGTTATGCTGGTAAGACCAACGGAGGCTTCTACATGATTGGCCGGAACGTAACGGTCGCCGCAGCTCTGACGCTGCTTTCTCTTCTTCCCGCAGCCGCCAAGACCTACCGGGCGGAACGTTATCTCGTCCAGCTCGAACTCAATCACCAGGGCGAACTTCAGGTAAACGAAACCGCTGTTTTCCGTTTCGCCGACGGGCCTTTCACTTACGTCTATCGGGACATTTCCGCGAGGGGAACTGACGGGATCTCGAACATCGCCGCATCGTTCGACGGTCACCTTTGCCCCATTGGGAAAGGCCCTGGCGAAGCCGAGATCGATGGAACACTTGTCCGGTGGCACTTCGCACCATCGGCGAATGAAGCTCACACCTTCGTAGTCACCTACACGGCGCGTGGCGTGATCCGCAAATCGACGGAAGCCGAAACGCTCATCTGGCGGGCGTTGCCCCCAGACCGTTCATATAAGATCGATCACGCGCAAGTAAGTTTGACGTATCCGCCCGGAATCGCGCTTCCGATCGTGTCCGCGGAGCCTCATCAAAATGTCACGTGGGCAGGTGATCATGCCTCCGTCCAGTTCGATGATGTCCGGCCCCGCCGCGACTTCGTTCTCACTGCCCGGTTCGCGGCTGACGCGTTCGCCGGTCCGCCCGCGCAGTGGCTGGTGTCACAATCCCTACACCGGACTGAATTCCTGGCGGGTGTAAGTTACGGTGCGATCCTTGCGTCGATTGCCCTGTTGGGTGTGGTCTGGTGGATCGTCTCGATTCGCTCCGCTGGGCCGCCGTATCGTCTTGCGATCAATCCGGACATTGAGTCTGCGCCTCCAAGCGCGCTCTCCCCGGCGCTGGCGGGCCGGCTTGCGGGGCGTCCTGCTTCACCTCAGGCCGTCCTACTCGATCTGGCCAGGCGTGGGGCAATTCGTGTCGAAGAGAGTAAGCCTGGCCGGTTTCGCCACGATTACTTGCTGATCCTGGAACGCGCCGCAGGCCCGTTCTCCCGGCACGAAGAAGAGTTGATTCAAGCTGCGTTCGGTGACCAGCCGACCGCGACCCTGACGCATTTTCGACAACGAATCGCCGCATCCGCCCGAAAATTTCGGAAGGCGATCCGGGAGGGCTTGGTTGCCGCGGGCTTGTACGACACGGGACTCGTGGAGGCGAAGTCGCGGCTTCTGACTATCGGGAGCCTCCTGATGGGCGCCACGTTCGCCGCCGCTCTGCTTGGGCTGCTGCTGAAAACGGCAAAGCCGCTCGGATCGGGATTACTGACTTCGATTGCTCTGGCCCTGGCGCTCTCATCGTTGATCGTCCTGATCGCTGGAGCTCAATTCTCGCCGCTCAGCCAAGCCGGTGCGGCGGAAGCCCAGCGTTGGAAATCCTTCGCCCGCTATCTTGGCGATATGGCGCATGGACGCGTGGCGCTTCCTTCCGTCAGCGACTGGGAACATTTGCTCCCCTTCGCGGCAGCACTGAACGTCTTGGCGTTGCTGGTGCGACATGCCCGCAAGCAAGGGTCGTTGCCGCTTCCCGCATGGTTCGGGGGCTGGCAGAACAACGCCGGGGGGGATGCGTTCGTCGGTTTTCTGAACACCTCGAGCGCGGGCTATGGAGGCGGGGCCGATGCCGGCGCCGGCGCCGCTTCGGGTGGCGGTTCCAGCGGTGCCGGTTAGATCAGGCGTCTATTACGGGCCATCTATGTCAGCAGCGAAAGTATTCGGCTCCCTCAGGACCATTATTCTTTACGACCTTTGTGAAGAAATTCTCCTAAGTGAACTGCGAAAGTTGTTAGGCTCGCCTCCAGTCGGCCGTGAACCAGCCTTCCGCCACTTGGCTCCCGAGTATGTTCGTTTCGAGCAGCCTCCAGTGGTGGAAATGCTTCCGCCTCGATCCCTTCAGACCGGCGAACATCTGAATTGCAGAGTAAGTTATCACGACTACGGCGTGATCAGCATTGAATTCGAACTGCCCTTCGATCTTGAGTGGGAAGAGCTGGTGAAGTTGTCGGCAAAATGGATCTCCGCGCCGGAGGTGGAACGGCACGCGGGGGAGATCGTGAAGTCGCTCGCTAACCGTGTCGCCCCTGCATTATTGAAGCCGTATGAGTATCGTCTCAGCGAGGATTACCATATCTTCCAACTTCATCCAATGACAGGAGGGAGCGGTCCCCCGGTCGACGCGAAAGAACTGATAGCGAGATACGGTCCGGATATCGCTCGCATTGTCCGTGGCGAATCCGCCGCTCTTTCGGCGGATGAGCAGTCTGAAGTGTTGCAATCCAGAATGTCTTACTATCCGAATGATCTGTTGGTAGTCGGTTGGAGCGCCGCGGTTGTATATGACACCTCGGAAGGCGCGGGCCCGACGATTCAACTGCTGGAGTACGCGAACTCGCAATTACTTGAATTTCGCCACTACGATCACGTTTTGTCGCAGCTTCTCCGCGGCGTCTACGACTCGGTTAGCAGCGGTACGGGCTTCATCGCGCGATGGCGAATGGCTCACGAAGCAGAGCGAATCAGTGCGATGAGGTTGGAAGTGCGGGAACTTACGGAACGTGTCGACAATTCGATCAAGTTTCTGAGTGACACGTTCTCCGCGCGTGTTTACCGGCTTGCCGCCGCCAGGATCGGGGTCCCGGACTATCGCGAATTGGTGGAGCAAAAGCTAAACACGATTGGCGAACTGTATCAGATTATGATGGACCGCTTCCACCAAGGCAGAGCATTTGCGCTGGAACTTATGGTGGTTATTATTTTGATCGTCGAGCTTGGATATTTTTTCCGGGGCAAATAAAAAACGCGGCGGCGATCGGTATTTCCAATCGCCGCCGCGTCTTTTTTTACCCAAGACTAATTAGGCGGCCTTCTTCATTTTCTTCTTGCCACCCGGCATCACAATGTTGGAAACCTTGATTGTGTCTCCCGTCATCTCGCCCGTCAGCTTGACAGTATGCCCAGCGTGCTCCGGCAGACCCGCGTAGTCCTGATTGTCGATCTGGTACACCTTCCCCTTGCTCGCGAAAACATACTTCGCACCGCCCTTAATGCAGGCTTCAGTGCAGTCACGGTTCGACATCTTCGCCCCGTGCTCTCCCGCCATGTGCTTGGCGCCGCACTTGCTGTCGCTGATCGAGCCTGTCCAAGTCTTTTCAGCCGCAAAAACCGAGCCACCCAGCAGCGCCACAAGCGTCAAAACATTTAGTGCTATTTTCATAAGAAACGCCTCCATTGATAAGTCTAACGCTTTTCCCAGGTTGTGAAGCGTTGCTTAGTACGTCGCGATACACATCGGTTTTGCCGGGCGAGTCTTAGCTTATACCGCCTCCGGCCTGGCTATCGTTTTTTGCGTGGATGCCTGTCGTGAGAATCCGCACCGCCTCGTGTTTTTTGGTAAACCGCGTATCGGTCGGACCACTTCCGGTACCCTTCAACGCCTAACGATGCGGTCGCCGCGCCGGGATCACCGGACAGAGCGCGCTCAAAGAGTTTCGAGGCTTCCCCATGGTCTGCGGGCATCACGTCAAAGCCCCGTTCCTTCTCCGCGCCGGTACGAAGAACCCGTACATCTCGCATCGACCCCTGAGCCAACGCAAGGGCGGCGTAACGGGATGCAGTGCGTTCCGGGAGCCGCTCCACCACATCGCGCAGCGTCTGAACGGCGCCGGTCCGAGAGGGAGTGGCGCCGAACGCCAGTGCGACCGCGACGTCACGCGTGAAGAAATCCTGTGCAACAGCGTCCTCTTCAAAACTACATGGGTGTGAGATGCGGACGCGAACGGAACTGGAGGCGAGAATTGAGCTTGGCATCTGCAGCGCCGCCTGTAGAACGTAAGCGCCCGGTTCGGAGAGATACCATCCGCCCAGCCCGGCACTGATGAAAAACGATGCACTTAGCGACTGGCCCGCCTCCAGCACCCGAGGTCTGGGCAGAAAGCAGCGCTGTACAAAAGGACGCCAAAATCGCACACGGCCGTCCACACGCGCGATGACGAGGGCGAAATTCCCACCGTCTTCCAGGACCGACGCGTCGATGATCTGCGGATGTTCGCTGGTGTTGGTGAGGGTCGCAGTGAGATTGACCGGTTCCAGAAACTCGAATACACCATTGCGGCGGTGGAGCGAAATTTCCAGCTTCCATGGCCTGGGCGCTGTGTTGTTTGCGACGCCGAAGAACCGATCCGTTCCACCGTAAAATTTTGCGTCGCCCATCTCGACGAAATTGTCGGGTGCGTGGCGCAGGAATTTGAGCTCACTATCGTGAAAGCGGTATTCAAATTTACCGAAGAAATCAAAAACTTTCTCCGGATAATTCATGAATGTGGCATAGTCCGATATCAGCGGGAAGAATGGCCAGTTCAGTTCGGGGTTGTAGGCGCGCCAAGCATGATGAAGGTTGAAGCAGTGTCCCGTTTCGTGCACCAAGTCGAAAAATCGCATGCGGGCCAGATGCTCCGCGCGCTGGGGATAAGTGGGCGGGACATATCCATCAAGAGTCTGATTAAACACTGCGCAGCCTTGGCGCTGGTTCTGGTCTGAATCGTCGAACATCGTGCCGAAAATGCCCGGGTCCACGTAGGTGGCGGCAAACAAAACCCAAACCGCCCAGTTGGGGCCGTCCGAATACATGGACCAATATTTATGCATCGCGTCTTCCAGTTCCATGTCGTCCCAGGCGGAGTCTGCGCCGGCCAGGGAGAGCGGAACAGTGCTGCGTTTCGGGGATTTCGAGACGTCGACGCCCGCGCGGTCGTATACCTTGTCGAAGGTGAGACTCTCGTGCGGGAGCGTTGCCGGGCGGTTTAAGTGAGCCCACGTGTCGATTGAGGTGACGTGAGGGGAATCCAGCACCGTATCGAACTCGAACGTGACCTCGCGGAACCAGGGCGAATAATAGACGAGCACACGAGTGACATCGGGCGGGCCACCTGAAAATGTAACCGTCATCTTAGGTTGATACGCATACATCGAATTGGGGGAGACGTGGATGGATATCTTCGAATGCGGGATCAAGGACGCGTTGCCCCAAACGCCGGCTATATAGCCCTCCCAGACACCGTAAGAAACTTCGTGCATTGGATAAGCGATCCAATAAACCGGCGAGTTCACCGTTATGAAGCCGCGGGTGTAGGTTCCGCTGGCCATCTTCTGCGGAAAGGTTCCGTCTACATCGAGACGAAGGGTCTCAAATTCTGACACCGCGCCGACAAAGCCTTCCCCGGGAGAGTCCGTGACGTAGGTTCCACTGACCGGAAGCGATTCCAGGACCGATGAGATCTCGCGTTTGTAGTCAGGCATCTTTTGGGTTTAGCATATACCTTTTAGACACCTCGGGAAACGCAAGGTCGTCCGCGTCTCGCACGGCCACACGTATATTTCAAATGCAACCAAATGTCATAAGAGGAATCACCTGGAATCATACCCGTGGCTATATCCCATTGGTGGCGGTTAGCCAATGGTACGAGGACTTATTCCCCGATATCCAAATCATCTGGGAGAAGCGTTCCTTAAAAGAATTCGGAGATTTTCCGATTGAGCGGCTCGCGCAGCATTTTGACCTGCTCGTAATCGACCATCCCTTTGTCGGGTACGCGGCCGCCCACGAAACGCTGCTGCCGCTCGAAACATTTCTGGGTCCGGAATTTATAAAGGGTCAGGTCGAGGGGTCGGTGGGCCGATCGTTCGAAAGCTACTGGTTTGCCGATCGTCTTTGGGCACTTCCCATCGACGCGGCAGCGCCGGTGAGTTCCTGGAGACCCGACCTTCTCGACGCGCTCAAGCTTGCCCCTCCCACGCAATGGACGGAAGTCTGTGAGTTGGCGGACCGGGGTCTGGTGGCGGCCCCGGCGACTCCTGTCGATTCGCTCATGAACTTTTATATGTTCTGTTGCGGGTTGGGAGAAGAACCCTTCGCATCTGGAGATCGCGTTGTCAGCGAGGAAATCGGCGCCGCCGCGATGGAGCATCTCAAGAACTTCGTCGATCGATGTCCGCAGGAGTGCCTGCAGTCAAATCCCATCTCGATTTATCGCAAAATGGCATTGACGAACTCGGCGGCATATTGCCCGTTTGCGTTCTCTTATTCCAACTACGCGAGGCCCGCGCAACGTCCCGAGTCAAATCTTCTTCAGTTCGGTAACTTGGTTGCCTTACCCGGCGGCCGACCTCTCCGATCTACTCTTGGCGGGACCGGCTTAGCGGTTTCAAGCCGCTGCGAAAACATCGAGTTGGCGGTGGAGTTTGTAAAGGCGGTCGCCGATCCAGTTTGTCAGCGCGGAACTTATTTCACAGCGGGCGGTCAGCCGGGTCATCGCTCAGCTTGGGAGGATAGTGCGGTGAATACCGCGTCTAACGGGTTCTTCCGAGATACGCTACAAACCATGGACGGTGCCTACCTGCGTCCGCGATTCGACGGATACATTCCATTTCAGGATGAAGCCAGCTTGATCATTCACCGTTACCTCAAAGAAGGCGGCCCTTGTGTTCCTGTACTCAAAGAGATGGAGCGCTTAAGGATGCACGTCCTTCGGACTGAGTAGCCGTTGTGCCCGGCAATCGACGTGTTGGACTTCGACGCGCGATCAGTGTTGCAGGCTTAACGACGGGATCTTTGCGCTACGGCGCGCCATGGCGTACGACTCAGCGGCCTTCTCGAACCGGTTGAAAGCGTCCATGTTGAGTTCGATGCCAAGCCCTGGCTTCTGCGGCAGTGCCAGCTTACCGTCCTCGATCTGCAGTTCTTCGGAGACCAACTCCCGGCGCAGGGCGGATTCCGCGACTGACGGCGGAAGAAACTCGATGAAGCGGCAGTTCGAAGACGCGGCCGCCAAATGCGCTGTGGCCGAAACGCCGATGCCGGTTTTCCAGCAATGCGGAACAATGGTTTTCCCGCGATCGAGTGCCAGCCCGACGACTTTCATGGCCTCAGTCAGTCCGCCGACGCGCCCCACGTCCGGTTGCGCGACGTCCACGTGTCCGCGGTCCATGAGGTCGATGAATTCAAATCGCCCATTCAACCATTCGCCCGCCGCAATCTGAACGGACGTGGCGTCGGCGAGCCTCGCATAACCGTCTAAGTCGTCCGATCGCAGCGGCGTCTCGACAAAAAAGACATCGTATTGTTCAAGGCGGCGAATCGTGCGGAGAGCATCCTTCCAGTTGGACCAGGCATAGGCAACATCGACCATCATGGTCATTTCCGGTCCCACTGTTTCGCGGCACGCCGCGACAATCTCGACGATTGCTTCATCGCCTTCTTGAATCAGGTTGTGCGAATACGGGCCGTTGATGCAAATCTCCATCTTGGCCGCCGTGAAGCCGTAATCTCTGGCCCATCGCGCCTTCGCCAGCAAGCTGTTCTTGTACTCCGCGAGCGTGTGCCCAATCGGTAGCAAACTGGCATAAGGGGTGATTGAATCCTGACGCGCGCCTCCGAGCAACTGCCAGACCGGCCGACCAGTTGCCTTGCCGAAGATATCCCAAACAGCCATGTCGATCGCGCCAATCGCGCAGATTCCCGCGCCCCTGCGCCCTGTCATGGCCGAGAAAGTATACAAACGATCCCAGAGCGCTTGGGGCTGTGTCGGATCTTGGCCGACAATCAATTCCGCAAGTCCGAGACTCATGATGTGGGATCCCGGAGCTTCGATCAGAGCCTTGATCACCCAAGGGTTGGAATCCACCTCTCCGATTCCGGTGATGCCCTCGTCAGTGTGCACCTGGACGACAATGGTGTCCTGGGCGGAGTCGCAAGCATCGGCATTGCAATCCGGAACCACAAGGACGGTGCAGTCTACGCCAGTGATCTTCATGCAGTCTCCGCCGCAGAGATCAGTCGAAGATCGATCATATTATACGAAAGTACCTCGGTGGACTGGATACTGTCAATCAGAGTATGAACCCGGACTGGGCGCGCGCCGTTCGGTTGGAAGGCGATCGCTTAAGATATTCGTAGGGAATGCACAGCATGGCGCGAAGGATCTGAGCGGTGTCGGCAATGCCCGGTCGCGCGGCGCCCTAGAAGATCTTCAGAAACTGGTCTCGTTCCCACTGGCTGACGTGCTGATGATATTGCCGCCATTCCTCGCGCTTTACGCGGACGTAATACGCGGAAAAATCTTCTCCGAGCTCGGCATGCAACACGGTATCTTGATCAAAGGCGTCGATGGCTTCGGAAAGAGTCGTAGGCAGGAAGCCGATGTTGCGCCGCTTTAATTCATCCTCGGGAGTTTCATACAGATTGCTATGATTGGGCGCGCCGGGGTCCATCTGCTTCTCGATTCCGTCCATTCCGGCAGCGAGCATCGCCGCGCACGCCAGATAAGGATTCGCCGCGCCATCGACAACCCGCGTTTCAAAACGTCCCGGCCCCGGAATGCGAATCATTTGGGTGCGGTTCGACCCTCCATACGTGATGTAAACCGGAGCCCACGTGGCTCCGGATCGAGGCGCGCCGCGCACCAGCCTTTTGTAGCTGTTGGCGATGGGGGCGACCACAGCCGAGAGAGCGCGCGCGTGGCGCAAGACTCCACCCATGAACCACCGGCCCATTTGCGATAGGCCGAACGCGTCGTTCTGATCCACAAACAGGTTGGTTCCCGATTCCGCGCTGGCCAGACTGAGGTGAAAGTGCGCTCCATTGCCGGTCAGATTGGAAAACGGCTTCGGCATGAAGGTCGCCCAAAGGCCATGCTGTTCGGCGATGGTGCGAACCATCCACTTGAAGAAAGTATGCCGGTCCGCCGTGGTGAGTGCATCTGAAAACGTCCAGTTGATCTCGAACTGGCAGTTGGCGTCCTCGTGATCGTTGGCGTAGGGGCTCCAACCGAGTTCTTGCATGTAGCGCAGCAAAGTCGTCATCAGATCGAGGTTGCGGTACAGTGCGCGGAGGTCATAGCAAGGCTTGTCCAGATTATCGAGAGCATCGCCGGGAACGTATTGCCCTGAGCCGTTCTGCTTGAGCAGCATGAACTCGGGCTCGACGCCGACGTTCAGAACATATCCCTGGGCACGCGCCTTGGCCAGTTGACGCTGCAATATTGTGCGCGGGCAATAATCCCAGGCTTTCCCATTCACGTGCAAGTTGCCGGGCACCCAGGCGATATTCTTTTTCCAGGGAAGCTGCATGCACGAAGCGAAGTCCGGCACGCTGGAAATATCCGGATCGTGCGGCGCCTGGTTCAGGTCGCCCGCGGCGAATCCGGCGAATCCGGCGCCATCCTTCGCCATCTCGTCAATGTTCGTCGCGGGCACCAGCTTGGCTTTGGGCGCTCCGCTTAATTCCACGAAGGAGCAGAAGAAGAATTCGATTCCTCTTTCGGCGATAAACGATTTCACGTCTTGCATCGGTAAATCTCCAAAATAGAATTTAGTGAGACACGGCTGCAGCCGCTTTTTCGCCCACCAGACGCCCGGTGCGGAAGCGTGCCGGTGAAAACGGCTCGATCAGCTTGGGGGCATGTCCCGTCGCGATGGTTTCTGCCAGAGTTTTCCCGGAAATCGGCGACGCTTTAAATCCGTAGGTGCCCCAGCCTACGTCCATATAGAAGTTACTGACTTCCTCGGACGGACCCATGATCGGCGCGAAGTCCGGAGTCATATCGCAGATGCCGGCCCACTGACGGAGAACTTTTACCCCGTGTAACTGAGGAAAGAGTTCAAGAGTGTACGTCGCCATCTGTTCCAACGTGGGAAGAGTGACTTTCATACTGTAACTCTGATAGGGATCGATCTCGGCGCCGATCACCAACTCGCCTTTGTCGGTCTGGCTGAGATAAACGTGCAGGGTGGCGGAAACGATCACGGGATCGAGAAACGGCTTGAGCGGTTCGGTAACGCAGGCCTGCAACGGGTGTGTCACGATCTGCAGCGGCACGCCGGCCATATTTGCAATCGTGGTGGCCCAGCCCGCGGTCGCGTTCAGGACCGCGCCGCATTGGATTTCACCGCGGCTCGACTGCACCGCCTCGACCTTGCCGTTCTTCACGCGCATTCCGGTCACTTCGGTGTAGGTATGGATCTCAATGCCCATGCGATCGCAGGCGCGCGCATAGCCCCACACCACCGCGTCATGCCGGATGATGCCGCCGGGAGGATGATACAGGCCCGCTTGAATGGGGAAACGGACGTTGTCGCTCACATCCATAGCGGGAGCCAGTTTGCGCATCTCGGCGCGCCCCACCATGCGGCTGTCGACGCCCATCACCTGATTGTTTTCGGCGCGCACGCGAAGTCCGGTCACACCGGAATCGTTGTGCGCCAGCGTCAGATGCCCGCGCTGGCTGAACATCAAGTTGAAGTTTAATTCGCTTGAGAGATTTTCATACAGCTTCAGCGAAGCGTCATAAAAGGGAATGCCTTCCGGGGTACGGTAATTGGATCGGAGGATGGCCGTGTTGCGCCCGCTTGCGCCATAGCCGAGCCAGTTCTTCTCCAGCAGCGCGACCTTTTTAATGCCGTGAATTTTTCCGAGATAATATGCCGCGGCCAGACCATGCGCTCCGGCTCCGACGATCACCACGTCATAGCTCGACTTCAGCTCCGACGGTTTCCACATGCGCTCCTGGCGAAAGAGTTGCATCATGCCCCCAACCCGTCCAGCGCGTCTTGGCCCATCGGCGTGATGTGAAATTCATGGCCCGCGTGGAGAATGCTGTCCCACACGGATTCGGCATAGTCGCGAGTGACCAGGATTTTGTAGGCGAGCAGTTGTCCGAGGTCCTGCCGAATCACGATCGAGTGCGCGTGCGCCAGACTCGCCTGCTTGCACGCTAAATTCCCGCATGCTTTATCCGAAACGTTCATCGACGTCAGCTTGCACAAAACGTCGCGGCTGCGCGGGCCAGTCATTAGGATTACGGAATAGGTGCTGGTGATGTCCAGCGCGCCCGGGGGCGCTTCCAGCGGAGGCTCGCCCATAACCAAGTGGCGCTTTTCGGCCAGTTTCCAGGAGCCCGGTCGCGGGGCAGGGGACTCGAACTTCCGCAGATAGCTGATGTCCGACAAGGCGACTCCGGCACGCGCATGTGCGAGTTCCCGTTCCACGTTGCCGAACGAGGCTGCCACTTCCCAGCCGTGCCGCTCAGCCCAAAGCGCGCCGGCGATTTTGTGAGGATGATAAAGAGCGGAGCGTTTCATGCTGGTCACTGTCGAAGGCGCGCGCCCTCCGAATCGTAGAATGCTTCCAGGGTTACCGTCGCGGTGCGCAGCAGTCCGTTCACGCGCACGCTGATGGGCGCGCCTTCGGTAGCTTTTTCGGGCGGAACAAATGCCAGTCCAATCCCGGCGCGGCGATGCGGCGAATAACGCGAACTGGTTACGCGTCCGACCGGTATCCCGTCCTCCACGACAGGTGCTCCGTCTTCCGGAATTTCCTTGCCTTCCAAAATGAACCCAACCAGTTTTTCGCGCAAGGCGCCGGACGCCACGGCGCGGGACAAAGCGGCTTTGCCGATGAAATCTTCCTTATCGAGCTTGGCGATCCACGCCATATCGGCTTCGTAAGGGTTGGTGAGAGCGTCGGTATCCACGCCGACGATGACGTGCCGCTTCTCCAGCCGCAACAGGCGCTGTGCTTCCACTCCGAAAGGCAGGATGCCGAATTCCGCGCCAGCCTCCAGCAAAGCCTTCCAGAGCTGCTCGCCATACTCGGCGGGGTAGTGGATCTCCCAGCCCGTCTCGCCGACGAAGCCGATGCGCAGCAGCACTGCGGACGTTTCGCCAACGCGTGCTTCGCGGCAAGCCATATACGGAAAAGCCTTCGTGTCCAGATCGACGTCGGTAAGCTTGCGCAAGACGTCGCGTGCTTTGGGGCCGGCGAGATTCACGGATGCCAGACCGCCGGTCACATTGGTGACGCGCACATCCCAACCCGTCCCCGCCAGCCACCAATCGAACCACTGGTGAACGAAGTCCAGATTTCCGGTGGTGGTAGTGATGAAGAAAGAATCTTCGGCGATCCGCGAGACTGTACCGTCGTCTAGGATTGTCCCGGCGTCATCGCAAATCACCGCATAGCGCACGCGGCCGGGGCGCAGGTCGGAGAACCTGTTGGTGTAAACCTTGTCCAGTAATTTCGCCGCGTCTTTGCCGCGCACCCTCAGCTTGCCGAGCGTGCCGACATCGATCAGCCCGGCCCGTTCCCGAACCGCCCGGTACTCCGCGGCCACCCCTTCGGACTCGCTTGTTTTTCCATTCGGATTGTAATAACGCGGCCGCTTCCACTCACTCATATCGAGCCACACCGCGCCAAGCTCATCATGAGCATGATGCATTGGGGTGCGCCGGATAGGGTGGTGCTTCGCTCCCGCCAGCGCGCCCAGCGTAACCCCCGGATTCGGCGGCCTCGATGTTGTGGTTCCGGTCTGGTTCATGGTTCGGCCGGTGTCGCGCGAACAGACGCTGATCGCGTTCAACTGGCACATGCGACCCTGGCACGGGCCCATGGTGGTAGTGGTGTAGCGCTTCAATGTTTCGATCTGCTCGAAGCCATCGGCAATTCCCTGTTTCAGGTCGCGCGATGTCGCGTCCGTGCAAATGCAGACGAACGCGCGTTTGCTGTCCGGGAAATTGCGGGGAAGCGGCTCGGAGAACTCTCCCAGAACGTCTCCAACCGCGAAGATATTTGCCGGCAAGTTGACCGGAGCGAACGCGCCGCGCGCGTCGCTCCATGCAAGTTTCCCGCCCGCTTGTGAAAGCAATCCGGCGTCGGGGACTCGTGGGCCGCACATCACGACAAGATCGCAGGCAAAAGTGCCTTTTTTGGATTTCAGTCCGCTTACGCTGCCGAATCCCTTTGCCGCGACAACATCCTCCGGGGCGACCGTCGCAACCACACTAACGCCGGCACGCCGCAAATCCGCATTGACGTCCTCGCCTTGAGAGCCGTGGGCGATAATCACCGCGCGCGAACCGGGAACAATTGCGTGCACATTGATCAGACGCTGCGCGGCGGTTGAAAGCATGACGCCGACCAGATCGTTATTGTCGAACAGAAGCGGTGTTTCATAAGCTCCTGTCGCTACCACGATCTCTTGCGCGCGCAGATGAATCAGGCGCTCGGCGGCGCCCTCATGCGGATTCGCCAGCAACAGCCCCAACAGATTTCCTTCGTAAAGCCCAAAGCACGACGCGCGTTGCAGCACGCGCACGTTGGCTTGGCTCCGCAGAGCCGCAATTTGATCGTCAAGCGCGGAGGCGTTCCGTTTCTGGTACCGAAGATGGCCGCCTAACTCGGGCTGGTCATCGACTAGCACGACCTCGCCGCCTTTCGCCGCGGCCTCAAGTGCAGCCGCAATGCCCGCCGGCCCTCCGCCGATAACGGCCGTCTCCGTGTGCATCCACGCGTGCTCGTAATCCGGAATCCCTTGCGGGTTCTCGAAAATTTCACCGAGTCCGGCGATCTTACGAATATGCGGCTCCACGGCATGCCACGTAGATGGGTTGGTGAAGACCTTGTAATACCATCCCGCGGGCATCAGAAAATCGAAATGCTGTGTGATGGAAAGCGCGTCGCTATCGAGCGAAGGCCAAGCGTTCTGGTGCCGCACTACCATGCCGTTGCGCGCCGGCGTCACGCAGGCTCGTATATTCGGCGACCCATCCACATTGACCATGCAGTTGGGACATTTGCCCGAACAGCAGAGCAACCCGCGCGGACGATGGTATTTGAAACTGCGGCTGAAGATCCGCTGACCGGAGCGATAGAGCGCCGAGGCGACGGTATCGCCGGCCTGTACGGGTACGTCCTGGCCGTCAAACTTGAAACTCACGCCGGATCCTCCCCGGCAATCCAAGTCCGGTGGACTTCATTGGTGACGGTGTTGCGCGAAGCTTGAATCCACTGTTTGCAGCCGGAGCGATGGAACCACCATTCGGTCTGCTCACCGGCCTGATTCACTTTGTTGAAACTGTACTCATGCCACTGCGCCTCAGGCGCGGCCGGACCCGGACGGGGCTTCAGTTCACCGCCGAACCGGTACTCATATACGCTGCGCGCGCCACAGTTCGGGCAAGGAATAAGAAAAGACACTAGCGGCCGAAAACCTTTCTGGTGCCGGCGAGCGGAATCCCGCAGATCAAGGAGGCTTCCATCGTCAGCGCCGCCATATCTTCCGGCTCCAAATGATGCACGTCGCTCTTGCCGCAGGAACGGGCAAGCATCTGAATTTCCAGCGTCATCGCGTGCAGCAGATTTTGGATACGCTCCGCGGCCGCGTCGATTTCCAGACGCTTCATCAGCTCCGGATCCTGCGTGGTGATCCCGACCGGACACCGGCCGGTATGACAGTGATGGCACGCGTATGGCTCGGCGCCGATCGCCGCGTAGTCCTCCAGGTGAACCGGTTTGTTGCAGTTCAGCGCAATGAGCGCAGCCGTGCCGATATATACGGCATCCGCGCCCAATGCGATGGCTTTGGCCGCATCGACGCCATCGCGTATTCCTCCGGCGATGATCAACTGCACCTCGCCGTACAATCCGCAATCTTCAAGTGCCGCGCGCGCTTCACAAACCGCGCCCAAAGTGGGGATGCCTGTGTGCTCCTGGAAGATTGAGGGCGATGCGCCGGTTCCGCCTTCCATCCCATCCACCACGATTACGTCAGCTCCTGCTTTGGCCGCCAGCTTGACGTCGTCGAATACGCGGCTCGCGCCCATCTTAATGAAGATCGGCACTTGCCAATCCGTGGCTTCGCGGAGCTCCTCAACCTTAATGATCATGTCGTCCGGCCCCAGCATGTCGGGGTGGCGTGCCGGACTTCTCTGATCCACGCCAATCGGAAGGTCACGCTGTTCGGCAATGCGATCGGACACTTTGGAACCCAGCAGAAGACCGCCGGTGCCGGGCTTGGCTCCTTGTCCAATGGTCAGTTCGATGGCGTCCGCCATGCGCATGTGGTGAATGTTGATGCCGTACCTCGAGGGCAGAACCTCGTAGATCAGAGTGCGGCTATTTTCGCGCTCCGCCATCAGCATCCCGCCATCTCCCGTGGTGTTTGAAGAACCGGCCGCCGACGCGCCTTTCGCTAACGCCACTTTTGCGTTGTAAGAAAGCGCGCCCCAACTCATACCCGTAATCATCACCGGAATGTCGAGCTCAATCGGCTTTTTCGCGTAACGCTTGCCCAGGACGGTTTTAGTGGAGCACTTCTCGCGATAACCCTCTAGCGGGATGCGCGTGAGGGAACACGGCAGAAATGTGAGGTCGTCGAAAGTCGACCAACGCCGCTCCCGCAAAGTGCCGAAACCGCGCATCTCATAGAGACCCGTCGCGGCTTTGTTCTGGATGCTCTCAACCACCCCTGGCGAAAAGATGCCGCTTTGCTGTCTGACCGCCATCCTAGAGAGCCTCCTGCCAGGTCTTCCAGTTCCGCTTATCGAAATTCCAAAGCTTACGGCCTGCGACCACTTTTCGAAATTGCGCCGCGGGCGGTTTGGTGGCTCGGATTTCGGGTGGAAGGTACGCCGTTAGCAACGTCTCTAATTCGGCGGCCTCCTCCCCGGTGACCGCGCTTGCGACGGCGTCCGTTCCTAAAGCCTTGATTTCACCGCCCACATAGCACATCGTGGCATAGAGCGAATCCGCGAATGCCTCGCCGGTGTTGCCACAGACAATCAGCGTGCCTTTCTGTCCCATGAAGCCTGCCATATAGCCGCAATCGCCGGCGACGATGATTGTGCCGCCCTTCATCGAAACGCCTAACCGCGCGGCCGCATTGCCTTCGATGACTACGGTGCCACCGCGAATGGCCGCACCCGCGCCATTGCCGGCATTTCCATGGACGCGGAAATTGCCGTTCAGCATCGATTCCGCCAAGCCCCAGCCGGCGCTTCCGTCGATCTCGATCGAGATGCCATCGCTCAGCCCACCGCAATAGTAGCCAACACTGCCGTCGAATCGCACATGTCCGGGATGGAGCATTGCCACGGCAAGATTGTGCCGCGCCCCGGGGTTCCTGACATGAATGGCTTCCGTTCCCGCCAAGGCCAGATCGCGCAGACGGCTATTCAGATCGAGCGTCGAGAGACCTGTTGCATCAAGTTCACTCATCCCTGGCGCCTCCAAACCCGCATGTCTTTGACCTGTGCTTCCGATACTGAATAACTGCCGGGAATCGCTGCGCGAATCGAAATCTCTTCAGTGGCTACGGCGACGAACGTTTCAGTTTCGGCAAAAAGGAGCGGCTTCAATCCGAACGGGTCTTTGATGAATCCCATTTCCGAAGCCGTCGCCGCAAGGCAGCTAAAAGATCCGTCCAAGTCCCGCATCATGCCCGCGAATGCCTCGCGCAATCCGGCGCCTTTATTCAATTGTTCGCCGAGATAGATGGCCACCACCTCGGAATCATTCTCGGTGTAAAAGCGTACGCCCCGCTGCTCGTAGCGCCGCCGCAGTTGGTGGTAATTGGTAATGTGTCCGTTGTGAACGATAGCAAGGTCGAGCGATCCGTGAGCCCAAAATGGCTGAGAGTGGCTTAGATCGACTTTCGATTCAGTCGAAAGTCGTGTGTGGCCCAGTCCGTGCGTTCCGTTGAACCCGGAAATCGAAAACGCGCTTTCGAGATTCGCCGGAGATCCAACCTGTTTCACGACTTCGAGCGAGCGCCCAACGCTGACCACTTCGATCTCTGGCGCGATTGCCTCGATGGCTTGAATACACGCGCCGATCTCGCCGCCGTCTGCGACCGTAAACCGCAAATAGGCGCCGGTCTCGGTGAAACCCTCCGCGCCAAACGGCTGGACCGCGTTCTGAACCTGGGCAGATACGTCATGAAACTTCCCGTGATCTCCCAGCTTTACGCGGACCACGACGCGCCCGGCTTGCGGAGCGCCGTATAAAGCGACTCCGGCGGAGTCCGGTCCCCGGCATGCCAGCGCTTTCAGCATGTTCAGGACGACATGCCCGACGGCTACATTACCCGAAGATTTTTGGAAAAAACCGGCGATTCCGCACATGCAATAAAATGGATACTTGCAGTATACTAGCAGTGTACAGGAAAGGAATCAAGAGCTGTTGGCGAATTCCGCGATACTTTTAATCGACTGCCCCGACCGCAGGGGCCTCGTCGCCGCCATTTCCAATTTCCTTTACTCGCATGGAGCGAACATCTTGCATGCGGACCAGCACCAGGATAACGATCTGGGGCTTTTTTTCATGCGTGTGGAATGGTCCTTAGATGGCTTCGATCTGGAGCGGGAAGCCTTCCTCGCCGAGTTCGCTCCGCTGGCGCTTCAGTTCGAAATGCAGTGGCGTCTTGAATATGCCAGCCGTCAGCCCGCTGTCGCCGTGTTCGTCTCGCGTTACTTGCACTGCCTCCTCGATTTGCTCCACCGCCATCAGATCGGCGAGCTGCCATGCCGGATCGCCATGGTAATTTCCAACCATCAGGATGCGGAGCGTCATGCCACTTTTCACGGAATTCCTTTTCACTTCTTGTCCGTGAACCCTACAAATAAGGCGGAGGCGGAGCAGCGGCAAATCGAGCTACTCGAATCCAATCAGATTGAACTCATTGTTCTGGCTCGCTACATGCAGGTATTGTCGCCCGCATTTGTGGAACGCTTTCCGCGGCGCATCATCAACGTCCACCATTCGTTTCTTCCCGCGTTCACAGGAGCGAAACCATATCATGCGGCGTTCGAGCGCGGCGTGAAGCTGATCGGGGCGACAAGTCATTATGTGACCGAAGTTCTGGATGAAGGGCCCATCATTGAACAGGATGTCGACCGGGTATCGCATCGGGATCAGGTCGCCGACTTGATCCAGAAGGGGCGCGACCTGGAGCGCGTTGTGCTGTCGAGGGCGGTGCGCTGGCATCTGCGGCATCGGATTTTGTCCTATGCCAACAAGACGGTAATCTTCGATTGATGAAATCAAAGAAGCTGGGCGAGGTCGAGCGCGTGTACCAGATTCTGCGCGAGTGGCTGATCTCGACTAAGATCGCGCCTGGAGAATTCCTCTCGGAACCCGATCTCGCCGCTCGCTGCAAGACAAGCCGCACTCCGGTGCGCGAGGCCTGCACGCGTTTGATGCAGGACAAGTGGCTTTCGCGCATCCCTCGCAAGGGCTTCCTGGTAACTCCCATTTCGGTGCGGGACATCATCGAAATGTACGAGTACCGCAAACTGCTGGAATGCTTCTCTGCCGAGAAAGTAGCGCAGACCGCCAGCCGGGAACAGTTGGAAGAATTGAGTCAAATCGTAAAACCGGAAACGATTCCCTCGGCCCATCTCGATGTCATCTTGAAAGCCAACGAGCGCTTTCATCAAAGACTCTCGGAAATGGCCGGCAATCAGCGCGTGCTCAACCAGCTAAATCTGACGATCGGTTATGTGAGCCGCCTCGACACGTTGTGTACTCAGACCGTGCCGGGATGGATTGGACACGCCGAAATATTGCGCGCGCTCAAGGCGCGGCAACCGATCGAAGCCCGGCAAGCGATGGCCCTGCACGTCGATCTCTCGCGCGACAAGATGGTGAAGTTATTTGGAGCTTAGGTGTTTAGGAGCATAAACATGAAGTTATTGAACTGTACTCTTGGCCTGCTTGTATTGGTTGTGGTATCGATCGCCGCCGAGCCGCGTTTCCCCGCGCCGAAGCCTAAATATGAGGTTCGCCTTGAGGACAACGTCCGCGTCCCGATGCGCGATGGCGTCAAGCTCTCGACC
This sequence comes from Bryobacterales bacterium, assembly GCA_038229055.1. Classification (GTDB taxonomy): domain Bacteria; phylum Acidobacteriota; class Terriglobia; order Bryobacterales; family Bryobacteraceae; genus JANYJA01. The sequence continues at coordinate 6,440 of JBBROU010000077.1, read as the reverse complement.
GACCTGTATTTCCCCGTCGGCGCGAAACAAAGACTCGCCGCTGTGATGATCCGAACGCCTTACAACCGGAAGTCGCAGGCCGCGGCGGCACAGCTGTTTGCCGGCCAGGGCTTCATTACGGTGGTGCAGGACGTGCGCGGGAAATTCGATTCCGGGGGAGTATTCACGGTGTCGGCAAATGACACGCGCGACGGGTCCGATCTGCTCGATTGGATCGCGGCGCAACCGTGGTCGACCGGCAAGATCGGCACTTACGGTTGTTCCTATGTCGGCGAGGATCAGATCGAATTGAGTAAGATTCGCAACCCGCGCCAAACCGTGATGATCGCGCAGGCGGCGGGAGGCGCGTATAGCTATGCGGGGCTAATGACGGGTGGCGCGCTGGAGTTGGCGATGGCTTCAGAATGGTTTTACGGCAACGGCAACAAACACGACCCGAAAACCAAGCTCCCGCCCATCGCCGACATGCCGGCGATGTGGAGATCGTTGCCTCTGACCGATATGCTCAGCAAAGTTGGCGCGACGGGTACGGACTGGGAAGGTTGGGTGTCGCATGCGCCCGGCGACCCTTGGTGGAGCCAGTTCGGTTACGTGAGCGACGCGAACCGCTTCAATGTTCCCGGGCTGCACGTATGTTCGTGGTACGACAACGTTGTGAGCGAGACGCTCGGCCTTTACAACCTCCTGGCCAAGAACGCAGAGTCGGCGCGCGCACGCGACAACCAGTACGTCATCATTTCACCGACCACGCATTGCCGGTCGGAGCGCGCTACGGATCACACGGTTGTCGGGCAGCTGGACTTTGGCGACGCGCAGCTTGATTATTCCAAGATCTACGTCGACTGGTTCAATCGATTCCTGAATGATGAAGGAAATACCGGTGCCGCAATTCCGAAGGTTCAAATCTATGTCATGGGGAAGAACCAATGGCGCGGTGAGAACGAATGGCCGCTGGCGCGAACCAAGTTTACGAAATATTTTCTACGCAGCGATGGCCACGCCAACGGAGGCTCAGGCACCGGGACTCTCTCGATGGAGGCGCCACACAAAGAAGCGGCAGACCAGTTCACCTATGATCCGGCGAACCCGGTACCGACCTACGGCGGGGCCATCTGCTGCACGCCGGATCCGAAAACTCCGGATGGACCGGTTGATCAGCGCGAGGTAGAGAAGAGACCCGATGTGCTGGTCTATTCGACTCCCGTGCTGGAGCGAGGCGTCGAAATTACCGGACCCGTGCAAGCTGTTCTCTACGTCTCCTCAAGCGCGAAGGACACTGACTTTACCGCGAAACTCGTCGACGTTCATCCGGACGGCACTGCTTACAACGTGCAGGAGGGCATATTGCGCGCGCGTTATCGCGAAGGCCTTGCTAAGAAGGTTTTGATGCAGCAAAAGAAGGTATATGAATTGAAGGTGGACCTAATGGCCACCAGCCTCGTCGTACCCGCGGGCCATCGCATTCGTCTCGAAGTCTCGAGCAGCAACTTCCCGCGCTTCGATCGAAACCTGAATACCGGCGGTAATAATTACGACGAGACCCAGTGGGTCACCGCGCAAAACACGGTACACCACACGAACGGCAAAGCGTCTTACCTGCTGTTGCCTGTAATCCCGTCAGACAAATAGCTCGGAGATCTCGCCGACATCCAGGAAATTGGTTCCGGACTGGAATTCGATGTATTCGAAGACGCGGCCGGAGGGGGTCGTCTTGATCTCCTTGGTCCAGTCGATGCCAAGCGCGGAATAGATGGTCGCGGCGACGTCTTCCGGATACATGGAACGCTTCTTCGACCATGCGGCCTTGACCACTTTCGTGCCTTCGGCATCGGTTGCCCCAAGCACCCGGCCGCCTTTAACGCCGCCACCGGCAAACAGGCCGCTCATCGCAAAGCGATGATGATCGCGTCCTCTTCCCGGCGTAAGGTCGCCGGTAGTCCGGCCGAACTCGCCCATCACCACGACGAGCGTCTTATCTAGCAGAGTCCGTCCATCGCTCGTCTTGGTCTTATCGAGATCGGTGAGAAGTTCCGAAAGGCCGCCGTCCAGGTCACGCGAGAGCGTGTAATGATTCACCTTTTCGTTCTTCTCGTAAATCTTGGTGTGCAGATCCCAGCCCTTGTGATTGATCGAGATAAACCGCGTGCCGCTCTCCGCGGCCAAAACGTTGCGGGCAAGAATACATGCGTTCCCAAATTCCGTTCCGCCGTAGCGTTTACGATCTTCCTCGTCTACCTTCAGCACGCCGGGAATTTTGTCGGAATTCATCATCGTCAAGGCATCGGCCTGAAACGAACCGAGGGCAGTGAGCGAATGCGCACCGGGGGTGATCGCACCGGGCGCGAGCGACGTAAGCTGCTTTAAATATCCCAAGCGGCGATCAAATCGGCCGCGCTCCGGTTGCGGGACCACGAAGGACCAGTCGCTGCTCTTGGTATCGAAGTTCAGTGGAGAAAACTTCGTATCCAGCATCCCTTCTTTCACTTGTTCTGGGCCGTAGTTCATCGAGATGAACGGCGGCAGGAAATCGGATGCCTTGCGCGCGCCATGAAACTCATAAGCGATCAGCGCGCCAAGTGACGGAATTTCCCGAACCCGCGCCGGACTCACCTGATGCGCCACGTGCAGATAGTAAGTGGCCCTCCCATGCTCCGTTTCCCACGCCTCCAGCGAGCGGACGATGGCCACTTGTTCCAGCTTCTTCGAGAGCTTCGGGAAAAGACCGACGGGCATCCGCAGATCCGGCGTGATCGACTTGACGTCGAAGTCCTCCGGCGTCCCCTTACCTTCTTTCAAATCGAAAGAATCGACGTGGCTTGCGCCGCCCTGCAGAAAGACAAAAAGGCAATATTCGGCTGTCCCGCGGGGCTTGACCGATTCTTTCGTCGTAGCGTTCAGCGGACGCGCCATCGGCAGCAAATCGAAGCCCGCCAGAGCGACGCCGCCGATTTGCAGTAACCTGCGACGCGACAGCGTGGGGAGATGAAATTGACTTGGTTGCATGTGCAGAGTCCTCCTAATAATTCAGAACGAATTCCGGACGGTTCAGAAGAGTCCACAGCAGATCTTCAGCGCCCGCGTCGTGAGTTTCGCTAATTAGTTTCACGCCAAATTCGCTCTCCGCCTTAGATGGAAAGCGGGAAAGCGTGGCCAGGAAAATATCTTCGACAATCTGTTGGTTCGTCTTGGGAGGCTCGGCGCGCATCAGTTGCGTCAGCCGGCCCTTGGCGTCAAGCTTAAGCTTTTGTTTCACCAGGTCGCTGTTCAGCAGAATAGACGCCTGCACCGGAGAGCCGCTTAACGATCTCGCGCCCAGGTTGCGGTCATCCAGGCCAAAACTGCTGAGGGCGGATCGAAGCTTGCCGGGTATATCCTCGGGCGAGACGGTCTGCATCACGTATTTCACTTTCTGCCCGAAATCACCGGACGGAATTTCGTCATAAACTCCGGTCGCATCGGATACCGCATCCCACAATTCCTCGGCCGGCAACCGACGCACCAGGTGACGCGAGAAATATCCCGCATATTCGTCCTTCCACGGGCCTTGAACCCGGTGCGAAAGCTGATAAGTCGACGAGGTGACAATAGTACGGATCAGGTGACGAAGATCGTAGTGATGATCCTGGAAATCTTTCGACAGCGCATCGAGAAGATCTGCCTGCAGGGTCAGGATTCCGAGTCCGCCCTCGCTGGTGGAGCCGTACCGGTTCAGATCGAACCCGGTTGGAGGATCGACAATGCCGGTCCCGAAGAGTTCAGCCCAAACGTAGTTCACCGTTGTCCGGGCGAATTGAACGTTCGTGGTCAGGAAGCGCGCGAAAGCCTCACGCGGATCTTCTCCGGGCTGCGGATGCTCGCCCGTGAGGATAAACGTCGGCGTCGTGTCGGCCTTATAACGCGGCAGACGGACCACACTTTTGCTCTTCGTGTCGTAGCCCGTGCCCTCGTTATTCAGCACAAATTCGTCGACCAGATCGCCGTAGGGCCGGTACATGCGGACTTTGCCGAAGAACGCCGCCTGCCGCCAGAGGTCCGCCCGCTTTCTCTCCGTGAGCCAAAGATTGATCTTTTCAAGATGATTCTTGCCGTCGTGACACGAGATACATTCCAGGTTGACGCCGAGGAACATACGGGCCGTCCGAATCGCCAGTTCATCGTACGTATCTTCAGGGTTCACGGTGCTCTGATCCGGTTGGTCGATATAGAATCGAATCAGAAAATTAACCGGAGCGGAATCGAAATTAGACCGCGCGCTCGCCGTCAGAAGCTCGCGAACCAGTTCATCGTAAGGCTGGTTGACGGTGAGCGAATTCCGAAGGTAGTTGTAGAGCAGAGTGCGCCCCGGGCCCTGAAGGTTATTCACTCGAAATAAATCGGAGAGGAAGTACGTCCAGCGATCGAGGAACGGGGTCGAGGGCTTGGAAGTCACGCCCTTGGTGCTGATCGCCATCATCTCGTCCACCAGTTTCTCGCGCTTCTTCGGGTCCGTATCCTTCACGAATTGCCGGATCTTCTCCGGTTCGGGTAGCCGGCCGATGACATCCAGCGAGACCCGCCTCAGATATTCGATATCCGACGCGAGTGGCGCCTGCGGAATCTTGTTTTTGCGAATCTTCTCGAATATGAAATCGTCGATGTAGTTCTGCCGGACGGCAGGCTTCGGTTCAAAATACGGGAGGGCTGATGAGCTCGCCACGGTGAGGCGAGACAGCTCGGTCTTGTTGCTGCCCCGAGGCATTGCCGGGTGATCCGGCCCCTGAGCGAGCAATAGCGAACCGGTCAAGGAAAGCAGCACCACTGCGAACGAGCGCTGGATCGACCTACCCATGTAATCGATCATATAACATTTTGAGCGACTCGTCACCGACCTTCCGTTTCGAACACGTAAGATCGGGTGCTTGCCAGCCATTTGTCGAGAGCCTCCAAAAAGACTTTGTGGGCGGTTGCCGGCGCGCGGTCGCAAATGGCCCGCACTAGCGGCCAGTGAGACTCAGCATCCCGCACCAAGTCGAACGCGTGTCCCTGCGACATTCGCATCGCGGCAAAAGCGAATACTGGGGGCAGGACGCGTTTCAAGGCCGCCGTGAGGTATTCGTTCTGCGTCGTGGACCAGATGACTTCGTGAAGCGCGTAGTCCCGTAAAACGTAATTTTCGAGGTCTCCGTTGCGTGCCGCATCAAGCATCGTCCGGTAGGCCGCTTCTAAAGCCTGAACGGCCTCTGGCGTGGATTTTTCGGCCGCCTGCTCCACCGCGTAGGTTTCGAGAATCCTGCGCACCGAGAAAATCTTCTCGGTGATCTCCATCGACAGCTTGGTGACGTAGGTCGAGGAGTTGGGCTTCTTAATCACGAAGCCTTCCACCTCCAGTTCGATCAGCGCTTCGCGCACTACCGTCAGGCTTGTATCGAATTGCGTGGCAAGTTTCCGTTCGACGATGCGGGACCCTTCCGCGAGAGTGCCGTTGAGGATCGCGTTGCGCAGAATCTCTGCGATACGATCGCGAAGAGTTATAGTCGGGAGCTTCGCGAAAGGCGCCGCGCCGGGGGTTGCCTTCGGCTTAGTCAAAGTTGAGGGGCCATCTTTGATCACGGTGTGTATCTCCATTGTCGTTCACTCCCTCTCGCATCGGGGCCGGCGCGTTTCGTCATCAGGAACTCACGCGCGGTATTCGCGGCGCGTTCCGGGTCGCCGAGTTTCGCGGTACAGCCGGCTCAAAGCGTAGAGGTTCGCGCCGAATTGCGGATCGAGATCGCGGGCGCGCTCGAACTGTTTCCGAGCGGCGTGGGCATCGCCGTTGCGGCGCAGCATTTTTCCGTATTCAAAATGGGCACGCGCGCTGAGCGGAAGAACCGCAACAGCCTTCGCGGCCTGGGCCAGCGCGGCGGAGGAATGTCCATCTTGGGCAAGCGCGAGAGCGTACGCGAGTTGGAATTCCGGCTGATGCGTCCGCTCGATCACCACACGGAAGACTTCGGCGGCCTGGCGAGGCTCGCCTTGGGCCGCCATCACATCACCGAGCGCGGCGGCAACCAACGAAGGGTCGCCGCCATTCTCTAGCGATGCCGTGAGGTCCGCGCGGGCTTCGGGATAGGCACCCCGCATCTTATTGGTCACGCCTCGCCGCAGCAACAACAGCCAGTTTCCAGGGAGCCGTTCGAGACCGGAATTCAGAATCGCGAGGGCGTCGTCGAAACGCTTGCCCTCAAGCAAGAGCTGCGTCCCGGCGACGTAGGCTGAGGGGCTCTCCGGATAACGTTGTAGCAGCTCGTTCAACACCACCTGCGCTTCTTCCCTCCGGTTTAGCTTGATGAGCGCGGTCGATCGCAGCTCGAGAACTGCGGAATCAGCGGGGATATCCCGCAGGAGGAAAACCGCCTTCTCCGGATCGCCGGATGTGATGTACCCTTCGGCGATGGCAAGTTTCGCCTGGTTGGCAAGCG
>JBBROU010000076.1:0-25442 GCA_038229055.1 Bryobacterales bacterium | reverse complement strand
TGTGGGCCGACAACGCCCGGCGTTCCTCGTCGGTCCAGCTTTCCTCGGCATCCTGAGATTCAAGGGCGCGGCGCAACACATCTTCGGCGCTGGTATAGCCGCCACTGGAAAGGCGTTTGTTGATAAGCCTCTCAAGGTCGGGGGTAACGTTCAGTTGCATTGGCCGGTTTCTCCGTTTCTCGTTCTCATCGTAGCTTTTACCACGGGTTGCCGTTAACGCTCGAAGTGCAAGTCCACCGTGTACATCGGCAGCGTTACGCGGACAGCGTACTTCATGTGAATCAGCAACCGCCGCCCCTCGCGCGCGATGGTTACTTCATCCGGCGTGACCGAGAGATTCACCTCCCGGGCGCGGTCGACCACGGCGCTGCGGATCGCATCGTCCGAACGATCGAAGGCGTCCGGATCGTGCGCCAGTCGATCCACCGCATTTTCAAACTCCCAGTTGTGGATATAGACCGGCGTCATTGCGGCACCGATCGCGACTAATCCCAACAACACGATAACGCCAACCGCGATACGCCAGAGGGGAACGCCGCCCCGGGTCACTTGCGCGATTCCGGGCCCTTGCCGGCGAACAGTTCGTCCCACATGTCGCGCTGTTCAGTCCACTCGGGATTCTCGTGCCCCAGAATCTGCAGCTCCTCCACGTTCAATTTGCCGTGTCCGTAAGGGCAGATGTACTCCATGCGCGGCCGCCCGAACTGCAGCATCCGGCTCCAAGATCCGGTTTCAATGGGCATCCGCAGGCGCCGCAGGCAGACGCGGCAACGGTAGCGCTGGTCCCAAATGCAGAGATAGAGCACGCCCGACGCCGCCAGAAACCAGAGCCCGACCATGCTGGTGTAAAGCAGATCGTAGCCGAACCAGTGCGTCGAAATATGAAGGAAAGGCGTTCCCGGCGCGATCAGGTGATTGATCAGCGAGAGCAGGGGCACTATGATAATCGCCCCGGCGATCAGCTTGGCTAACAGAAAACCCCCGTACCGCACAATCAGTTGGATTCTCATTTCCGTCCAGAAGTTCCCGAATGCGTCACTCGCGGAAAAGATTCTTTGCCAAAAACACGACGTTGGCCGGTCGCTCCGCCAACCGCCTCATGAAATATGGATACCATGCTTCGCCGAACGGCACATAAAGCCGCAGCCGGTAGCCCTCGGCGATGAGCCGCTTTTGCAGATCGCGGCGGATGCCGTAGAGCATCTGGAATTCGAACCGGTCATGCGGAATTCCGTTCGCCTCGACGAACGCGAGCGTCGCCTGGATCATCCGGTCATCGTGCGTAGCGATGGCGGGATAAGTCCCGTCGCGTAGCAATCTCCGCATCAGGCGCACGAAGCTGGCATCCACGTCAGCCTTCTTCTGAAAAGCGACGTCCGCCGGCTCGAGGTATGCGCCTTTGCACAGGCGCACGCGAATGCCACGGTTGCAGAGCATTGTAATATCCGCTTCGCTCCGGAACAGATACGCCTGAATTACGGCACCGCACGACTTGGTTTCGTCGTATAGATCGATGACGAGCCGCAGCGTGCGATCGGTATACTCGCTGCTCTCCATGTCGATCCGCGCGAAGTTTCGATGCCTGGCGGCGGCGCAGACCAGTTCGCGCACGTTCTGGCGGCAGGCGTCTTCTGAGAGGTCCATGCCGAACTGCGTGAGCTTCAAGGAGACGTTCGCGTTGAGATTGTTCGAGGCGATCTGGTCCAGCGCCTGGAGGTAGACGTCGCGGGAAATCAGCGCTTCATCCAAGGAGTGAACGTTTTCGCCGAGGTAGTCCAGAGTCACGCTAATTCCATCGTTGTTGACGCGGCGGCTGGCTTCGACGGCGGTCTGTAAAGAATCGCCCGCGACGAAGCGCTCCGATAGCTTGTGCGCGACCGGGGAGGTCTCCATCCAGTGCCGCAGTTGTCGTTGCCGGGAGAGGAACAGAAAGAGACTGCGCAAACGAAGGCCTACCTGGATCTTACTATGACGTGAAAACGCGGAACTTACAGATGGCCTTGTAACCCATGCGCTCGTACATGCGGAGGCCTTGGATGCTCGATTGCAAGACGCTCCGGCGGCACCCGGTTTGCTGGATGGCGAAGCGCATGACCGCCTCGGCATAACCGCGCCGCCGCAGCCCCGGCATGGTGGCGACATTATAAATTCCGACGACATCGCCTGTGACGACCGCGGCGGCCGTGGCGACGGGGCGGCCTTCGGCGTAACCGATGTAAGCCGCGAATTGGGGGCGCGCCGCCATATCCGAATCGAAGACTTCGCCGAACAACGAGATCGGAACGTTGAAACAAGCTGAGCCGATGTCGCAAAACGCGGCGCGGTCGCCCTCGTCCGCCACACGCCGGATCTCGATGACCGGTAGCGGGCGATCCGGGCCGTTCAACCCGTCGATCACCATGCCGGGCATTTCGGAGACGAGCGAAAGCCCGCCGCGGTGAAGCACTCTTTCCGCTCGCCGCCGCACCGCCGGGGTCAACCAGCTTTCACACATCCAGAACGACCATTTCAGGCGGCCCGAACCGAGCTGCTCTCCAGCCCATTGAATGCGAGTTTGCAGATCGTGCTCGTCTTCGACCGGGCTATCGAGAAATGCGGCGTTGAATAACTGAAAGCCGACTCCCAGCGAAATCGCCCGCACGCCCGCAGCCGCGCATACTTGCGCCGACAACCGGCCGCCTGCGAGCGCTTCAAAACAGTGGCGCAGGTTTTCATCCACGGTTCTGAAATCGGGCTGGCTCTCTATCGCCGGAAGGCACACGGTGTTGCATTCTATCCCGTCCCATGATCTGATGACAACCGATGGCGACCCAGGCCCCCGACGTGACCCGCACCGAGAATGAACGACCCTCCAGAGTGCGCTACTGGGTAGTGTTTTTCGCGGTGACGCTGGCCGTGATTACCTACATCGACCGTGTTGCGATGAGCCAGGCAGCAGGCGACATCCGCAGGGATCTGGGGCTGGACAAAGTACAGATGGGCTGGGTGTTTTCCGCCTTTATTACGGCGTACGCAACCTTCGAAATTCCGAGCGGCTGGCTGGGCGATCGTTATGGCCCGCGCAAAGTGCTGATGCGCATTGTGGTGTGGTGGTCGTTCTTCATCGCGGTGACGGGACGCGCGTGGAACTTCGTCTCGCTCTTTGTGATCCAGACCCTTTTCGGGGCGGGTGAGGCGGGATGCTTTCCCAACATCGCACGCGCGTTTTCCACCTGGTTGCCGCAGGATGAGCGCGTAAGGGCGCAGGGCATCGTCTGGCTGAGCGCGCGATGGGGCGGGGCGCTGACGCCGCTGCTGGTGTTCGCGATCCTGAAATACGTAAGCTGGCGCAACGCGTTCGCAATTTTTGGCACGCTCGGCGTGGTCTGGGCCATCTTTTTCTACCGCTGGTTCCGCGACAATCCGAGCGACAATCCGAGCGTAAATAGCGCGGAACTTCGTCTGCTTGCCGACACGCACGCGTCCGGGCATGGCAGCGTTCCGTGGGCCAAGTTCATCGCATCGCGGCAGGTCTGGCTGCTGTGCGCGCAGTATTTCTGCTTGTCTTATAGCTGGTATTTCTACATCACCTGGCTGCCCACTTACCTGAAGGAAGCACGCCATCTCGATCCCGGGACTATCGCGCGCTACGCCACTCTGCCGCTATTCTTTGGTGGCATCGGCGCGCTGTTCAGCGGCTTCATCTCGGCTCCGGTGACGCGCGCGGTCGGCAGTGTTCGAATGTCGCGGCGCTTGGTTTCCATCATCGGATTTGTAGGTGCAAGCGGTTTTCTTTTCGGATCGACGTGGTTCGCCAGCCCGCTCCTGGCAGTGATTGCGATGGGGTTCGCCAGTTTTTGCAACGACCTCGTCATGCCGAACGCCTGGGGCGCGTGCATGGATGTCGGCGGCAAGTATGCCGGAACGCTTTCCGGGGCCATGAACATGATCGGGAATCTGGGCGGCGCCACGGCGTCGGTCGCGGCGGGATACATCCTGAAGCTGTCCGACAACAACTGGAATATCACGTTTTACGTTTCGGCGCTGGTTTACTTCATCGGCGCATTCTTCTGGCTCGCGCTTGACCCCGTGACGCCGCTGGAGGAAGCCGCGCCTTCCGGCGTTTAGCCGATGGCGGCCGACATCGACTTCGGTCCGGTTGACGTAACGGAGCTGGACGAAGTCAGAAGCTTTCTGCAAACCGTCTTCGGCACGCCGGAGAATTGGAAGCCTTTCACGCGGGAAGTGATGCTGTGGAAGTGCTTCGCTCCACATCCGTTATGGGAGGGGAACCGCAGTTACGTGCTGCGCTACCGCGGCGAGATTGTGGCGCACGGGTCGCTGGTGCCGGTGGAATTTGTGACGGAAGCGGGGCTCGTGCCCAGCGCGTGCATTATTGATTGGGCCGCGAGCAAAAAGCTGCCCGGATCGGGAGGCTTGGTCTATCAGAACATCCAGAGGCTGACGGGGACGCTGATCAGCATCGGCGGCTCGGAAAATGCGCGCACGGTTTTGCCGCGAATGGGATTCAAGCGCAGGGCCGAGCTTGCCAGCTACGCGCGTGTGGCGCGGCCGTGGAAGCTCTACAGCGAGACCGCGCGCACCTGGAAAGATGCGGCGCGGTTGGGGCGAAACGTGTTGCTGACCGCGCGATCCGGGGTGAAGGTTTCGGATGGGTGGAGGGCACGGCGCGTGGACCGGTTCGATGATTCTGTGCCGCTACCCGATCCTGCGATTCGGCACAAAGTGGTCTGCCGGCGGAGCCCCGAGTTGCTCAACTACTTTCTGGCGTGTCCGGCGGCTAGTGTTACGGGGTACGTGTTGCTTCAGGACGCCAAACCGATCGGATACTTCGTTCTGAGCCGAACGGGGTTGGAATGCCGCATCGCCGAAGTGTGGGTGAACTCGGCTCAGGATATCGACTGGCGCTCGGCTTATGCGCTGGCATTGCAGTTCGCGGCGATAGACCCGGGAGTTTCGAAGGTTGTCGCCGCGGCTTCGGCCCCGCATGCTCGTGCCGCGATTGAGGCTGCGGGATTGCGACACATTGATGACCAGGATCTCTCGATGCGCGACCCCAAAGACCAGCTCGGCAGTAACGCGGCAATCGCGATGAGTCTCCTCGAAAACGACGCTTTCTATCTGGATTAGTTGAGGTTCTTGGATGCGAGCGCCTTCTTCAGGTCGCCCACGCACGTCATGGATGCTACTTCATGCGTCGTAAACTTCACCTCGAATTCTTCTTCGAGGCCGATCAGCAGTTTGATCTGCGCCAAGCTGTCCCAATCGGGAATGTCCTTGGCCGACATGGCGTCGGTGACCACCAAATTCTCGTCATCGAACACTTCCTGGAAGACTCGTTGCACGCGCTCGTTCATCAGTCTCATTCTCGCTGTCCTGGGTGGCATCGTCCACTTTGAGCCAATCGGGAATGGTGAAGATCTCTTGATTGAGGGCGAATGAGAATGAGTTTTCGGCCTGACGCGAGAAGCCGAATTTCTCGTAGATTGCACTGACCTGCGCGTTCTTCGGAGTGGGGATGTACTCGCCGCGCACTTCGCGAAGGCCGCGCAAGCGAGCAAACTTCAACGCAGCTGCGAGCATGGCATCTTCAACGCGCCGACCGAGCACGCGGCAACTGATGAGCCAGTTATCGATGCGGAACGTATCGTGTTCTTCGAGTGCGATTAGAATGCCGGTGAGGCCGGAGTCGCCGAACTTGTCGCGCAGCCGCATGAATTGCGTGTAGCAACCGTTCCGATCGAGAAGAGCGGAGACTTCCGCCGAGGTCATGCGCCGCGTGGTCAGGTTGAACTGATTAGTCTTGTTGATGAGCTGGACGATGCGCGCGAGATTGGCTTGGTCGAACGGTCGCAATTCAATTTGGATGTTGAGCCCGGCGAGGAACTCATCGACGCTGCCGCTCGTCGTTGCGAGTGTCTGGCGTTCGGAGTTCTGGCGTTCGGAGTTCTGGCGATAGGACGCGGCGCGCTGGCGATCCTCCTGAGTGAGCGCAAGCGCTTCGAAATGGAGGCCGCGGTGCAGCGTTGCCACGTAAAGAGCGGGGTCGGAGGGAAGTTCGGGCACGGTAACTTCCGGCACTAACTCCCGCACCAATGCGCGCTCAATGGGATTGTCATCAAGAAATACGATGCTGTCGATACCGATGTTCAGAGTGCGCGCGATGTGCCGCAGGTTCTGGTCTTTGGTGCTCCAGTTGGCCGCGAACACCGCGATGTCTTCCAGCTTCAGAACCATTTCGGGGTGTTCTTCGAAAGGCGCGCGCGCGTCTGCGTCATTGTTCTTCGAGCAGATCGCCAGTGGAATGCCGCGACGGTTCAGCGCGAGAAGGTAGCGTTGGAATTCAGCGTAGGCCTCGCCTTCGGGACTGCCGCCCAGCCGGATTCCGGCGACTCCGTCTTCGCCGATGATGCCGCCCCACAGGGTGCCGTCGAGATCGAGCGCAATGCACTTCGAAGTCAGCCCCGCGACGGCCCGCAGCAGCGCGGTCTGGTGGCGCATGAGCAGCGCAATTGCATCCGTGGCGGGATATTGCCGGGCGGCGAACCACAGCACAGGGTCGTGCCATTGGGCTTTGCCGTAGATTCCCGCGATCTGATCGACATCGAAAAACAACACATCCGATTTGGCTAACGCGTTGTTGATTGCGCGAAGCATGTGCGCTTGGCCGCCGGGCAGCGTAGCGCTCAATCTTCCATACGCGTCAATCTCGGGGACTTCAAAGCCATACTGGATGACCGTCGCGCCGCGCCACAGATTTTTAATTCCCGCGATCTTGTCGCGCACAACGGCGTCGGGGTCAGCCGCTTCGTCGGGCAGATTCAGGCTGCGCCAATCGAGCGCGAGAATCAAAATTTCGGGGTGAAACGAAGCCAATCCCGATGCCGGGTCGAGAATCTCCTGCTCGACCTGCTGGAACGGACCGGCGTAGATCTCAGCATCGATACCAGCCGCAAAGCACATCACGCGAAGGATTGGTGTCCAGAGATCGAGCGTGACGGTCCCCAACATCGCGATCTTCAAATGGCGGCGAAAGGGTGGCGTGTGCTTCCGGCGCATGCGGTTGACGAGTTTTTCGGCGGCGGCCAGGGTCGAGTAATTACGCGCGGCCTGCACAGCTTCCGCCAAATTCCGCCAAGCTGTTGACGGATCGGTCGCGAACTGATTGCGCGCGATCGCTATTTTCCGAAGAGCGCGTTCCTCGCCCCAGAACGCATCCGTGAGCGATTCCAGTTCCGCCGCCGCCTCGGCACCGCGGCCGCAGGCTTCGAGTAGCGCGGCGCGGAGCCACGTGGCGCCGAAGTCACCGTTCGATGTTGATGCGGCTAGGGCGACTTCGGCATTGGCACATGATTTCGCGCGCCGCACGGAATCGCGAATTGTTGTGACCGCCTCGCGTTCCGTCATAGAACCTTCACTGTTACCTTGCCGCGCACCGCCGTTCGATCCGGCATCGCGGTAATTTGCACCCGCAGCACCAGGGTCCGCAGCGTGTCCTGGCGGGACTTCACCTCGCCCACAATCTCAAGCTCGTCTCCCGCGAACACCGGCTGAACGAAGTCGAGATTCGCGTCGAGAAAGAGACAGCGCTTGCCCGGCAGATGCATCCCAACCAAACACGATACAAATGTCGCCAGTAGCATTCCATGCGCGACCGGACGCTCGAAACTTGTTGTCGCCGCATAAGCCGCGTCGGTGTGCAGCGGATTGTAGTCGCCCGATAGTGCCGCAAAGTTTTCAATGTCGCTCGCGGAGATTCGGCGCCGGAACGAGGCGCGCGCGCCAACTTCGATTTCTTCGAACGACAAATCGGCGGCAGTATCCATAGCACTAGTGAATTGAAAGGCCGCCATCCACCATTATCACGGTGCCGGTAATCCAGCGCGCATCTTCAGACAGCAGAAACCGCACGGGACCGGCGACGTCGCGCGGGGTGCCGAAGCCGAGAGGGTGATCCGCCTCAATCGCGGCCACGCGGTCCGGCGGCAACTTGCTCAGGAATTTTTCCGACATCGGCGTGCGGACCACACCGGGCGCGATCGCATTCACGCGAATTTTCTGCCCCGCGAGTTCGACAGCCAGCGATCGAGTGGCGCCTTCCAGCGCCCCCTTCGAGGCCGCATACATCACGAGTCCGGCGCCGCCCGCATGCACGGCCGCTGACGAGAACAGAACGATCGATCCGCCCGGAGCGATAAGCCGCGACTTCAGCGCCAGCGCGATCAACCCTAGCGACCCGTTCACGTTCACGCCGAAACTGTTTTGCAGGGTGGCGGCAGACTCCATGCGCATCGGATTCAGATTCTGCACGCCGGCCGCGAGCACCCACCCGTGAATCTGCACGGCTTCCATTTTCAACTGCGCCATCATGGCCTTCACCGCGGCTTCGTCGGCGACATCGCAAACCATGCCGCGGGCGCCCATCGGCTTCGCCACCGCGTCCAGCGTCTCCGCGTTGCGTCCGACGAGAATTAGCTGCGCGCCGTCGATTGCCAGTCTTTCCGCGCAGGCTTTTCCCAAGCCGGACGACGCGCCGGTGATCAGCACGGTCATGCCAGTCCGCTCCACTTCATGATCGTTGCGGCCCACGACAATCCGACGCCAAACGACACCATCAAAATCCGCGAGCCTTTCCGCACCTTGCCGCAACGCAAGGCGTCCGCCAACACGATCGGCATGGTCGAGCCGCTCGTATTTCCGATGTCCGCCAGATAAAAATGCGTCTTCTCAGCCGGAATCTTAAGTTTCTTGACGAGGTAATCCAGCATGTATTGATTGGCTTGATGGAACAACACGAGATCGATATCATCCATCGTCATCGCATTTTTGGCTAGGATGCTTTGCACGACTTTCGGCACCGTCGATATCGCGAAATGAAAAATCGCCGTGCCGCTCATATACAGGTTCCGCGGCGACCGAACGTTGCCTTCGGCGTCCGCCACTTCAACCGCGGTTTCGGCGCTTAGGGGCTTGCGAAATCCGCCCGCGGGGATCATCAGATACGGATGCCCGCTACCGTCCGTTCCCAGCTCGAAGCCGGCGAAACCTTCGCCCTCGGGAACGATGCCGACCAGTGACGCGCTCCCTCCATCGCCCATCAGCGGCGCGACTGCGCGATCCATCGGGTTGATGGTGCGCGTCATCGTGTCTCCGGTCAGCACGAGGGCTCGCGACGCAATACCGCTGCTAATCATGCTGTGCGCTACCGATAGAGCATAGATGTACTGACTGCATCCCAGATTGATGTCGAAGGCGGCGCACTCTTTCTTCAAGCCCAGACGGTCATGCAGCACACACGCGGTGGTCGGAAGAAAATAGTCGGGACTTTGGGTGCAATGAATCAGCAGGTCGATAGAATGTAGATCGAGCGCCGTTCGTTCGATGAGCCGTTTTGCCGAATCGTAAGCAAGATCGGACCCGCATACGCCCGGCGCGGCGACTTGGCGATTTCGAATGCCAGCGCCGGAGAGCACCTTCTTCATAGCCTCGACGCCGAAGCGCTCTTCAAGCTGTTCGTGAGTGAGCGATTCCGAACCCAGCGTATAATCAAGAGCCAGAATTCCGGTCGAGAGGGGCACCGCTATCCTTGAAGCCCCGGGCCCGCGGCCGACATGATGTCGCGCACAGTTTTCGCGCCGACCAGCGTGTCGGGCGTGATCGCAACGCCCAGCTTGTCATCGATCATCACCATGGTCGCAAGGTAAGCCACTGAGTCCCATGCGTCGAGTGTCGCCAGTTCGGTATGTTCGGAAACTTCGCCGGGTTCCACCCCCAGGCAGTTGGAAAACTCTTCAAGAAACTGCTCTTTTGTCATGCGGGATCAAGCTCTATCATAACGAGTCGATTATGCTATGTTACTCGTGACTTCATGCGCATAACCGCGAAGGCCCCGTGCCGAGTCGATCTGGCCGGCGGCACGCTCGACATCTGGCCTCTTTATCTTTTTCACGCCCACGCGGTCACCGTAAATTTCGCGGTCAATCGCTACACCAGTTGCGTTTTGGAAACTCGCGATGACGCTGGTATCGTTCTGCGATCTCGCGATCTGGCGCGCGAGGAAACATTCGCGTCGCTGGGCGAATTGCGTGCCGCCAAGAGCTACCGCCTGGCTCTGCTGGCTCACGTGGTCAAATTCTTCGCACCCGAATCCGGCATCGAGCTCTCGACGGATTCCGAAGCACCCGCGGGTGCCGGTATCTCGGGATCGTCGTCTCTAATCATCACCGTCGCGTCGGCCCTAAACCGGCTCACGCGCTCCGGCTACTCCATCGAGAAGATTCGTGAGATCGCGCAGAATGTGGAGGCGCAGATCATCCGCGTGCCGACCGGTTGCCAGGATTACTATCCGGCGATGTACGGCGGCATCTCGGCGATCGAGTTGAATGAGGCGGGCATTCAGCGCAAGTCCCTGGCGCTCGATCCGGAAGAACTGAATTCGCGATTCGTGCTGGCCTACACCGGCGAGCCGCGGAACTCCGGCATCAACAATTGGGAAGTGATGAAGGCGCACATCGACAACGACCGCGCGGTGCACCGGAATTTCGACCGGATTGCCGCCATCGCGAACGCTATGCGCGCCGCGCTCGAGAAAGCCGATTGGGTGGAAACGGCGCGCCTGTTGCGCGAGGAATGGAGCCACCGCCGCAAGAACGCTCCGGGAATCTCGACGCCTCTGATCGACCGGTTGATTGCAGGCACACGCCGTGCTGGATCGACGGGTGCGAAGGTCTGCGGAGCCGGTGGCGGAGGCTGCGTCTTTTTCCTGGTCGAGCCGGATGCGCGCGAACGCGTTGCGGCCGTCATCGAGAAAGAAGGCGCAACCGTGCTGCCGACGCGCGTCGCACTGAAGGGCGTCAAAGTCGCCTGAGCGTGCAATGAGCGTTCAATGACGAGGGACCCGCTCCGTATCGCTCTGCAGGTCGGCCTTTACTTACTGTTCTACTTCTTAACCGCATCGCTGCTGGGGCCTCTGCTGCTCTGGCTTGGCCGCGAAATTGTGGGCATTCTTATAACGGCGCTCATCGCGGCGGCGGTCGCGAACAGCTTGTGCATGCGCATCTACGAGAGCCGCGGCCTGACCGACGTCGGCCTGCATTGGAATCGCGAAGCGGGACGTCACGCGCTGGTCGGAGCCATCGCCGGACTCGTTTGTGCGGCGATGGTGTTGACCGGCCCGCTGATTTTTCGTGCGGCGAGTTTCACGGCCTCAAAAGACTCTAACGCAAACTGGCGCACCATGCTGTTCGTGCCGATTCTCCTGATGTGCGGTGCTGCCGGGGAGGAACTGCTGTTCCACGGTTACGCATTTCAAATTCTTCTGCGAAACTTCGGACCGTTCGCCACGATTTTGCCAGTTGGCGTGTTGTTCGCCGCCGGCCACGCCTTCAATCCCAACGTGTCGAATCTAGGACTGGTCAACACCGCCGGCTTCGGCATGCTCTTCGGTTACGCGTTCTGGCGCAGCCGCGATCTATGGCTCCCATGCGGCCTGCACTTCGGGTGGAACCTGGCGCTGCCGCTGTTCGGCGTCAATTTGAGCGGGCTTACAATGAGGGTAACGGGTTACGAGATGACGTGGAACGTCGGAAGCCTTTGGAGCGGCGGGGCGTACGGTCCGGAGGCAAGTATCTTGACTTCGGCTGTGTTACTGCTGCTCGGATTCTTTCTATGGAAGTTCCCTTTTCAGCCGCAGCACGCATTTTTGCTCGAGGCGCCGGAGGAGGAACTCCCATGAGATGGTGTTCACTTGTGGCGATCTTTGCGATTTCCGTTTCACCGTTCGCTCAAGCGGCCGAAAAACTGACCCTGGACGAGCGCGTCGAATTGGTGCGCGGGCTTTCATCCGAGTACGCGACCGTAAAAGGACTTCTTCCGCGGTCGAAGAAGCCGCTGGAGTTCGAATCCACGGGTAAGTACGACTCCAAGCAGTGGGCCGAGGTTGCGCGCACGTTCGGCCCGGCGGCGCGCGTCGGCGACCTGGTCCAGATCACGAAAGTCACGCTTCAGGATGAAGACATTCTGCTCGAAATCAATGGCGGCGTGAAGAGCGGGCGGCACTGGTACGACCACGTGGAGGTCGGCATGGGCAGTCGCACGGGGCCGGTCTCGAACGGCACCGGCAACGCCAGCACGGGGACGAACATCGTGCTCGAATTTCACCAGCCGTTGACTTCCATGACGTCGGCTGACGTGAAGAAGATGCTCGCCCCGATTTTCGACTTCGACAAGCATTCCGCAACTCAGCTCTACTCGGAGACGCTGGCACCTGAAGTGAAGAAGGCGATTGCCGAGAAGCGCGCCGAAAAGGGGATGGATAAGGATCAGGTGCTGCTCGCGATGGGCCGCCCGGAACACAAACAGCGCGAAACCAAGGACGGCGATGAGCTCGAGGACTGGATCTACGGCAGGCCGCCGGGACGAATCGTCTTCGTCACTTTCAGCGGCAGCAAAGTGGTGAAGGTCAAAGAGACTTACGCCGGGCTGGGAGCGGAAGCCGCCGCGCCGCTGGCCGTACCTTAAACCAATACGGTAAACGCCGTTTCCGAGCGAGTGACAGGCCGGTAGAGTGTGTCGCGTTCCAGCGGTACGCGCCCTGCTTTGCGAATCAACTGGAGCAAATCGCTGCGCCGCAAATTCTGGCTGGTGGTTGCGCCGGCATCGTGATAAATCTTTTCTTCCGTCACGGTGCCGTCGATGTCGTCGGCGCCGAAGCGCAAGGCGATCTGCGCGATCTTCGGCGTCATCATGATCCAGTACGCCTTGATGTGCGGAATATTGTCGAGCATCAAACGCGACACCGCAATGTTCTTAAGATCGAGAAATCCGGTGGTCTTGTCGATGTGGCGCAGCGCTGTGTTGTCGGGATGAAATGCTAGCGGGATGAACGTCTGGAAGCCTTGCGTGTCGTCCTGCAAGCTTCGCAGGCGCTCCAAATGATCCACGCGGTCATCGTCATTTTCGATATGCCCGTAGAGCATGGTGCAGTTCGAATGCAGCCCAAGCTCGTGCGCGATACGCGCCGTTTCCAGCCACTCATCTCCAGAAAGCTTGTGATCGCAGATCACGCGGCGCACACTGTCGCGGAAGATCTCCGCTCCGCCGCCGGGGAGAGAATCCATTCCGGCGTCGCGCAGACGTTCCAGCGTTTCGCGAAGGGAGATGCGCGCGCGCTTGGCGAGATATCCGATCTCGACCATGGTGAACGCCTTCAAATGCACCTGCGGAAAGCGCTCTTTCAGGCCGCGCAGCATCTGGCAAAACCAATCCAGACTCAGCTCGGGATGCAGGCCGCCCACAATGTGGAACTCGGTGACGGCTTCGCTGTACCCGATCCCCGCCGTCTCCCAGACCTGCTCGAGCGACATGGTGTAGGAATTGGGATCACGCTTCTGCTTGCCGAATGCGCACAGGCGGCAGCTCGCGACGCAGACATCAGTCGGATTGATGTGGCGATTGACGTTGAAATAAGTGGTGTCGCCATGGAGGCGCTCGCGCACGATGTTCGCGAGATAGCCGATTGCCAGGATATCCGAGCTGCGATACAGCGCCACGCCGTCATCATGCGACAGGCGCTCGCCCGATTCCACTTTTTCGCGCACCGGACGCAGCCGGGGATCTTCGATAAACACTTGCATAGGCTTTTTACGCGCGAGTTCGCAACAGGAGGATGTCAGCGGCCCAGAAGACAAAGAATAACACGCTGACCCATCCATTCATGGTGAAGAACGCGGCATTTACGCGCGAGAAATCATCCGGTTTCACCAGGCGGTGTTCGTAAATCAAGAGCATCGCCACGGCTGCGATTCCAGCAAGACTGAGTAAGTTGAGATGAAGAACGAGTACAAGCGCGACCAGGCACATGATCATGGCAACGTGCAGCAATCGCGCCACCAAGAGCGCATTCGCAAGACCAAGACGGCGCGGGATGCTGAAGAGACTTTCGCGCGAATCGAATTCGTAGTCCTGGCAGGCATAGATCACGTCGAAGCCGGAAGTCCAAAACATCACCGCGGCCGTGAGCAGCAAGATGCGCGGGTCGAGCGATCCCCGGACCGCGATCCAGGCGGCGGCGGGCGCGATACCGAGCGAGAATCCGAGAACCAGATGCGAAAGCGACGTGAATCGTTTGGTGAAAGAGTAGAGAAAGATAATTCCGAGGGCCAGCGGCGCTAAATAGAAACAGAGCGGATTGAGCGCGCGGGCCGCCAGCAGAAACACCAGCGATGAGGCGGCGACGAATCCCCATCCAAAGCCTCTCGACAGCAGGCGCGCCGGTATGTGGCGGTACTGCGTGCGAGGGTTGCGGGCGTCGATCTCGGCATCGACCAGGCGATTGAAAGCCATCGCAGCAGAGCGCGCGCCTACCATCGCAATGACGATCCAAAACACGACTCGCCCGAACGCCACGCCCGTAAATCCGCTCTGGCGAAATGCCAGCAATGCGCCCGTGAGCGCGAACGGCAGCGCAAATATGGAGTGCTCGAACTTGATCATTTCGAGCGTGAGGCGTAGGCGTTTCCAAAACATAAAATGTGAATTCGGAGGGGAAACAGCTACCATTTTACTGCATGCGCCAGATCGGCCCTCTGTTAGTAACTGCGCTCCTTTTCACGGGGTGCGCTCAGAAAGAGGATAGCTATCAATCCGCCTCGCTGCGGCCGGTCACACTCCCCGATGGCGCGGTCATCCTGGCCGAAGTGAGAATCACGAATGAGGAAATGACGCGCGGCATGATGTTTCGCGATTCGCTGGCTTCCGACCGCGGCATGCTCTTCATCCACAGCGCTCCGGGCACCATCGCCTATTGGATGCACAACTGCCGGATTCCGCTCGACATAATTTGGATGGACCCAGCGCATCAGGTGGTCGAGATCTCCGGGAACACTCCGCCCTGCCAGGCGCAGCCGCGGGACTGCCCGACTTACGGCGGGCATTTTCCGGCGCAGTATGTGCTGGAACTGGGTTCGGGCGAGGCGCGCAAGCACGCGGTTGACGTCGGGAAGCGGATCGCCTTCTGATAGCCTAAGCACAGATGACGGAAGACCAACTTCGCGGCTTGTTAGTGCAGGTGCGCGAAGGAGCAGTGGATATCGATAGCGCGCTCGAGCGGGTCCGGCACCTGCCGTTTGAAGATCTCGGGTTCGCGAAGCTCGACCACCACCGGGCGTTGCGCCATGGCATGCCGGAGGTGGTGTTCGCGCTGGGCAAGACACCGGGTCAGGTGGTCGCGATTGCCTCGCGGCTGCTGGATCACGCTCCCAACGTGCTGATCACCCGCGCCACTCCGGAGACTGCGGCTGTGGTGGAGCAGGAGATCCGTGGCGGCGAATATTTTCCGCTCTCGGGCGCAATTCGATTCTGGGGCGAGAAGAAAGTTCACGGCAAAGGCAAGATCGCCGTGGTGTGCGCCGGCACCAGCGACATCCCCGTGGCCGAGGAAGCTCAGATTACGGCCGAGGTGATGGGCAACGAGGTCGAGACGATTCACGACATAGGCGTCGCCGGCATCCACCGCTTGATGAGCAATCGAGGGCGGCTGCTCGAAGCGCGCGTGGTGGTGGTCTGCGCCGGAATGGAAGGCGCACTTCCGAGCGCTGTGGGCGGCATGGTGTCGTGCCCGGTGATCGCGGTGCCGACGAGCGTAGGTTACGGCGCGAGCTTCCACGGTTTAGCGGCGCTGCTGGGGATGTTGAATAGCTGCGCGAGTAACGTGACGGTGGTGAATATCGATAACGGGTTTGGCGCGGGGTACGTGGCGAGTTTGATTAACCGGTTGTGAGGCGGATTGTGTTAGGATCATCGCCGTGCTGAGACTGCTCCACATACGTAAAGAAGACAGTCCGCCAGGCACTTCAACCACGTACACAGTAATCGACAACGGAAGGCACGGTGAGAAGAGTGGATTCGGTGAATCTTGCGCGTTCACTCGCGAAGCGCTTACCAGTTTGCTGTCGCAAGAGGGTTTGCCAAGTTCGGCGATCGAAGACGCGTTGGGAGAGTTGGACGAGACAGGATCAGCTCAGATCGAACTCCAACCAAGAATTGGACCACGGATCATTCGCGCATGGTTCGACACGGTTCTTAACCCATTGCTGCAATCCTTGGAGTTGGAACTCAAGATCTTACAGAAGCGCAATCTGACTTTTTCGTTCCGTCCGGAAAAGTTTGAGCTAATCAGGCCGATTCGACGACTGCTCGAATACTCAGTCTGGCCAAATCTGGAACAGATTGAAGAGCTTAACCCCGCTTTGAAGGAAGCCTTTCAAAGGCACGACAAAGACGTTGATCGTCTACTCGACGCAGTTATAGCGTTACACACGGCGTTATCGACAGATCCCGAGTTCACGAAGCTCTGTGATTCACTTCTTACGCCAGAGCAGTTTGAGGAACTGGGGGCTACGGAACATTACGAAGTGTTTGGTGCCTATCCACCTTCCGACCGATACAACCTGATTGCTCAATATGTGGTGAACAACCCGGACCAACCCGCATATTATTCCACTGCAAAGTTCTGGAATCGAAATCGAGAGATTCTATTGGCAACTCTCCAGTTTCCCGGCGTGCGGAAACGATACCTCGTGACCATTCAAATGGCAGATCAATCTGCAAGCGACAATAGAGAACTGATCCGCACGTTAAAGGACCTTC
Source organism: Bryobacterales bacterium (assembly GCA_038229055.1). Lineage (GTDB taxonomy): Bacteria > Acidobacteriota > Terriglobia > Bryobacterales > Bryobacteraceae > JANYJA01. The sequence goes on along the minus strand of JBBROU010000076.1, from coordinate 8,795 downwards.
GTCGCGATCTATCCTTTGGTCACGACGTACCGCTCACAACCGGCGATGAAAACAAGCCGGCGGCTTGATCCGACGCTTCACATCGCTGTCATCGACTCGTCGATATTGTTCAGCGCGCTGATTCTGCATTTCAATTACGTAAATGAACAACTCGATCGGCCCGCGAAATTCGTCGACAAGCTCGATCCACTCCTACAGGAACCTGGGGGCCAAGAAACATTTATGAATTTGATGAGATCGATCAGCATTAAATTGATTTCCTCCCACGTGATTGGGGAACTGCAGGGCTTGGTCCAGCATCGCTTGCGCCTTAAGGGCGACGATCTCTCTAACTTCTGGGAGTTCAGTGTCGAACTGGTCAAGCAGTGGAATGTCGACGAACGATTAATCTCCATTTCTGAGCTCGGAGCTGACGAACACCTAGCTTCGTTAATCTCCCTCATCGGCCCTCCTGATACGGGCTTGCTTGCCCTCGCGCATCGCAATAGTTGTCCGGTCATCACTGAAGACGAGAAGACGCTGGCCCGAGAGGCTTGGCGGATCCATGTGGATTGCCGTTTGCTCAAGCAATTGATGCCCGTCGGGCTCTAGCCTCACGCTACACTACGAATACAGATGGAGCAGATCGGTCGCTACCAGATCGTCCGGGAACTCGGCCGGGGAGCGATGGGAGTGGTGTATCACGCCGTCGACCCCACCATCGGGCGGCCGCTTGCCATCAAGACGATTCGCCTGCGCGAGGTTGACGACCCCGCCCAGCGCGATAAGCTCCGCGAACGGCTGTTCCGCGAGGCACGCTCCGCGGGCGTGCTTTCCCACGCCAACATCGTCACGATCTATGACATGGAAGAGGATGACGGCGTCGCCTACATCGCCATGGAATTCGTGGACGGCCCCACACTGGACCATGTGCTGAACCGGCCTGAGGCGCTCGCGCCGGAGCGCATGTTCAGCGTGCTGCAGCAGACCGCCATTGCTCTCGATTACGCCCACCAGAAGGGCATCATCCATCGCGACATAAAGCCGGCGAACATCATGCTCGATCGCGGCGGATCGGCCAAGATCACCGACTTCGGCATCGCCAAAATCAATTCGACTGAAGGCTACACGATGACCGGCACGATCGTGGGCACGCCGAATTACATGTCGCCCGAACAGGTGCAGGGAGTGCCTGTGGACGGACGCTCCGACCAGTTCTCGCTGGCGGTGGTCGCCTATGAGATTCTGACCGGCGAACGGCCTTTTCCCGGAGAGCATCTGAGCACGGTGGTGTATAAGATCGTCGCCGAGGAGCCCGTTCCCTCGCACCGGATCAACCCCTCGCTCGGGCCGCACATCGACGCGGTTTTGCGCAAAGCACTGGCCAAGAAACCGGAAGCTCGCTATGTCAACTGCCTCGCGTTTATCCGGGCGCTTGAGGCGGCGTGCGCGCGCACAACCGGCTGGACAAATCTGGCGCGGGGATCGAGCCCAAGCTTGCCCACGATGATGGAATCGCGCGCGGAGCTTCCATTGCCGGAGGCGAGCGTTGTACCGGAACTAACCGCAAAGAAACAACAGCGCGGATTCCTGGCGATCGCTGTCGCACTTATCATCGCGGTTGGAATTCTGAGCGCGATTGCGCACTTCACAACGTCCGGATCGCATCCCGAACAATTCAAACCGGTCGCCACAGTAGCCCAACCGATGCCGGAGAGCCCGGACAAACACGCCACTGTAACGTCCTCAGAACTGCCCGCCGCGGCGAATGCCCAGATCATTGCAGATCCGGGCCCGCCGGCTCCGGCGCCGACGAATCCCGTGTCCCTGAAACCCGCTCCCAGCAACGTTCCCGCGCGTCTGGAACCGCGTGAGCCGCCGAAGCCGCTGGACATCTGGATTACGACAAATCCGCCCGGCGCGACCGCCGCTTTGGATGACCACAATGACGCGAGCTGCCTGACGCCTTGCCTGCTGCAAGGGATGCCGGGCGTCCACAATCTTGCGATCAGCATGGTGCAGTACCAGCCCGAGCGCCGCGAAATCCGCGTCGGAACCGGGCCGCAAGACGTGCCGCTGATCACTCTGCGGCCGGTATTAGGGACGCTCATCATTACCACGCCGCAGCCGGGCGCTTCCGTCTCCATCAACGGAGACGCGCGCACCGAAACCACGCCCGCGCAAATATCGCTGCCGCCCGGTTCTTACCACGTCGCAGTGGAGCGGAACGGGAAGCAGGCCAGCATGCAAGTGGAAGTACGCAACGGCAATACGAACGTGCTAAAGTTTCCTCTTCACTAGAATGCCTACCCGCAGAGAAATGCTGTTGTCGGCCCTCGGCGCGGTTGCCGGCGGCTCGCTCGCGCCCCGCCTTGGGGCCGACGCCGTGAACAAGCTGCTGGTTCGCTCGGCGCGTCCCGAGGATTTCGAAATGACGCTCGAAGGCTTCTCAACGTGGCTCACCCCCGTCGAGAGTTTCTACATCAGGACGCACGCCTATACTCCGACGATCGACATGGCGAAGTGGTCGCTTCGCATTGATGGTTTGGTCGAAACGCCGCTCACTCTGAAGCTCGAGGATCTCCGCAAATTTACGCGCGCGGAACTGGTCGGCGTACTGCAATGCGCCGGCAACGGCCGCAGCTACTACGTCCCCGGAGTGCCCGGCATGCAGTGGGAGCACGGCGGCGTCGGCAATGCGCGTTGGTCCGGAATCCGGCTCATGGATGTCCTGAAGAAGGCCGGCGTGAAGCCCGCGGGCACGAACCTGATGATGGATGGCGCCGACGAGCCACCCGGAACCATGCCGGATTTCGTGCGCAGCCTGCCCATCAAAAAGGCTTTGCACCCCGATACTCTGCTCGCCTTCGAGATGAACGGGCAGCCGCTCACGCCCTCCCATGGATTTCCTCTGCGCATCGTGGTTCCGGGCTGGGCCGGCGATTCGTGGGTGAAGTGGCTCACGCACATGGAAGTGCTCGACCACGAGTACGATGGCTTCTTCATGAAGACGGCGTATCGTCATCCGATTCACTCGGTTCCGCCCGGTTCCACGGTCGATCCATCGCAAATGACGCCGGTAACCGAGATTAACCCGGAGTCCGTGATCGCCAGTCCGCTGCATGGTTCTCAGATCACGCTGGATCGCGTCACCATCCGGGGCGCCGCGTGGTCGGGCGAGTCGCCGGTCGTGCGCGTCGATGTCTCGACCGATTCCGGCCGCTCCTGGAAGGCGGCGTCTCTCGGCGGTCAAGCGACACAGTACGGGTGGCGTTTGTGGGAATTTCCATGGACGCCGAAGGAACGCGGGTCGGTGGTGATTATGGCGCGCGCCACGGACCGCGCCGGGCAGACGCAGCCGCTGGTCGAGGACTGGAATCCGTCAGGGTATCTGTGGAACGTAGTGCAGCAGGTACGCGTGGAAGTCGGCGACACGGCAGCACCGCCGCCGATGAATCCGGTGACCAACGTTCCCGATTTTCCCGCCTCGGCGAAAGCGGCTTGCTTGCCGTGCCATGGCACCGACATGATTGCCGGCCAGCACCTGTCGCGTCCGCAATGGGAAAGGGAAGTCGACAAGATGGTTCGGTGGGGTGCTTCGGTAAAGCCCGATGGCCGCCCGGCTCTCATCGATTTTCTGGTGTCGCATTTTGGGCCGCGCTGATTTACGCTAGTAACTGATGCGCATCCTGGTGGTAGAAGATGAGCGGCGAATCGCCGATTTTCTGGAACGCGGCCTGCAGGGCGCGGGATACGCAGTGGATCTGGCTCCCGACGGCAACACCGCGCTCTCATTCGTCAACGCGACGGATTATGATCTCATCATTCTCGATATCATGCTTCCCGATATCGACGGATTGAAGGTTCTGGAGCGCATTCGCTCCAAGAAGGCCGGGCCTCCGGTGCTGATCTTAAGCGCTCGCGGGGCGGTCGACGATCGCGTCAAAGGACTCGAACAAGGCGCCGACGATTACCTGACCAAGCCATTCGCTTTTGTCGAACTACTGGCCCGTGTTCGAGCTCTTCTGCGCCGCGGCCAGCCCGCTCCAGAGAAGCTGCAGGTGCTCGATTTAAATCTTGATATCATGCGCCGCAAAGTTACGCGCGCCGGCGAATCCATCGACCTCGCGCCGAAAGAATTCGGCATTCTGGAATATATGATGCGCAACAAAGGCCGGCCTCTCAGCCGCACCATGATTGTCGAGCATGTGTGGGATATGGACTACGACGGGCTGACCAACATTGTCGATGTGTATATCCGTCATCTGCGCAGCAAGATCGACGATCGTTACCCAACGAAGCTGATCCAGACGGTGCGGGGCATCGGCTACATGATCGAAGCGCCGGAAAATTCGCCCGTGCCAAAATCCGTCGAGCAGGCTTTCGAACCGCAGGTGTAAAGCTTGGCCCGGAAGCGCTTCACTCGCAGCCTGCGCTTCGTTCTCACCGCCAGTTACGCGGTCTTTTTCACGCTCCTGATCTCGACCGTCGGTCTGATCTTTCGCGAAAATCTCAAATCGAGTCTGGATCAGCAGCTTCGCGAGAGGCTAGATCAGGAATGGGCTGCGGTGAAGGGCTATCTGCGGATCGAGAAGGGCCGGCCGATCTGGTACGCCGATATGCAGGATGATGACGAGGCCGCCATCGTCGGGCGCTTGAAGAGCGTCTATCTTCTGACCGACGCCAACGGGAACGAAAAGCAATCGTCTACCATTTATCGCAGCCTCGGCATTGATCCCCCAGGTGATATTCGCAAGACGCTTCGGTCGCAGCACATCGTCTGGAACGAGAAGCACGACCCCAAGGGCGTTCCTTATCTGATCCGCGCCGGAGCGATCTACGATGAGCAGCACAGCGAGATGTACTATCTGGCGATCGGCCGCTCACTTGCGGATAGCCGCGGCATTCTGCAAAGCTTCACGTGGGTGATGCTGGGCGTTATGAGCCTGATGGTCGTCGGCGGATGCCTGCTCGGCTGGATCTACGCGGGCCGCGCGCTCACGCCGGTGCTGCACGTCGCGCAAGCGGCGCAGCGCATCAGCAGTTCCAATCTGAGCCTGCGCATCCCCACGCGCCAAGCCGGCGATGAGCTCGATTTCCTGATCGAGACTTTCAACCAGATGATCGAACGGCTCGAAAATTCCTTCCGCCAGGTTCGCCAGTTTTCGACCGACGTCTCGCACGAGCTGCGAACGCCTATCACGGTGATTCGCGGGCAGCTCGAAGTCGCGCTGTTTACCGCCCAGAACACCGATCAGTATCGCGAAGCCATTCTGGAGTCGATGCATGAGATTGAACGCCTGTCGCAGATTGTGCGCGCGTTGCTGTTGCTGGCCCAGGCCGAAACCGGTCAGGTAGTGCTTCAGAAGATCCCCATAGATCTCTGCGCCGTGGTGCGCGACATGGTGGATGAATTTCAGATACCGGCCGAAGAGGCGCGCGTTCACCTGGTAGCCGGCGAGATGCCGCCCGAGTGCACCGGCGATCTGGATCGCGTTCAGATCGAGCGCATGATTTCGAACCTGCTGTCGAACGCTCTGAAGTTCACGCCGCCGGGCGGGCAGGTGACGGTGAGTATCATCGGCCGGCAAAACGAAGTCGAGCTTCATATCGCCGACACAGGCCTCGGCATCTCTCCCGAGCATCTGCCCCACATCTTCGACCGCTTTTACAGAATCACCGGCAACGATTCCTCATCTCCGTCGCCGGAAAAGGGCCTGGGTCTCGGGCTGAGTTTCGTCTCCTGGATCGTGAAGGCGCACAACGGCGCCGTCGACGTGAAGAGCACCCCCGGCCAAGGCACGGAATTCATCATTACCCTGCCCGCTGTTCGGGTTGCGAGTGCGATTCCGGTGAACAATTCTTAACCTACGCTTCAAGCGGTATTCATAGCGAATAGAATATTCTGGAATAGTGCGCCGGATCTTAATTGCATTGATTTTGCTGGTACCGTCGTGTCCGGTGATTCAAGCGGGACAGCAGGAAGCGGGGCAATCCGCCCCCAAACCAGATTTCTTTTCCGGCGTGGTCCTGACATTCTCACCCGACAGCATCACCGTCAATCGCAAAGGCCTGGGGCAGGATTCGCAAACCAGAACCTTCATGGTGGATTCGAACACCCGCATTGAAGGTAAGTTGCGTGTGAAAGCCAAGGTGACCATTCGGTTCGCCGCTTCCGAAAGCGGCGACCGTGCCGTGCGAATTATCGTCCGCTAACTCTCTCGACGTTAACTTGGGTAGTTAAGCACGACCGCGAAAACGGTCCAACTCGCGGCGATTGCGTTTCGACGGCTTGCCTTCCGGTAACTGCTCGAAGGCAGCCACAGCCTTGCGCTCTTCGGCAAGTTTCAGACGGAGTTCTTTGCTCGATTCCGTTTCGCGGTATAAAGTCCGAGCTACCGCGGCAGGGCCGCGCATTTCGCTCAGCAGCAGGACCTCGATCTGAAAATCGCCGCCTTCGTTCTTCACTTGCAACAAGTCGCCCGGACGCACCTCGCGCGAGGGCTTGGCGGACTGCCCGTTGGATTGAATCCTGCCGAGTTCACATGCGCGCGATGCCAGGGACCGCGTCTTGAAAAAACGAGCGGCCCAGAGCCACTTGTCGATCCGCGCGCGTTCCATATTTACATTCTCGCGCGCGCACCGGCTTAGACTGGTGAGCGGAGAACCCATGGGAAAATCACGCCGACAATTTCTAAGCCGCGCGACGGCGGCACTGGCCGCCGTTACCGCAGCTTGCCGCAAAGCTCCACAGGCCGGGACGGAACGGCCGGCCGGCGCGCCGCCCGCGTTTGGCACGGCTCCGGATGTCGGCCCTCCGGTATCGGCCGCAACTTTCGCGGAAGCCGAGAAACTGGTGCAGTTCGAAATGAGTCCGGCTGAGCGCGATATGGCGGCGGGCAACTGGCGCAGAAGCCTGGCGCCGGTGTACGAGCGACGTACCGGACCCAAGAAGTTGGCGCTGGAACCATCCCTCGCGCCGGCGACGCAGTGGAACCCGGTGCTGCCGGGCCTGCAGCCCGCGGCGCTGCGCGACCGATTTGTTCGTACGCAGGCCGGCTCCGAGCCGCTTCCCACCGAAGACACGGACATCGCGTTCGCGCCGCTTACGCAGCTTTCGCGCTGGATTGAATCTCGAAGACTCTTATCGGAGCGTCTGACGCGGATCTACCTGGCGCGGCTGGAACGCTTCAATCCCGAACTGCGGTGTGTGATCACACTGACGCGTGAGCTGGCCCTGACACAGGCCAAACAGGCGGACCAGGAAATCGCCGCTGGACGCTATCGAGGCCCGCTGCACGGTGTTCCATGGGGCGGAAAGGACCTGCTCGATACCGCCGGAATCCCCACCACGTTCGGAGCCGAGCCCTACCGCAACCGAATACCCGCGGCTGACGCGGCGGTGGTGGCGAGGCTGCACCAAGCCGGTGCCGTGCTCGTGGCTAAGCTAAGCCTTGGCGCACTGGCGCTGAATGACGTCTGGTTCGGCGGCCAGACGATGAACCCATGGCTGCTGGACGAAGGCTCTTCGGGATCGAGCGCGGGTCCTGGCTCGGCGACGGCAGCGGGCTTGGTGGGGTTCTCGATAGGTAGCGAGACTGGCGGCAGCATCGTGAGCCCGTCCATGCGCTGTGGGATCACCGGGCTCCGGCCGACCTACGGACGGGTGCCGCGCACGGGAGCTATGACGCTGTGCTGGTCGCTCGACAAACTCGGGCCGATGACGCGCGGCGTGGAGGACACAATGCTTGTGCTGCAAGCGATCTCCGGACCGGATGCGGCGGATGTTGCCAGCGTGCCGAGCCACTTGGATTTCGATGCCGGAGCGGCGGTGCAAGGGCTTCGTGTCGGTTACTTCCCGAACTGGATGAAGGAGAACCCGGCCACGGACGTGGATCGCGCCGCGCTGGAAGCGGTGAAGAAAATCGGCATGATTCCAGTGGAAGTTTCGCTTCCCGATTGGCCGTACGGATCGCTCAACCTAACGCTGTTCGCGGAGGCCGCGGCAGCATTCGAAGACCTCACGCTGCACGGCGGGCTGAAAGAATTGAAGGCGCAGGTGCCCGACGCATGGCCGAATCTTTTCCGCCAGGCGCGATTTCTTTCCGCTGTCGATTTCGTGCAAGCCGACCGCTTACGACGCAAGGTGGCGCAGGAGATGGCGCGGATCTTCGCCGATGTTGACATCCTGCTAGTGCCATCGCTGCGCGATGAGATGCTGACCATCACCAATTTCACCGGACATCCATCGCTCACGATGCGCGCAGGATTCGTAGAAGTGTCCGAAGCGCGGAGCGATTGGGCTCCCGATCCCAAGAACCCGCTACCGAAGTTTTCGCCGCCGCGGCGTGTGCCGCACGGAATCACGCTGATCGGACGGCTGTTTGACGAGGGTACGATTGCGAGGGCCGGAATTGCGCTCGAGCGGGAGTTCAAGGTGGCGGGGGAAACGCCCAAGGGGTTCTGAGCGGACCAAGGAGTTGGAGCAGCTTCATTGATTGCCCGGTGCTACCATAAAGGCGCAGCGTGACCGACACACAGCTTCACTTTGCCATCGGAGTTCCTTTGATTGGAATGGTTGTTAATGTGGCGCTCTACATCCATTTGAGCAGCCGGGTTGACTCTTTGGCTGTAACGATGAACGGTCGCATTGACACTGACCTCAACCGTAAACTATCGATTTGACTCGATGGAGCATCGCATCGAGTTGCTGACCGGGAAAGTGATTGACGTTGACAATCGCTTGACGCGGATCGAAACACGCGCCTGAATCTTCGCTGGGCCGAAGCGTTCTCGTCGCGACACCTAATCGCCGG
>JBBROU010000075.1:0-25671 GCA_038229055.1 Bryobacterales bacterium | reverse complement strand
GTCGCGAATCTTGACCTTCGGGTTGTTCTTCGCCAGCGTCTTGGTGATGGCGGCAGTCAGCGTGGTCTTGCCATGATCGATATGGCCGATCGTCCCGACGTTGACGTGCGGCTTGCTGCGGTCGAATTTTTCCTTTGCCATGGGGTTCCTAAATGAAAGTATGGAGCCGTTGACCAGGATTGAACTGGTGACCTCGTCCTTACCAAGGACGCGCTCTACCAACTGAGCTACAACGGCCTATGCTGCTACTTCTATTCTAACTGGTGGACGGGGGAGGATTCGAACCTCCGTAGCCCGCAAGGGGCGGCAGATTTACAGTCTGCTGGTATTAACCGCTCACCCACCCGTCCCTTTATTTCTGCCTTCGCTTTGAACTCGATTGGGCGAATTTGGCCGGCTCGCTAGGCACACCGCTGCGCGAGGCGCGCGCGAACCGACGATCTTTAGGTTAGCACAGCGGTCAAGCTACCTTTGATCCTTCGACCATTTCAGCGACTGACGACGGCTCCGGCACTGTCTCACCATTAAGGCGCATGCCTTCAATGTGGAACTCGATCGCCTCTTTCATCAACTCGCGTGTTTTCTTCAGGGTGCGCGCCGCTGCCACACACCCAGGAAGATCGGGCACGTAGGCGCTGTATCCGGCCTTGGGGCCGGTTTCGTAGATTACTGCATATTTCATGTCAGCCCTGCCTGTTTCTTGATTGTAGCGAGAGTCTTGGGATGTAGCACCTCCGACGGATGACCAGCAATTGTCACAGTCCCTACTTTGGAAGCGTTTTGGAACTGGCGATGGCTACCTTTCTGCCGGATTTGGGTCCATCCATCTCTTTCGAGCATTCGGATCGCGTCCCTGACCTTCATGCGCACCCGTCAATCTCCTTGGCCTTCAGTCACGACAGCCGGCCCGACAAATCGTCCAGGAATTCGGACGCGGGCGCGCCGCCGGTGACTAACAGGAAGTCGCGGGCGCGCGTGCACGCTACATAGAGAAGGTGGCGTTCGGTGGCATAGACTTCTTCGAGGTCGGCCGAATCGGTGACTGCTTCGATCCTCCGTTGGATCAAGGCGAGCCAGACGTTTACGTCAGGAAAACTCAATGACGTCATAGATTTCTTCGTTTGTAAGATTAACGGCTTTCTCCCGCCAGCTGGCACAAGCGGTGGATCTAAGCTGAGCCTGCGCCTGGGGCGGGTGAGGTTCCGATTCTTCGACCGCCCGCTCGATACTTCGGAGAATCAACTGGCGTGCCGAGGAACCTTTTCGTGCCGCGCGGCCTCATGGAGGCGCCGATACAATACAACGTAGCCGGAATGTCAAGTGACGTGCGAATCGTGGGCTCGGCCATAGTAGGACGATAACTCGGAGACTTAATTGAGTCAAACCACTGGCCGCCCAACACTGGCTCATGCGCAGCGAGACTTGAAGTGGCTACTGTAACACCTGGTAACCGATTCACCTTAATGAAGAATTTCAGTAGTCTTACTATGCTGCATTCGCGGCAGCTCCGCGAGCGACTGCAACTTGCGGCGCTGTTTTCGGGGATGGTTTTCGTAAAGAACACCCTCGCGGCGACTCGCCACCTCACAGGTATGGACAAGCAGAAGGATTGTGATTTAAACCCTACGGCGTTTGTTCGTGGTGCTCAATTACCGCTAAATGTTTGTAAAACTCAAGATCGCCGCCGCTCAGCATCTTCGTCGCGAAGATAATCTGTCCCGTATGCATCGAGAAGTGCTCGACCACATGATAGACGGCTTCCATCACCGTCAGATCGTACTTCTGAATCCGCACGCGATGGGCGAGCCGTTCGGGCGTGAGGCCCGCGATTACCGGAAGCGCGTCATCGACGGCGGCATTCAGCAGTTCCAGCAGGTTCGGCGAATCCGTTGCGCCGAACTCGGCGTCGCGCTGCCGAGTGTCGGGTCCGCCGCCGATTCCGGATACGATCCACTGGCGCACGTTGCCCGAAAGGTGCAGGACCAGGTTGCCGATCGCATTCTCGTTCGGGTGGCCCTTGGCCCAGATCTGCTCTTCGCTCAAGCGCCCGAGACACTCGGCGATGCGCTCGCGGTACTGCCGCAGCTTCGCCGCCGAGTAGTCCAGAAAGGCGCGTTCGAGCATACTTACAAAACCTCTTCGGACCAGTTCTCGAGCACCGACTTGGCTTTGGCGGTGAACTGATCGGCCAGAGCGCCATCGATCAAACGATGGTCGAAGGTCAGGGCAAGATACGCCACCGAGCGAATCGCGATGGCGTCGTCAATCACCACGGGAACCTTCTCCACGGCACCGACGCCCAATATTGCGACCTGCGGCTGATTGATGACCGGCGTCGCGAAGATGCTGCCGAAGCTGCCGAAATTCGTGATGGAAAACGTGCCGCCGGCCACTTCGTCGGGCTTTAACTGGCGCGAGCGTGCACGCTGCGCGAGGTCGACAATCGAGCGCTGCAGGCCGAGGACGTTCTTCTCATCCGCATTCCGAATTACGGGGACGATGAGTCCGTTCTCAAGCGCCACGGCGATGCCCACGTTGATTTCGTTGTGATAGATGATGTTCGTGCCTTCGATGGAAGCGTTCACGATAGGAAAGGTGCGCAGGGCTTCAATGGCGGCGCGCGTCACGAACGGTAGGAACGTGAGCGACATTCCGTAGCGGGCCTGGAAATCGGCCTTGTGCTTGGCGCGCATCCGGGCAACCTTAGTCATGTCGACCTTGTGCACGGTGGTCACGTGCGCCGAGGTGCGCTTGGACATGATCATGTGCTCCGCGATCTTCGAGCGCATGGTGCTCATGGGCTCGATGCGGGTCTTGGCTTGTCCGGCTGCAGGCGGCGGTGCCGGAGGCGCGGCAGGAGCGGCGGCTGGGGCGCTCGGTGAGAAAGCTGCGCCATCTGCCTGAGGCGAGGGGGACGGGGCGGTGGGAGCCGCCGGAGGAGCCGCTTGGCCTTGCGCCGCGATGAAACCTTCGACGTCCTGCTTCGTGATCCGCCCTCCGGCACCGGTGCCGGTGACGCGCGATAGATCGATGTTGTTCTCACGGGCCATTCTGCGAACCAGCGGTGAGAGCGGGCCGGCGGGCTCGCGCGTCTCTTCTGCAACCGCGGGGGCAGGTGGAGGAGGTGCGGCGGGTGCGGCAGCCGGCGGTGCGGCCGGGGCAACAGGTGGAGGGGCAGCAGCAGGAGCCGCTTCCACTGCGGGCGCGGATGCCGCGGGAGCAGCGGCCGCGCCGCCAGCCTCCTCGATGCGCGCAACGACGGTGTTGATCCCGACCGTAGCGCCTTCCTGCACCAGAACTTCTTTCAGCGTCCCGGCCGAAGGCGATGGAATTTCGGTATCGACTTTATCGGTTGAAATTTCAAAGAGCGGCTCGTCGCGCTCAACGGCGTCACCGGGCTTCTTGAGCCACTTGGTCAAGGTGCCTTCGACGATGCTCTCGCCCATCTGCGGCATTACTACGTCTGTCATTCAGGATCTCCTCGGTATCGAAAACGCGCTCGAAATGCGCAATCAAACGGCTGGTCACCTGCGCCCAACTTGGCCTCGCGCCCTCGGCGTGGATGCTGGTTACGGGCTTGGCGAGGCCGCATGGAACTATGTACTGAAAGTAAGAAAGATCGGTGGTCAGATTTAACGCGAAGCCGTGCGATGTCACCCAGCGGCTGATGTGCACGCCGATCGCCCCGATCTTGCGGCCATCCACCCAGACGCCCGTGAGGCCGGCAATGCGTGTTGCTGTGATCGCGAAATCCGCGAGCGTATCGATCAGGATCTGCTCGAGCGCGCGGACGTACATGTGCACGTCCTTGTGCCAGCGCGAAAGATCGAAAATCGGATAGCCCACGACCTGCCCGGGACCATGATATGTCACATCCCCGCCGCGGTCGCACTCGTGAAAGTCGATGCCGGAGCGGCGCAGCACGTCGTCGCTGGCAAGCAGATTTTCGGGGTGCCCGTTGCGGCCGATCGTGATGACGTGTGGGTGTTCGACCAGCAGCAGTTGATCCGGAATCAGATCTTGTTTGCGCTCGGCGACAAGCTGCCGCTGCAATTCGAACGCCTCGGAGTAGCTGAGGCGCCCGAGGTGGCGCACGTTAAACATTGATGGCTAAACCGTTGACCGCGTTGAAGGCTTCGCCGACGGCTTCGTAGATGGTGGGATGAGCATGAATCGCGCTCATCATGACATCCACTGTCGATTCGGATTCCATGGCCGCGACAGCTTCGGAGACCAGCTCATAACCCTGCGGCCCTATGATGTGAACGCCCAGAATTTCGCCGCTTGCGGCATCGGCGATCACCTTGACGAAGCCATCGTGCATGCCGAGAATCGTCGCCTTGCTGTTGGCTGCGAAGGGAAATTTGCCGATCTTGATTTTGCAGCCCTGCGCTTTGGCCTGGGCTTCGGTAATGCCGACGCTGCCGATGCCGGGCTCGGTGTAAGTGGCTCCGGGGATGCGGTCTCGATGGAGGGGCGTTGTGGGTTTGCCGGCGATCTTGGCGACCGCGACCATGCCCTGGCGCGTCGCGACGTGTGCGAGCTGCGGCGTCCCGGCCACCACGTCGCCGATGGCGTAGATAGTTGGATCCGCGGTCTGCATGAACTCGTTCGTCTTGATGAAGCCGCGGTCGAGCTCGACTTTCGTGTTCTCGATCCCTAGGTTCGCCGTATTCGGCGCGCGGCCCACGGCGACGAGTAGCTTCTCGGATTCGACCTCTTCCTTTTTGCCGTTCTTCAACGTGACCGTCATCACGACGCCGTTCGGAGTCTTACGGATGTTCTCGCACTTGGCGCCGGTCTCGACGCGGATCTTCTCGCGCTTGAATACCTTTTCGAGTTCGGCGGAAACCTCTTCGTCCTCAACCGGCACGATTCGGGGCAGCATTTCGAAGATGCTGACCTTGGTGCCGAATTTGTTGAACATGGAGGCGAACTCGACGCCGACAGCTCCGGCGCCGATGATGGAAAGCGTCTTAGGGACCGTCGTCAGGTTCAGGATTTCGATGTTGGTGAGGATTGTATCGGGATCCGGCTGGAGCCCGGGCAGCATGCGCGCTTCCGAGCCCGTGGCGATCATAATGTTTTTGGCTTCGAGCGTTTGCGCGCCCTTCTCCCCACGCACTTCAACCTTGCCGCCGCCTTTGAGGGTGGCAACGCCGCGGAAGGTCTCGATCTTGTTCTTGCGCATCAGGAATTCGACACCCTTGGCGTGTTTCGCCACGATGCCGTTCTTGCGATCGATGACTTTCGGAAAATTCAGGCGCGGATTCTCGCAGCTTATCCCTTCGGCTTCCGAATGTGTGAAGTGATTCCAGACTTCCGCGGTGTGCAGAAGCGATTTCGTGGGGATGCAGCCGACGTGGAGGCATACGCCGCCGAGCTTGCTATGACGTTCGATAATTGCCGTTTTTAAGCCGTATTGTCCGGCCCGGACCGCGGCCGAATACCCGCCAGGGCCGCTTCCAATGATGATGAGATCGTAGGACACTTTCTTCATTCTACATGGACCGTCCATTTACAATAGGTTGCGGGCGAATGCGGTGGATGGAAGTGCGAGGCGCTTCGCGCGAAATAGTTTGATATGAAAGTGGCCGGGCGTACGTCATTACGGAAGGAGCTTTTTTGCTGAACGCGACGGTCTTGATTGTGATTCTCGGTATGTTTGCCGCTGGGGCCTTCGGGCAGACGAAAACGCGTCGCAGCAAGCCGGTGTCCGCAGTTCCGGCCGCCACCCGTACGGCTCCGGATCATTTCCCCGTCGAGACCACTGCCGTCGAAGGAAACCAGAATCTCGCCAAGGAAAAGATACTCGAGGTGGCCGGCGTTCGCGCGGGCCAGCCCGGATCGAAGGCGGATTTCGACGCGGCGCGGGACCGGCTGGTGGCCACGGGTATGTTCGAGACCGTCGGCTATCGTTATGCGCCGGGCGGCAAGGGCGGGTACGCGCTGACCTTCGAGGTGCTCGAGATGAAGCCGCTGTTCGCCCTTGAATTCGAAGGCTTGCCTGCGCAGGGTCCGGAGATCGTGAAATATCTGAAAACGCGGAATCCGCTATTTCTGCCCAAGCTGCCCGGGACGACTGCGATCCTCGATCAATACGCGCGCGCCATCGAGAATTATCTGGCGTCCGTCAACCATCCGGAAAAGGTTTTGGGTACGGTGATCAGCACCGGGCCGGAACAGTTTAAGATTCTATTCCGTCCGGCGGCGCCGCTGCCGGTGATTGCGGAGGTTCGCTTTACGGGCAACAACGCCATTTTGACGCCGCGATTGCAGCATGCGATTTCGGGCGTCGCGTACGGCGTCCCATTCACGCAGGACGGATTTCGGCAGCTTTTGGACGCTCAGATCCGGCCGTTATACGACGGGCGAGGCCTGGTGCGCGTGCAGTTTCCCAAAATCACGACTTCCCCGGCGGAGAAGGTGAAGGGCCTCGTGGTCGATGTGACAATCGAAGAAGGCACCGTTTATCGATTGGGCAGCTTTGCAATCTCCGGCGCGGAGAGCCGGGCGGACGGCGCGGATCTCCTGAAGCAGGCAGCCATCAAGCCGGGCGAGTTCGTGAATTTCGATGCGATCAACGAAGGTGTAGAGACCATCAAACGGATCCTGAAGAAGAACGGGTACCTGCGCGTTCAGGCGGAAGTGGACCGTAAGATTGACGACGCCGCGAAAAAAGTGGATGTGGCCGTCAGGCTCGATCGCGGCCCGCAGTTCCATACGGGTACGCTTACGATTCAAGGACTCGACCTGAACAGTGAGCCGGCGGTGCGGAAGCTTTGGGGCGCAAAGCAGGGCGCGCCATTCAATGCCAGCTACCCGGATTATTTCCTCGCAAGGATTCGCGAGGATGGAATTTTCGACAGCTTGGGGACCACGAAAGCAGTCACGAATATCGACGAGGACAAGCACGTGGCGGACGTGACGTTGATCTTTGGCGCGGCCCCGCCCCGTAAGCCCGACAAGCCGAAAGTTCAATCTGAACCATTCTAAAATGGACGTGACAATATGAAGCGAATCGTGATGTTTTTGCCTTTGCTGGCGGCGAGTGGCTGGGCTCAGTCTGGACATTGGGAGGGCACGATCCAAGCGCCCAGTCACCCCATGACGGTGTCGGCGGATCTGATCAAAAGCGCCCAGGGTGAGTGGATTGGGTCCTTCGGAATGCCCGAGCAGAAGCTGACCGGGATGGCGCTAAGCAACATCGCGGTGAAGGACAAGTCGGTCGGGTTCGAGGTGGCGGGCGTGCCGGGCAAGCCGGTATTCGACGGAAAAATTTCAGACGACGGCCAGTCGATTACGGGCAATCTGAACCAGGGTGCGGCGACTTTTCCATTCACTCTGAAGCGGACCGGGGACGCCAAAGTCGAGCTGCCGGCCAAGAGTACGTCGCTTGCCAAGGAGTTCCAAGGCACGTGGGAGGGCACGATCGATGCGGGGCGGCCGCTGAACATCATTTTGCACCTGGATCAGGCGGCCGACGGCACCGGCACCGGGTCGATGGATAGCCCGGATCAGAACGCGAACGGAATCGGCATCACCACCATCACCCAGACGGGCAAGAGCCTAAAGTTCGAGATCAAGGTGATTCAGGGATCTTTTGCGGGCGATTTGGACTCCGCTGGCACGGAGATCAAAGGGCAGTGGACGCAGGGGCCCGGTTCGGTGCCATTGACCTTCAAACGCCCTGCTGCGAAATGAGCTTGGCTACAGGTCTCTTGTTCGTGATCGCGGGCGTGCTGCACTTCATTTTTACGTCAGCTTACGCTTCGATTGTTCCGCCTGTATTGCCGGCACCGCGAATGCTGGTCTGGATCAGCGGGCTTGCGGAGATCGCCGGTGGAGTCGGACTCATGATCCCGAGCCTCCGGGCGGCGGCGGGATGGGGCTTAGTGGCGCTGCTGATCGCGGTGTTTCCGGCAAACGTGTATATGGCGATGCGCGAGCCAGTCGCCGG
Source organism: Bryobacterales bacterium (assembly GCA_038229055.1). Lineage (GTDB taxonomy): Bacteria > Acidobacteriota > Terriglobia > Bryobacterales > Bryobacteraceae > JANYJA01. The sequence continues at coordinate 17,711 of JBBROU010000075.1, read as the reverse complement.
CGGATTGCAGATTCCGTCCTGGGCATTGTGGGCTCGGCTGCCCTTGCAGGCCGTGTTGATCTGGTGGGTGCTGCGGGTCAGTGTTGTTTCGGTTTAGCGTTTGAGTGGGTCTTCGATCCAGGGCGGGGTGGCATCGATGAGTCGGCCTAGCTCGGGTTCGACCTCCTCGATTTTCTGCTTCATCAGCCACGCGATTTCGCGGTAACTGAAGTGCCCTTTCACGCCGCTTCGGACGCGCGAGATGTATTCCGCTTCGGCGAAATCCATCTTGAATAGAAAACGCGAACGCGCGCCGAAAGGGAGCAGATAGTGTGCTCCGGGCGCTGGGAGCGAGTGCATAACCGCTAGCGCCGACTCCATGGCACTCTGGTAGTGCTCGGCGACTCCGGCGTCTGCCAGCGCGGCGGGAGTGTCGAAGCCGAGATCGCCGGAAAACGCTTGCCGAAACTGCTGGCACCGTCGGTGGCGGTGCATGTCGCGGTAGGCGCCGATATCGATAGTCATGTCGAAGCAGTACTGACCGCCGCGGAATTCGCGAAGTAGATCGTCGCGCCGGCCTCGGGACTGGACGGCGACGTCGAGAACCTCGCGCCGCTGTGCCGGGCTCCAGCTCTCGGCAAGGTCATAGAGTTCGCGGAAGGGGCGGTCGGTAACGGGATAGAGGAGTGTCGCCGCGATCTCGCTGATCGTGCAAGTCGGTCGCACCAGAGCCACGCGCTCGCATGGGGATACTGAACGTTTCGGGAGATTCTGCGCCGCCCACGCACTTAGATCCTGACGGGAGCGCGCCAGATACTCATCGGGATCGGCATGACGCGCGAGGGTAGGGGCGAGGGGCTCGCGTGCGGCATCGCTCCACAGGCAATCGGGCTCTTGTGCGCAGGCTTGGGCAATCTCGTCGCCAAGGCTGCGCAGCTCTTCGTATTCCGACGCGCGCAGACGCCGGATCTGCTTTTCCAGAGTGCGGATGCTGGTCACCTGCCCGACATTGGTCGGCACGCCCCAGAACAGCAGGTAGCGCGCGACGTCGAAGGCCCGGGCGGTGAGGTTGCGCTCGTAGGTGTCGGGCTTCATCGCCTCCGGGCGCGGCAGCGATTCCTTGAGCGATTCCAGGACGGCGGCTTTCACCACCGCGTAGGCGGCAAGAAGCTGGTCCCCGGCGGCGGCGTAAGTCGCGCCATTGGCGGCGTCGAACTCCTCGGGCGTGATGAATCCGGAGCGCGAGAAATCCTGGTAACGCGACGACTTGGCTTGCCCGTCCCAAAGAACTTCATCCTCGATCTCGGTGGCGGCAATTTCGGACATGCCTTCGAAACAGAGGACCGCGTGGCCAAGGTCCGCAATGGAGGCGTGCCCGTACTGGAAATAGTAGTGTTCAAGAAAACTTTGGGAGTTGTGGGTGCGCACCCAATCGAGCGATTCGACGATGGAATCGGGCGAGCGGCTGTAACGCGCCAGTGCGTAGGCGCACTTCTCGGGTGGCATGGGCGCGACCGTGTAGACGCGCTTGGGTTTATGAGACATTGAGACCAGTTCTGATTATGCAGCTTATGCTATGAGGCACACGCAAGCGAAGCCATGAAAGTGAAGATCCGAAAACTGGATCCGGAGGCGACCCTGCCCGAGTATGCCCACGGACCCGAGGAAGATGCCGGCATGGATCTCCGCGCCCTGGCGGCGACGCTGCTAACCCCGGGTGTCCCCCAACTGGTCCCAACCGGTCTTTCGATCGAACTGCCAGCCGGCTACGAGGCCCAGATCCGTCCACGCAGCGGGCTCGCGTTGCGGCAAGGAATTACTCTGCCGAATAGCCCGGCCACGATCGATCCAGGCTACCGCGGCGAAATTCGCGTGATTATGTTGAATCTGGGACGGGAGCCTTATATGATCCATGCCGGCGATCGCATCGCGCAGATGGTGGTGTCGCGGTACGAGGCCGTCGAGTGGGATGAAGGAGAACTCGGCAGCTCGACAAGAGGAATCGGAGGCTTTGGTTCATCCGGGCGGTGAGCAAAGCATCTTGACATCACCTGCAAGAGACATCATGATGTCTTTGTGAGAACTACCTTAACCTTGGATGAGGATCTTGCCCAACGTCTCGCAGACCTAGCCAGAGAGTCCAAAAAGCCGTTTAAGAGTGTTTTGAACGAAGCCTTACGGCGCGGGCTCGCCGATTCGGCTCCGCCCGAGCCTGCGTTCCGCCTCGAGCCTCACGCCGGTCACTTACGCCCCGGAATCGATGATCGCCGGTTCAACGAACTAGCTTGGGATTTTGACCAAGAAGCGACTCGAATTAATTCGCCGGGCCGGAAGCAATGATCGTTCCCGATCTCAACTTGCTGGTTTATGCATACGATTCAACCTCGCCTTGGCATGAACGGGCAGGTGAATGGTGGAACTCGTGTCTGTCGGGAACCGAAACGGTTGGGATTTCTTGGATGGTCGCCTTCGGTTTCATCCGCTTATGGACCAACTCGCGGATCTTTACAAAGCCACTTACCGTGGATCGGGCCGCCTCACATGTGGAGTCGTGGCTGAACCGCAGGAATGTCAGAATCGTGAATCCCGGACCCAGGCACGCTGAATTGGTTTTTCGCTTTTTACGCGCGGAAGGCAGAGGTGGTAACTTGACGACTGACGCTCATCTCGCTGCCCTAGCTGTCGAATTTCGCGGAATCGTTCACACCGCTGACACCGATTTTCTGCGGTTTGCAGGGGTGCGGTGGGTGAACCCCCTACAGTGAACCAACCAGATTTATGGTGGACGACGGGGGGATCGAACCCCCGACCTCTGCATTGCGAACGCAGCGCTCTCCCAGCTGAGCTAGTCGCCCACGCGACGTCTACAAATATAGCATCCGCCCACGGAGATCTGAAACGTTTCGCTGTTCTTCGGCCGCCTTTATACGTCAGTCCGGTTCGCAGCGCTGGCCAGCGTGTCGTTGATTGAATGGTCTGCGGCGCTATTAGCAGGCGCGCTTCGGTCGGGGTTACGCCGCCCCGCCCAGTATTTCTTCATCCGCTCGGAAACCTCTTTCCGGGCTTCCGCATTCATGTACTTGCGTCCGCGGCGCTTTTGCGGCTTAAGCGTGCGCGGAGAGTGGGGCGCCTGACGTTCAAGTTGCTCGAGCGAAACGATGATGGCATCGAGCCGGTCGCGCTCGATGCAGAGATCCCGAATCGTCTTAATCAAATCCATAGGCCGACGATAATGCCTCCCTTACATTCAATGGCGCATTAACGCGTCAAAAAGGGCCATATCCGAATTAGATGATAACCGAATTTGGAAATAGCGAGATACATGGCAAGGGCAGTCACAGCCAGAAGAATGGTAACAACCAGGAAGAAGATTTTCCAGGGAAATCGTTTCTTTTCCCGATGCAGAACTAATAAATAGCTGGCGAAGATGCCGACGTAGAAGAGCAGGCACATCGGCGTGGCGAACAGCATCAGGTTGAACACGTCCGGGGTCGGGGTGACAATCGCGGCGATGATGACGATGGCCAGAATCGCGTACCGGCTGTGTGCAATCAAGAACTTAGGGGATACGATGTGCAGCAGTGTGAGGAAAAAAATTAGGACCGGAAGCTCGAAAACGATGCCGACGCCGAGCATCACGTTGACGAACATGTCGAAGTACTCGGTGATGGAAACCATCGGCGTAACGTAGTTGCCGAACCCGATTCCCAATAGAAACTTCAATCCATATCGAAAGGCTACGAAGTAGGCAAAAAAACCGCCAAGTATGAATAGGCCGGCCGTGGAAACCACAAAAGGAATAGCCCAGCGGCGCTCGCGTTTGTAAAGGCCGGGGGATATGAATGCCCACACCTGATAAAGAATCCAGGGCGAGGCAACGAAGACCGAACACAGCATCGGGAGTTTGAACCAGATAATGTTGAACGAATCCATGGGAGAAATCATGGTCAGAGTGGGAGGCTTGACGCCGAGCTGCGTCAAAGCATCCACGGCCGGAGCGCTCACCATGCGCCAAAGTTCGTCGCAAAAGGTCAGGCTCAGGATGGCGGCCACGCCGATTCCACCGAGCATGTAGAGAATGCGGCGGCGCAGCTCTTCCAGATGGCCCAGGAACGACATCCTGACCATGCCTTCCTCTTCCTCATCGCCTTCGTCAGGATCGTCCGGAGGAGGCGGCCGCCGGGATCCGCCACCCGCGGCGGCGGTTCGGGCGGGAGGCGCGACAGGCGGAACATAGGGAGGCGTAAACGCGGCGGGGCTTCCCGCTTGAGCGCTATAGGCCGACGACGGATCGTAAGTATAAGACTCGTCGTGGTAATACGAGCTATCGGTAACCGGTTCGTAGGTTACCGACACCGGGTCTGTGGATGTGGGCTCCGGGGTAGGCGCAGTTTGACCATCGGAAGATTGCTCTTCCTTCGGCTCTTCAGATGATGCCATTCTAGCTCTTTATATCGGCGTGCTCGTTCGCAATGACGATGGGGTGCTCAGGCGACGGCTGAACTGCGTGAAAATCCATCGGCTCGTCCGGGTGCAACGATCCATTGGCGATTGAGCCGTGCGGTGCGGCAATAGCCGCCTGTGATTCGGCGCCCTGAGGTGCGGATGCGCTTGTGGGGGAAGTGAGTGCGGGAGAATCGTGCGATTCGACGCCATGAGCGCCGGAGTCATAGGACGAATAATCGTAATTGTAGTTGTCGTGGAAATGCGTGTTCGTTGCTTCCTTGATCGACTCCGTCTCCAGCTCAAGATTTCTCATCTCGCGATCGAACGTGGACTTCAGTTCGCTCGAAGCCTTGCGAAATTCAGCCATTGCCTTGCCGAGCGTCTTGCCCAACTCCGGAAGTTTCTTCGGGCCGAACAAAAGCAGAGCCAGCACAAAGATGAATATTGTTTCCGGTACACCTAACGGACCCATGCTTATCTCCACTTTCATTGTAGAGCACCGCGTTGGAGGCTGTCCATTGACAGGGAGGGGGGTTAACGGAATCCCGCCGCGATCCGCTACAATTAAGGATTTTCCGGAGGGAAGAGCTTGCGAATCGTTGTGTCGGGTGCTGCCGGTTTTATTGGATCTCATATGTGCGACCGTCTGGTGCGGGAAGGGCATCAGGTGGTGGCGCTCGATAATTTTCTGACCGGGTCCGACCGCAATATTGCGCATCTGGCGGCCGCGCCCGGCTTCGACTTCCGGTTGCATGACGTGACCGAGCCGATTGAAATTAGCGGCGGCGTGGACGCGGTGTTTCACATGGCGTCCCCGGCCAGTCCGAAGGATTACCTCGAGTATCCGATCGAGACGTTGGACGTCGGTTCCCTGGGAACGCGCCAAATGCTCGAGTTGGCGCGCAAGCACGACGCCACATTCCTGCTGACGTCGACTTCGGAAAGCTATGGAGATCCGCACGTCCATCCGCAGGTTGAGACCTATTGGGGCAACGTAAATCCGGTGGGGCCGCGCTCCTGTTACGACGAGAGCAAGCGCTTCGCGGAGGCGCTGACAATGGCGTACCACCGCAAATATGGAGTGCGCACGAACATCGCGCGTATCTTCAACACCTACGGTCCGCGCATGAAGCTGAATGACGGGCGCGTCGTGCCGGCGTTTCTGGACCAGGCACTACAGGGCAAGCCGATGACGGTTTTCGGGGACGGAACGCAGACACGCAGTTTCTGCTATGTGAGCGATCTGGTGGACGGGTTGTACCGGCTATCGCGGTCTGACGAGCGCTATCCTGTGAATTTGGGGAATCAGCGGGAAATGACGATCCGCGAATTCGCTGAGACGATCCAGCAACTGATGGGGACTAACGGCCAGATTGTGTACCATCCGCTGCCGGAAGACGATCCCAAACAGCGTCGTCCGGACATTACGAAGGCGCGGAAGCTACTCGGGTGGAATCCGGTAGTAACGCTCGAGGACGGGCTAAAGGCTACGATCGAATACTTCCGCAATTCGGCCGTCTGCGTGGCGTAAGAGGCTTAGCTCGGCAGCAAGAAGAACGCCGAGATCACGCCGGCGGCGGTGCAGGCGCATAACCAACTCAACAGCGCTCCCGTCAGCACGCCGCGGTGGAAGTTCACCACCACCGAAATGGTGAACAGCAGAGGCATCGCGATCGCCACCCAGGCGCCGGCCCCGAAATAGACCCCCATCCGGACCCACTCGCGCACGTTCATTCGGCCGATGCCCCCGGTGATCTCGAAAAATCCGGCGAAGGCCACGCCGAAGATGACGTCGCCCAGTATCGCCAGGCCGAAGTTCCGTCTGCTCGCAACTCGCCATGTCGCCGGGGTATGTAAACGGTAGCGGCTGAAGATCACAGACTGAAACAGAAAATTAAAAACAGCCGAGGCCAGGGCCGCGCAGAACGCTGCCGCCAGAAAGTGCATGCGGCTTTTATACCATCTATTTGAATGGAACGTGTTCCTTATCAAGCGACCACCGGCGCGAAAGCTTACGAAGGCTGGGGCCCGCTGCCCGTCAGTGTCCTGCTTGAGAACGTGCGCAGCCTCTACAACGTAGGAGCGTTCTTCCGGACCGGCGACGCTGTCGCCATCGAGAAACTTTATCTTTGCGGAATCACCGGGCATCCGCCGCGGAACGCCATCTCGAAAACCGCGCTCGGGGCCGAGGATACAGTGGCTTGGGGGCACGCGCCCGAAACGGCGGCAGTCGTGAATGAATTGCGCGCCAGAGGTTATGAGATCGCCGCTATCGAAACGTCCGTGCATGCCGTAGACTTGTTCGATTGGCACCCTCGATTCCCGGTTTGCGTGCTGTTCGGCAGCGAGGTGGATGGCCTGGACCCGGCGACGGCGCAGATGGCCGACACTTTCGTCCGCATCCCCATGCTTGGCTTGAAACATTCACTCAACGTGGCCACGGCCGGCGGGGTGGTTCTGTTCGAATTACTCCGCAAATACCGGTGTTTGCAGGGCGTACCGGGCGCGAAAACTAATGATGTATTGTAAGTTGTAGCAACACAACTTTAGATACACCCCGCAAAAATGGCCTTCAATATTCAACCGATCCGAGAATTTCTGGTTCGCCCGGCAGTGCCCGACGCGCTCGCCCGGATGCCCGAACTGGCAAACAACATTTTCTGGAGCTGGGAGCCGGTGATTCGGGCGCTGTTCCGGAGGCTCGATCCGGCAATGTGGAAGGAGTGCGGCTACAATCCGGTCGCGATGTTGGGCCGTGTGTCTCAAGCCACGCTCGAGAGGGCCGCGGCCGACCCCCGGTACCTGGCGCAGTACGCTTTAGCTTGCCAGCGCTTCGACGCCCACGTGAACCGTGTCACGGAGCGGCCCGACGGCAAGCTGATCGCCTATTTCTCCGCCGAATATGGCTTGACTGAATGTCTGCCGATTTATTCGGGCGGGCTCGGCGTGCTCTCGGGGGACCATCTAAAATCGGCCAGCGATTGCGACATGCCGCTGACTGGCGTGGGGCTGCTTTACCAACACGGATATTTTCACCAAAACCTGAACGCCGATGGATGGCAGCAGGAACGCAATCTCGAAAACGACTTCTACACGCTGCCGAGCAAACCCGTTCTCGACGCCCTGGGTCGAGAGCTGAAAGTGCACGTGCAACTGCCGTCGGGGCTGCTGGCCATCCAGGTGTGGCGCATCGAAGTCGGGCGCGTGAAGCTGTATCTTCTCGATACCAATCTGCCCGAAAATCCCGCCGAGGATCGCGTCATCACCGATCAGCTGTACGGGGGCGACACGGATATGCGCATGCGGCAGGAGATCGTGCTGGGCATTGGCGGCATGCGAGCGCTGCGCGCGCTCGATATAGAGCCGACCGTCTGCCACATGAACGAGGGGCATTCGGCGTTCCTCGGCCTCGAACGGATTCGGCAATACATCAGTGAACGCAAGCTGACATTCGCGGAAGCCCTGGAAGCGGTGCGCACCAACAATGTTTTCACTACGCACACGCCGGTGCCGGCGGGAATCGATCTGTTCGATCCCGGCAAGATGTACCATTATTTTCACGAATACTGCCGGGAGTCGCAGATCGATTTCGACCAGTTGATGGCGCTCGGCCGGTCCAATCCAAGCGACCGCGGTGAGTTGTTTTCCATGGCAATTCTGGCGCTGAACACCAGCGGCTATCGCAACGCGGTGAGCCGCCTGCACCAGGAAGTGTCTCAGGAAATGTGGCACGGCTTGTGGCCGGACTTGCCGGTGCGGGAAACGCCGATTACCTTCGTGACTAACGGAGTGCATCTGCCGAGCTGGCTGAATGGCGACTTGGCCGACCTTTACGATCAATATCTGCAGCCGGACTGGCGCGACCGCTTCGCCGACCCCCAGACTTACGAGCTGGTGAACGAGATTCCGGAAGAAGAGTTGATGGAGGCGCATCGCCGGAGGAAGCGCCGCTTGATCGCATTTATTCGCGAACATCAAACCGCATCGGCTTACAGGCGAAAAGCAGCCGCGGCGGAATTGCGCTACGCCTCGGAGGTGCTTGACCCGAACGCGTTCACCATCGGGTTTGCTCGGCGATTCGCCACTTATAAGCGGGCCACGCTATTGTTCCGCGATGTGGAGCGGCTGAAGCGCATTCTGTTGAATAAAGAGCGTCCGGTGCAGATTGTAATCGCGGGCAAGGCGCATCCAAAGGACACGCCGGGCAAGACGTACATTCGCGAAATCGTGGCGCTGTCGCGCGATCCGGAACTTTGGCGGCATGTGGTGTTCGTTGAGGACTACGACATGAAGGTGGGCCGCGAGTTGGTGCAAGGCGTCGACCTGTGGCTGAACAATCCTCGCCGTGGCGAGGAGGCTTGCGGCACTAGCGGCATGAAGGCGGCGATGAACGGCGTGCTGAATTTGAGCGTGCTGGACGGCTGGTTCGACGAAGCGTACGAAGTCTCGGGCGGGTGGGCGATCGGCGACCGTGAGCCCTACACGGACGATCAGGACGCGCTGCACGCCAGCGCCATCTACTATCTCCTCGAAAACGAGATTGTGCCCATGTTCTACGATCGTCGCGAGCAACTCAGGTCGGGGGAATGGGTTCGCCGCGTGAAGCAGTCGATTATGAGTCTGACGCCGCAGTTCGACTGCCGCAGGATGGTGCGGCAGTACGACAAAGAGCTTTACAGCCCAGCCCACGACGCGTTTGTGGCGGTGCGTCAGGAGAACTTCGAAAGCGCGCGCAAGAAGGCGCGATGGAACGCGCGTGTTCGCGAGGTTTGGAGCGGAGTGAAATTTGTTGAGACAGGGCCGGGCCCGGCCGGGGCAGTCACCAGCGGGCGTAAGGTTCCGGTGCGCGCGACAGTCGAGATGGCGGGGCTGACGCCGCAGGATCTGCGCGTGGAAGTAGTGATGGGGCGTGTCGGGAGTGGAGGGAGTTTAGAGGACACCGAAGTGCTCGTGCTGCCGGCCGTCGAACAGAATGGCACAACGGCGGTATTCGCCAGGGATGTGACTCCGCTGCACACCGGCCGATTGGGCTACGCGCTGCGCGTCAGTCCGAATCACTATGACGATCCGCTGACACGGCCATGTACGAGTCTGTTGAAATGGGGCAACGTTTAGGGCCTTGAGCATATATAGCGCCTTGAGCATATACTCATCGTGATGCGCAGCTTGGTTCTGGTTTTGTTGTTGGCCGGTTTGATGCCGGCGCAGAAGCCGATTCCAGTTATCTTCGACACCGACATTGGGGACGATATCGACGATGCCCTGGCACTGGCGCTCGCGCTGCAATCGCCTGAACTCGATGTGCGCGCAATCACCACCGTCATCGATGACACCAGCACGCGCGCGCGGCTGGTTTGGAAAGAGCTGGGGCTGTACGGGCGGCAGGATATTGCCGTCGGCATTGGCGCATCCGAGCCGCTTCTCGGCAGTGCGCGGCCCACGCATGCGCCGCAATTCTCGGTGCTGAAGACTGCCGACGCGCTGCCGCCGAACGTACACGAACACGCCGCGCAGTTGATTGTAGAAACGCTGATGCGGTCGCCGGAGAAGATGACGCTGGTGCCGGTTGGGCCGCTGACGAACATCGCCCTGGCATTGAAGATGGAGCCGCGAATCAAAGCCAAAATTGAGCGCATCGTGCTGATGGGCGGCGCGTTTCAGATGTTCACGCCGGAATACAACATTGTGCGCGATAGTGCGGCGGCGCGGATTGTGTTCAGCGCCGGAGTCCCCGTTACAGCGGTCGGTTTGGATGTCACGATGAAGTGCAAGCTGCAGGCCGGCGATATGGAGAAGCTCCGCGCCGCAGACAATCCGGCCTCGAAATTTCTAGTGGAACTGATCGAGCTATGGCAGGAGCATCATCCCGATCGCTATCCCATTCTGCACGATCCACTGGCGGTTGCGGTCGCGTTCCGGCCGGCTCTGGTGGAGACGCAGTTGGGGGTAGTGCAGGTAGAAATTTCGAACTCGGGGTTCGATGCTTTGACTCTTTTCACTTCAGCGGACCGGCTCCCCAAGGACAACGCAGCACAGACGCAAGCAGCGACGCAAGTATCGAGGCAGGTGGATGCGGCGAAGTTCGTGGAGCTTTTGGTAGCGCGTCTCGCGTCGCCACCGCGTTCCAAATAGTACCGTAATGAAATAGGGCTTGACAGGATGGATGCATTACCACGAGAATCGTGGTACATATAGACTTGCAGATGAGTAATCCCGCGATCGAGGCGGAAACTCGGCAAAAACCCTTCTTGGTAAATTTGAATCCGACAGCGTTGTCTTGCGTGTAAATTTGTGCCCGACGCAGTAGTTGGTAGCTTCAAAAGAGTTCTTTTTCATTTTTTAATTCTCGATTTTACGAATGTACGTCTTCGGTAATGCCGATCTTCATTTCGCAACTCCCGCTACGGCCTGAATAGTCAAGGAGCAATCAATCCCTCATGGACGGCGATCGCAAATACAGCCAGCATGGTTACAGAGACTCGGATCGCGGTGACTTTCGCAACGGCCGAAAAGGTGAAGAGCGGCCGAAGTTCAACGGCCCGCGGCCGCCCATAGACATTACCGGCCCGCGTTTGCCGCGTTTGGTGCAGAGCGTGACGGCATCGCGCTGTTATAACTGCTCGACGGCTCTTCCAGCCGATACTAATTTTGCGGGCACATGCCCCAAGTGCAATGCGCAGTTGCATTGCTGTAAGCAGTGCGGCAACTTCGAGCCTTCAACGCGGTTTCAATGCGTGAAGCCGATTCCCGTGCGAATTCCGATAAAGGATCAGGCCAACGAGTGCCCGTTATTTACGCCGCGTGTCACGGTTGCGCGCGACGCTTCGGCCCAACCGCCGCGCCCGCGGAGTCAGCCGGATCTGATGTCGGCACCGCGCAATGCCAGCGATGCGCGTAGCGCGTTCGACCGCCTGTTCAAAAAGTAATCTCTCGCTTAGCCTTGCACGCGATCGGCTTTGCCGGTCCAGAACTGCTCGCGCAGTTCTCGTTTCAATATCTTCCCGGTGCCGGTTTTCGGCAGCCCTTCGGCTAGAAAAATAAATGACTGCGGCATTTTGAATTTCGCCACGCGCGGCGTCAAAAATTCCACTAATTCGGTTTCCGATACCGAGACCCCCGGCTTGCGCACCACAAAAGCGATTGGAATCTCTCCCCATTTGGGATCCGGCGCGGCGACAACCGCGCATTCCAGAATTGCCGGATGCGCGAAGATGGCCTTCTCCACTTCGATCGAAGAGATATTTTCGCCGCCGCTGATGATAATGTCCTTCTTCCGATCGACGATGTGGATCTGACTTTCTTCATCCCACACAGCCATATCGCCGGAGTGAAACCAGCCTCCGGCCATGGCTTGGGCGGTCGCGTCCGGCTCATGGAAGTAGCCGTCCATCACGTGATCCCCGCGGATGAGGATTTCGCCGATGGTTTCCATGTCGCGGGGAACATCGCGCATCGCCGGATCGGCGACGCGAACCTCAACGCCGGGAATCGGCCATCCGGCCATGGCGCACAGACGCAGGCGGTCTTCCTCATCGCGCGGAATGACGGTGCTCTTGCTGCGCGCAGAGGTCGCAATTGGGGACGTTTCAGTTAGCCCATAACCTGCGAGGCACGGCACGTGAAAAGCGCGTTCCAGGCGCTCGATCAGATCGGGCGATGACGCCGCGCCGCCAAGATGAATTTCTTTCAGGCTGGAGAGATCCCATTGGCCGAGATCGGGAGCATTCAGCAGCGCGTTGGCCATGGTGGGCACTAGCGACATGGAGGTTGCGCCTTCGTTCTGGATCAATCGGAATACTTTGCCGGGCTCGAAGCGCCGCACCATCACCTGCTTTAAACCCATCATGGTGCTCGCCTGCGGGCGTCCCCAACCGTTCGCATGGAAGAGCGGAATGGTGTGCAGCTCAACGGCGTGATCGTCGCGATTGAAGGTTCCGGCCACTGAGAGCGCATGCAGGTAAAGAGTACGATGCGAAAGCATGACCCCCTTGGGCGTGCCGGTGCTGCCGCTGGTATAGAACAACTCCGCGATGGAATTCTCGTCGTATGCGTGGATGTCTTCCCGATCCAGTGGATTGCGCGCGAGCAGGTCGCCCGACGTCAGATCGGCGGCTTCGTTCATCTGACCTAGCGACACGAAACGTGCGATGCCAGGGCAGTGCTTGCGTAGCTGCGCGGCGAGCGGCACAAAATCGCTTTCGAACAGGAGCATCTTCGCGCCAGAGTGATTCAGAATAGCAATGAGCTCCGCGGGGGTGAGGCGCACGTTGAGCGGCATCACAATCGCGTGGGCCATAGGCGCGCCGTAATAACCTTCGAGCAGTTGATGCGTGTTGAAGCTGAGGTAGGCAACGCGGTCGCCGTGCTGGATCCCTTCAGCCTGAAGCCCTTTTGCGAGCCGTTCGCAGCGGTTGCCGAACTGGGCGTACGTGAACCGCTCGGAGCCGGAGATAATAGCTTCCTTGCGTCCATAAAGGTCGACAGCGCGGTTCAGGCAGCGAATCGGCGTGAGCGGGAAAATCATGGGACTCCAGGGGCAGTCATTCTGCCCTGCATAGCTTATCGAACTCTCGCCGCGGCGCGCAGCATTTCAGCGTAGCCGTTTCGCGTCGCGATCCTTTCGGCGGCGTGCGTTTCAGGCAAAGTGTCCCAGATGCTCAGTGCCAGCTTGAACATGGGCCCGGCGCGCCGGTAATCGCCATTCGCCGTGAAGTTGAGCGCGCGGCTCTGGAGTGTCGCGGCAAGCTCTGAGCTGGCCATTCCGAAATTGGCTTCGTTTATATCGGCGGCGCGCTTCAACATGGCTTCGGCTGGCTCGAACTTCGCTTCATAGCGGAAGGCTTCGCCGAGATTGAAGCAGGCAATTGCCGCCTTTGCGCTGGTACTTCCGAAGCGCGCGTCGAAGATGTTTAGCGCTTTTTGCAGGAGCGGTTCCGCGGCGGAGTAGCGGAATTCATCCATGAGGACAAGGCCAAGGTTCAATGCGACGTTGCCTGCGTCCATACCCTTCGGATCGAGCCGCTCGAAAATTGTCGACGCCCGGCGATAAGCGTTTTCGGATGCGCGCCGCTTGCCCTCGCGGCGATAGACCAAGCCGAGATTGTTCCACGTTGCACCCAGACGCGAGTCGTTCGCGCCGAAAAATTCGGCTTCATGGATCGCTTCGTTGAAGAGCCGCTCCGCGCGCGTGAAGTCCGCGTCGCCGGCGGCGTGCAGTGCCGCGACAACCAGTTCCTGCCACCGGTCGGCCGTGCGCGCGCGGGCTGCTGAGGCGAGCGCCGCGAACAGCAGAAGCTTTCGCATGGAGATCCAAATATGGCATACGCGCGTGACTGTGGCGAGACGGCCGGCGCTTTGGGAGTACCATAAAAGCAGGAAGTTTAATCCCTACATGGCTGTAAATCCCGACTCCCAACTGGGCGTAAACAGTTGGCTTGAAGAAGAACTACGCGAAGAGTATCAGCACGATCGGACCTCCGTCGATGAAAGCTGGAAAAGGCTCTTCGACAAGAACGGCGCGAACGGAATTGCGAAGAGCCTGAATGGCGCATCTGGGGCGGTTTCACGTTCCGCCAGTGCCCCGGATCAGTCGCCGTTCCTGGAAGCCGGCCCCGGCGAAGAGCTACAAATCTTGCGCGGTGCGCCGGCGCGCATTGCCGAGAATATGGCGGCTAGCGTTTATGTTCCGCTGGCGACCTCGCAGCGCATTATCCCGGTTAAGGTGATCGACGAAAATCGCCGCCTGATCAATCACCACCGCGGGCTTCTTTCGAAATCGAAAGTATCGTATACCCATTTGATCGGTTGGGCCATCGTGAAGGCCGCCGGCGTGGTGCCCGCGATCAACAACGCGTTTACGGAAAGCGGAGGCCAGCCGGCGCGCATCGTTCGCAGAAACGTGAACCTTGGGCTCGCTATCGATGTTCCGGGAAAGAATGGCGCGCGCAGCTTGATGGTTCCGAATGTCAAAGACGCCGCCAATCTGGATTTCGCGAAGTATCTCGCCGCTTACGACGATCTGGTTGTGCGCGCGCGCGGCAACAAGCTAACGCCGGCGGATTTTCAGGGCACGTCGATTTCGCTCACCAATCCCGGAACGGTCGGGACCATGGCTTCGATCCCGCGTTTGGTCGCGGGTCAGGGCGCCATCATTGCTGTGGGCGCGATGGATTATCCCGCGGAGTATCGCGGCGTTGCGGCGGAAACACGCGCGCAAATTGGTATTGGCAAAGTGATGTCGGTGACCTGCACCTACGACCACCGGATCATTCAGGGCGCGGAGTCGGGCACTTTTCTGGGCAAGCTCCAGGACCTTTTGGACGGCACCGACGGGTTCTACGAAGATGTCTTTGCGAGCCTGAAGATTCCGTATCAACCGGTGAAGTGGGAAGAGGATCACGCGGCCACGATCGCCTCGAACGCCGCGCCCGTGGCGGATGTCGCCAAAGAGGCCGCGGTAATTCAGCTCATCAACGCTTATCGCGTTCGCGGACATCTACTGGCCGATCTCGATCCGCTGAGCGATGTTCTGGGCAAAGAGCCGGCTTATCATCCGGAGCTCGATCCGATTACCTACGGCCTGACGATTTGGGATCTCGATCGCGAATTTATCACCGGTACGCTGGGACATGCGCTCGATTCCGAAGTCAGCGGGCAGCAGGTGGCCACTCTGCGCGTCATTCTCGATCAGTTGCGGCGCACATACTGCGGCAAGATCGGCTGCGAGTACATGTACATCCAGCATCCCGAGCAGAAGCGCTGGCTGCAGCAACGCATGGAGCCGCAGACCAATGCGTGGCCGCTGGATGGCCCTGCCCAGATTCGCATTCTGGAAAATCTGTTCGAAGCTGAAGAGTTTGAGCACTTTCTGCACGCGCGATTTGTGGGCCAGAAGCGTTTTTCGCTGGAAGGCGCGGAGACCGCGATTCCGATTCTCGATGGAATTCTGAACCTCGCCGCGCAGGGCGGCGTGCAGGAGATCGTTATGGGCATGGCTCACCGCGGCCGGCTGAATGTGCTGGCCAACGTTGTGGGTAAGCCGCTGCATCAGATTTTTTCCGAGTTCGAAGGCAACGCGGATCCATCGAGCACTCAGGGCTCGGGGGACGTGAAATATCATCTGGGCGCGACGGGACAGCGGACCTCGGCGTCGGGTAAGTCGATTACGGTTTCTCTTTCGCCGAATCCGAGTCATTTGGAAGCCGTCGATCCGGTGGTCGAGGGAATTGTTCGTCCCAAGCAAGATCGGCTCGGCGATACCGAGCGGGAGCTTGTGATTCCACTGCTCATTCATGGCGATGCGGCGTTCGCGGGTCAGGGCGTAGTGGCCGAGACGCTGAATCTTTCGCAGCTCGACGGCTATTCGACTGGCGGCACGATTCACCTGATCATCAATAATCAGATCGGGTTCACGACGCTCTCGGGTGGCGCGCGCTCCACTCCTTATTCGACCGACGTGGCCCGCATGGTGCAGGCGCCGATTTTCCACGTGAATGGGGACGATCCGGAAGCGGCGCTTCGCGTGACGCAGATGGCCTACGATTATCGCCAGCAGTTTAAGAAAGACGTAGTGATCGATATGTTCTGCTACCGGCGCCACGGCCACAACGAGGGTGACGATCCGGGTTACACGCAGCCGTTGATGTACCGGGCGATAAAGGATCAGAAGTCGGTGGCCGTGCTTTATGGCGAGCGGTTGGTGCGCGAGAAGCGTTTGAGTGCCGGGCACGTCGCGGAGATGCGCAAGAAAGCGGCCGACCGCCTGGCAACCGCTTTCGATTCGTCGGGCGTTCCCAACGGCGAGATGTTCCGGCTGGAACAATCGCCCACAGCGGCCGCTTCCACCCTGGAGACCCGTATCTCGCGTGACATGGTTGAGCGCGTGGTTGAAGGGATTACACGATTTCCGGCGGATTTCACGCTTCATCCGAAGTTGAAGGGCTTCATCGAAAAGCGGCGCGAGACGCTGGTCAAGAACGGTCCGCTGGATTGGGCGTATGGCGAAGCGATGGCGTTCGGCAGCTTGGCGCTCGAAGGCACGCCAGTGCGGCTGAGCGGGCAGGATTCCGGTCGCGGCACTTTCAGCCAGCGGCATCTGGCCTATTACGATTACGAGAACGGCCGGAAATATATTCCGATGAAACATCTCGCCGCGGACCAGCCGGCGTTTGACGTGTTCGACAGTTCGCTGAGCGAGTACGCGGTGCTGGGCTTTGAGTTCGGTTACAGCGTGGCCGACGCCCAAACGCTCACGATGTGGGAGGCGCAGTTCGGCGATTTCGCGAATGGCGCGCAGATCATCATCGATCAGTTCATCACGACCGCCGAATCGAAATGGGGACAGCCTAGCGGCCTGGTGATGCTGCTTCCGCACGGATTTGAAGGGCAGGGCCCTGAGCACTCGAGTGCCCGTTTGGAGCGCTTCCTGATTTTGTGTGCCGAAGAAAATATTCAGGTGGCGAACTGCACCAATCCGGCGCAGTACTTCCACATTCTGCGGCGTCAGATGCGCGGACCGCGTAAGCCGCTGGTGATCTTTACTCCGAAGAGCTTGCTGAGACATCCGAAGGCCGTATCGAGCTTCGACGATCTAATGAATGGTCACTTCCAGGAAGTCATCCCGGATAACTCGGTGGCTCCGCGGCAAGTCAAACGCATTGTTTTTTCGACAGGTAAGCTCTACTATGACCTACTGGCGCAGCGCAAGACGGATTCACCGGTTGCGCTCGTCCGCTTGGAGCAGATCTATCCGTTCCCGGATGCGCAAGTGGCCGAGATCTTAGCCGCGCATGCTCCTGGCACTGAAGTTGTCTGGGCCCAGGAAGAGCCGCGCAACATGGGAGCATGGCGCTTTGTATATGGGCGTTTCCTGCCTTTGCTGGATGGCGGCGGCCGTAAGTTGAAGTACTTCGGAAGATTGAAATCGGCGAGCCCGGCCAGCGGCAGTAAGAAGCGCCACGATCAGGAGCAGGCCGATATTATTTGCAGCGTGCTAGCTGTGTAAGTAGGGACAACAGCAACTTACATCGTTCCGCCCGGACGGAGAAAGAACTCATGCGTTCTTCGCAGTTTCGCTAAAGATAGACCCACCCGAGTACAGAATCACGCAAAAAGGGAAACGCTGAACGTCTTCATGCAAGTTACTTCACTGCCGTCCGGTTAGAAGTCGAATAGATTCATCTGGTTGCCGGGGTCGAGTAAGTCCAACTGGGAGTCCGATGGCTGAAGTGCTTGTGAAATGGGCATTTTTTCAAAAAGCGATAGGCTGAGAATCTGTAAAATCTGGT
>JBBROU010000074.1:0-26578 GCA_038229055.1 Bryobacterales bacterium | reverse complement strand
TGCCTGGCCAGGAATCTCCCGGCTCGCGCGGGATCCGGATGTGGCCCATCTCCGGATGCGTTAAGCCATGCAGCAGCTTGCCGTTGACCATACCGCCACCGCCGATGCCGGTTCCGATCGTCAGATAGACAAACTGGTCGAGACCGCGCGCCGCTCCTTTGCGGAACTCGCCAAGCGCCGCGGCATTCACATCGGTGTCGAAGGCCACCGGCGTCTGCAACCGTTCGGCGATGAACGGTGCGAAACGGGAGCTCTGCCACCCTTGCTTCGGCGTGTTCGTAATATAGCCCCAAGTGGGCGATTCGGGATTGGGATCGATCGGTCCGAAGCTGCCGATTCCGATAGCGCGCAAGCTCCCGTAGGGGGCGAAGAAGCCAACCACACGTTCCAAAGTTTCCGCGGGAGTGGTGGTTGCGATGGGATCGCACATGGCGACAATACCGCCGCGGGCGCTCGCCACGGCGCAGACGAATTCGGTGCCGCCCGCCTCGATCCCGCCGTAAACCGGAGTCATGAACTCTCTATCATATGAGGAGGTTCGACTTTTTGCGGGCAGCGCGCGTCTAGTGACAAGGAGCCAGATTTGATCTTTCGGGCGGTTGAGGATGCCGACCTGATCTTGAAGACCCGCCGGGGGGACGTGAAGGCTTATAACCTGCTGATTTCCCGATGGGAGAAGCGCGTCTTCAATTATCTTTTGCGCATCGTCGGAAGCCGGGAAGATGCTTTCGATCTGAGTCAGGACGTGTTTCTGAAAGCCTATCAGAACATTCGCAAGCTGGAGGATGCCGGCCGGTTCGCGCCGTGGCTGTTCCGCATCGCGCACAATGAGGCGTTTTCGCAGTTCCGGAAACGGCGTCTCGAGGCTGAGTCCACGGACGCCGAGATGGTGGAGCGGGAGCGGGCGGCGGAGCGGGTTTATCCGATTGAAGATGCGCTGGCGGTTTCGTCCGCGCTGAATAGGCTGACGGCGGACCAGAAGGAAGCGGTGGTTCTGAAGATTTACCAGGGTTTCAAGTTCGAGGAGATGGCCGAGATTTTGGAAGTCCCGGTTTCGACCATCAAGTCGCGGTTGTACACGGCTTTGGATTTGCTGAAGGTGGAGTTGGCGCCAATGAAGACGCGAGGTGCACTATGAGTTGCGGTCCATTCGATGTTCGGGATTATGCGCTGGGGGAGTTGTCGGTCCCGGAGCGCGGGCAGGTGGAGAGTCATGCGGCGACCTGCGCCAACTGCGCAACGGAACTCGAGCGGTTGCGCGTTACCCAGGCGATGCTGCTTTCAGTGCCGGACGAGGAGCCGCCGCAGCGGATCGGCTTCATTTCGGACAAAGTTTTTGAGCCTTCAGCGGCGCGCCGGTTCTGGAACGGATTCTGGCAAAGCGGCGCGCGGCTCGGATTCGCATCGGCGGCAATGCTTTCGACGGCGCTCGTGATTTTCGCTCTGCACCGACCGGTGGAGAAAGCGACGCCCGCGCCAATGGCGACAATCGCGTCGCATGAAGCCGCGCACGATTACACTCTGGAGATTCGACAAGCGGTCGCCGACGCGGTGCAACAGACCGAATCGCGCGACGCGAAAAGGGCAGCCTCCTTGTTGGCCGCGGCCGAACAGAAACATGAGCTGGAGCACAAAGAGTTGCTGCTCGCGGTTCAGGACACGGTGAGCGTGATGCAGAAGCGAATGAACCGGATGACGCTTGCGAGCAACGATTTGAGCCACGACTTAGGTGCGCCACGATGAAATTTCTAGCGTGGGGCGGGCTCATCGTATTTCTTTACGGCACGGCTTTCGTGCAGGCTGAACGCATGCAGCGCGCTTCGCTCAGGTCGGTCGAGAAGACTTTCGACGATCGGCTGCAGCGCTTGACGGGCGACCCGTTCGAACTGCTCGGCAACACGCGCGGCGTATACCTCGATGGGTATGGCGCCGTGTTTACGAGCGAAGTGAATCTGATCGTCAGCCCCACCATCAACCCATTCCGGTTGAAGTTCACCAAGGAAGAGATGGACGCGGTGCACGACCGCAAGCTTAAGAAGGTCTCGGTGCTGAAGCAGGATATGCAGGAGATGCTGCTCGCCGCGAGCGCTTCTTTGAGTGACCTGCCGCCTTCGGAGAAAATCGTGATTGCGGTGACGCTGTTCAATTACAACTACGAGCTCACCAGCGGCCTGCCGGGACAGATCGTGATGCGCGGCGAACGGCAGAAGCTGCTGGAAGTGCGGACTGGGCGCGCGAGTAAGTCGGCGCTGCCGGGTGTCATCCACGTCGAGGAAATTTGATGGCGGTGACGGCGGCGTTTCCCCGCCTCGGCGAACTTCTGATCGAGAAGGGGTTAATCTCGCAGGACGATCTCGACCGTGCGCTCGACCTGCAAAAGGAGCGCGGCGACAAAATCGGCAAGATCCTGGTGGATATGGGGTCGATCGCGGCGCGCGACGTGATTGCCATGGTTGCGGACCAGCGCTGCCTCGAAGTCGCGAATTTAGAAAGTCCGCCGCCGGTATCGCCCGAGCTCGAAACCATTTCAACGTTATTCATGCGTGAATCGCGATTCATCCCGGTCGCGATTGACGAATCGACCATCACGATTGCGATGGCCGATCCGGGCAAGTTTGAAATCTCAGATGCCGTCGCAGCGCGAACCGGTTTGCTGGTGATCCCGCAGATTGCCGGCGAGCAGGAAATTCTCGACGCCATCGATCGGTTTTACGGGGAGTCCGAAAAGGAATCGGGCGATGCCGAAGGCGATGCGGCGCAGGCCGGAGAGGATCTGGAACACCTGCGCGACATGGCGAGCGAGGCACCCGTCATCCGGCTGGTGAATGCGATGATCGCGCAGGCAGTCGAGAAGCGCGCCAGCGACATCCACATCGAGCCGTTCGAAAAAGAGTTCCGCATCCGCTACCGCGTGGATGGCGTGTTGTTCAATCAGGAATCGCCGCCGCGCGAATTGAAGGCCGCCATCGTGTCGCGCCTGAAGCTGATGGGGAAGCTGAATATCGCCGAGCGCCGCCTGCCGCAGGATGGCCGAATCAAATTGAAGACGCTCGGGCGCGAAGTGGATCTGCGCGTGTCGACATTGCCGACGCTCTATGGCGAGAGCGTCGTGATGCGAATTCTGGACCGCTCGGCCGGCGATTTCTATGATCTGACGAGCCTGGGGTTCGATGCCCACATGCTCTCGCGCATGGAGCACTACGCTTCCCTGCCGCACGGAATTTTTCTGGTGACCGGGCCTACCGGCAGCGGAAAATCGACTACGCTTTATTCCGCGCTGAAGCGGATTAATCTGCCGGACAAGAAGATCATCACGATCGAAGATCCGGTGGAATATCAGATGGACGGGATCAATCAGATTCACGTGAATCCACAGATCGGGCTGACGTTTGCGGCGGGGCTGCGGCATATCGTGCGACAGGATCCGGACGTCATCATGATCGGCGAAATTCGCGATCGGGAGACAGCCGACGTTGCCATTCGCGCGGCACTGACGGGGCACTTCGTCTTCTCGACGCTGCACACCAATGACGCGCCGAGCGCGATTACACGGCTCGCCGATATGGGGGTCGAGAATTACTTGATCACCTCATCGCTGGTGTCCGTGCTGGCACAGCGACTGGTGCGAGTGATCTGCAAGAACTGCCGTATCGAGACGGGCACGGCGGTCAGTCCTTCGGGCGAGATCGTTCCGAGCTTCCGCGGCGCCGGATGCGAGACCTGCGCCGGCACCGGCTACAAATCGCGCGTCGGCATCTTCGAGTTGATGGAGTTGAACGACGAAATTCGGAAGCTCATCATGTCGAATGCTGACGCGTCGCAAATCACATCGGCGGCGCGGCGCAATGGGATGGCGAGCCTTCGCGATGATGGCTGGGCGAAGGTGGCGGCCGGCGTGACGACGGCTGACGAAGTGCTTCGCGTGACTCAAGAATTCTGATGGCGACGTACTTTTTCAAGGCTGTTGCATCCGATGGAAAAATCCGCACCGGCAGTCTAGCGGGTGACAGCGACAAGGCAGTCACGCGCGAATTGCGCAAGCAGGGCTTGACGCCGGTGTATGTCGGCGTCGAACAAAAGAAAACCTTCGAGTTGCAGCTGCCGACATTCTCCGGCGCAAAACGCAAGGACGTTCTCTTCTTCACGCAGGAACTTTCGACGTTGCTGAATGCCGGGGTGCCGCTCGATCGCGCGCTCGGCATCGCCGGAGAACTTACCGAACGTCCGCAGTTCCGGATCTTAATTCTGGATGTGCTGCGCGTGCTGAAGGGCGGCCGATCGCTGGCCGATAGTTTAGCGACGCATCCGGATTACTTCTCGGATCTGTTCATCAACATGGTGCGCGCCGGGGAAGCGGGCGGAAGTCTCGCGCAAGTGTTCGAGCGGCTCTCGGAATTTGAGCGGTCGCGCGACGATCTGCGCTCGTACATCATCTCGGCCATGATCTACCCGGCGTTGCTGGCAGGCGTGGGACTCGGCTCGATTGTGGTGCTGCTGACCTTCGTGGTTCCGCGCTTTGCCTCCATCTTCGAAGACTCGCATATGAAAATTCCGCTGCCGACGATGATCATGCTCGAAGCCAGCAAGATCGTGCAGGCGTGGTGGTGGGTTGCCGCGCTGGCAATTGCGGCGGTGCTGGTAGCTTGGCGCCTTTATGTGCGTACAGGCGAAGGGCGTCTGTGGTGGGATGCGGCGCGGCTGAAAATTCCGCTGCTCGGCGATGCGCTTCGCAAAGCGGAAACGGCGCGGTTCGCGCGCGCCATGGGAACGCTGGTGGGCAATAGCGTTGGCCTGGTGCAGGCCATTGGAATTTCCGCGGGCATTTTGAACAACCGCATGATGGCGGCGGCGCTCCAAGGCGTCTCGCAAGGGGTGAAGCGAGGTGAGGGAATCGCGAACCCGATTCGCCGGGCCGGGGTGTTTCCGCCGCTCGCGGCGCATTTGCTCACCGTCGGCGAAGAGACGGGACATCTCGACCAGATGTTCGCGCGCATGGCCGATATCTACGAAGTGGATACGCGCGCGGCGGTGAAGCGATTTACTTCGCTCTTCGAGCCGCTGGTGATTCTGATCATGGGAATCCTGGTGGGCGCGCTAATTTTAAGTATGCTGCTGGCGATCACCGGCATCAACGACGTGAATGTGTGACGTGAATTTGCAAAGGAGTTTTATGAAGACGAAGAATCGAAGGAAAGGGCAAGCCGGCGTCACGCTCATCGAGATGCTGGTGGTAGTGACGATCATTGCGCTGTTCGCGGCGCTCGTCGCTCCGAAGATGCTGCATCGCGCGGATTCGGCGCGTGCCGTGGCCGCGAAGTCGCAGATCAATTCGTTCATGACCGCGCTCGGCACCTACAAGCTGGATACGAGCACGTTCCCGACTACCGAGATGGGTTTGGCGGCGCTGCGCAGCCATCCCGCGAATCTGAATCAGTGGCAAGGCCCGTATCTTTCGCAGGAACTTCCCAACGATCCGTGGGGGCGTCCCTACCTATATAAGTACCCGGGCGACCATGGCGATGAGCCCGACATCATCTCTTATGGCGCTGACGGGCAACCTGGCGGCGAAGGCATCAACGCCGACATCGTGAGCTGGAAATAGGATCATGCGCCGCGGGGTGACGCTCATCGAGATGCTGGTCGTGGTTGCGGTGGTTGCCGTGATCGCGGGTGTCGCGCTGCCGTCGGCCACCACGGGAATCGAAGGGATCCGGCTGCGGTCCGCGGCCGATTCCGTCGCGACGTTTCTCAATGCAGCCATGAACCGCTCCGAACGGCGGCAGGACGTAATCGAGGTATTGATTGCCCCGACTCATCTCGAACTGCTCTCGACCGAACCCGGTTACGCACGCGAGCTCGCGCTTCCCGACGGCATCACGGTGGCTGCCGATACAGAGTCGCGCATATTGCTGCAGCCCGGCGGAACGGTTCCCGCAGTGCGAATCGATTTGGTGAACCGGAAGGGTGTGCATCGGGTCGTGCAGGTGGATCCGATCACGGGAGTGCCGCGCGTTCTATGAACAAGCGCGGATTCACGCTGCTGGAAGTGATGGTTGCAACCTTGATCATGGGCATTGCGGTGGTGGGACTGCTGTCCGGCATTTCGACCTCAATGCGGAATGCGGCGCGCCTGACCGAATACGACCGCGCGGCAATGCTCAGCCGCGGCAAGATGGATGAATTACTGCTGGATCGCAAGCTGCCGCAAGGCCGGGAACTCGAAGGGCGGTTCGATGCGGGGACGGGCTGGCGCGCGAGAATCGAGCCGTTTGAATCGCTGCCGGATTCCGGGCCGGGCGCTCAGGTGCTGGAGAAGATCTCGCTCGAAGTCTGGTGGACTTCCGGCGATAAAAGGAAATCCACTTTACTCGAAAGCTACCGGCGCGGCGTCATTCCCCAACCGGATGTGGCACCGTGAAGTCCGCGCGCACGGCTGGTTTGACGCTGATTGAAGTGATGATCGCAGTGTCGCTGGTGGGACTTCTCTCAGTAGGCATGCTGACGGCAATTCGAATCGGCCTCAACGCAATGGGCCGCGCCAATGAACATCTGATGGACAACCGCCGCGTCGCCAATACGCGCAAAGTCCTGGAGCAGGAGATCGCCGGTTTCGTTCCCGTGACAGCCCTTTACCGGCCGGAACCCGAAGCTCAGCCGCAACCCATGATGTTCTTTCAAGGCGAACCGCAAAGTATGCGTTTCGTGTCGTCCTTTTCGCTGCAGGAGGCCTGGCGCGGCGACCCGCGCATCCTTGAATTTCAAGTAATTCCCGGCGAGAAGAATGCGGGAGTGCGGCTCATTGTGAACGAATGGCGCTATACGGGACCGTTGTCGGCGGGAATATTCTGCCTGGGCCGCGTCGCCGACCCGTCGACGGGAATTCAGGTGCCGCACTTCCGCGCGATCGAGAGCGGACCGCGTTCATTCGTGCTAGCCGACAAACTACGCTACTGCCGCTTTGCTTATATGGAGCGCCTGCCGCAGCCGAAGTGGCAGACTTGGCACGACTCCTGGGTACTTCCCCGTTGGCCAAACGGCGTTCGCATTGAAATGGAGCCGTTGGAACAAAAAGCCGGGCGCCTGTCGCTCGGCACGCTCATAGCGCCGGTGCGCGTCAACCGTTCGACCGAATATAGGTTCTCGGATTAAGATGAGTCAGCGAGGCAGCGCACTGCTCGCGGTCATGTGGCTCGTCGCGGCGCTCTCGGCGATCGCGTTCAGCCTTGCGAGTACGGTTCGTGGCGAAACCGAACGCACGGCGACGTCGATCGACGATGCGCGCGCTTACTATCTCGCGTCGGGTGCGATCGACCGCGCCATCCTATATATGGAGTGGGGCGGGAAAAAGTATCGGCCCGGCATGAGCGTCCTCGATTTTCATTTCGAAACGGGCGACGCGCGGGTGGAAATCGTTCCCGAAACGGCGAAGCTGAGCGTCAATTCCGCTAAGCCGGAGGAGCTCTTCAAACTGCTGCTGGTGCTCGGAGCAAACGAAGGGCGCGCGCAGGAGATCACGGAAGCCATCGTGGACTGGCGCAAGGTTGTACCGGCTGACACCATGACGGCGTTCGACGCTTTTTATCGGTCGCTGACGCCGTCTTTTTCAGCCCGCCACTCGTCATTTGTAGACACCGAAGAACTGCTGCTTGTGAAGGGGATGACGACCGACCTGTTTTACGGAACGTATGAGCGCGTGACGCCTCCGAACGCGAAACCCCGGCTGGTGCCGCGCGGGGGCTTGCGAGACTGCGTCTCGGTATACGGCGACGCTTCGAGCTTCGATGTCAACACCACACCGGGAGCGGTGCTCGAGATGATCGGTCTGTCGCCGGACCAGGTGGCCGCCATCGTCGAGCGGCGCAATCGCGAGCCGTTCAAGACACTCCAGGAGCTGCGGGAATTTGGGCAGGAAGGGCCGTTCCAGCGGCTGCGCATTGGCGGAAACTCGATCTATACATTGCGCTCGACGGCTAGGCCGCGGCTGCCGGGCGGTGGGCTTTCCGATCTGAAGAGGACGGTCGCGGCAACCATCAAGTTGGGGCTTCCCGGCTTCGATACTCCCGAGCAGACGCTGCGATGGTACGACCGTGAGTAGCACCGTGGCGCTGATCGAAACCGCGCCACCGGCGGCCAAGCGCACACGCGCGAATCAGGCGCTTGCGATCGGCACCGGCGTCGGTATTGAGATCCGTGAAGAGTCGTTGCGAGTGGCGCTGGTTCGCGTTCGGCCCGCGGGTGTTGAGGTTGCCGGTGAAATCGAGATTGCCGACTTTCGGAAGCGGCCGGTGAAGGAGTGGGGGTCCGAGTACCAGCGCTTCTTGAAGACCTATCACGAAGACCGCGCCGCCACCGTTTTGCTGCCGCGCCGCGATGTGATTGTGCGCGTGCTGCCGCTGCCCGGGGTCTCATCCAAAGAACGAGCCGCCGCGATTGCGCTGCAGATCGATACCCTGCACCCTTACGGGGACGAAGATGTGGTGTTCGGCTGGGCGAAGACGCGGCGCGGCACCAAAGACGCTCCGGTGCTGGTTGGAATCATCCGGCAGACAACACTTAGCGAATACGAGCGGATGTTTGCCGACGCGGGAATCGCGGTGGCGTCATTTACATTTTCAGCGGCGGCGCTGCACGCGGCGATCCGCGTTGTGCATCCGCCGCCGAGGGAATTCGTGGCCTATGCCGAGACGCCGGGCGGCGCTTTCGAAATTTATGGCGAGAGCGAATCGAGGCCGGTGTTCTCCTCATTGTTCAAGCTGCCCGTTGAACGCGCAACCGCACTGGCCCGCGCTGAGCTGCGCGTTCCGCCGGACATTACGCCAGTTCCGATAGAAAGTCTGTTGCCGCCATCACGCACCGGAGTTCCCGCGCCTTCTCTGTTGTTCGCGACGGCGCTGGCGGGGGCCTGCCGCTGGCTTCCCGCACCCGTCAATTTGCTTCCTCCGGAACGGCGCGCCGCGCACCGGCGGTCGCTGATCTGGTTTACCGCTGCGATCGCCTCCATCGCTGTGATTCTCGCGGGAATTCTGATTGCGACGCCATCCATGGAAGAACGGTCGCGCCTGCGCGTGCTGCGCGAAGAGATCGCCAAGCTCGAACCGGCGGCGAAGCGGGCAGCCGCGATCGATCGCAATGTCGACCACGACCGCGCGCGGATGCGTGTGCTCGATGAAGCCCGCAGCCGTGCCCAGGGCGACCTCGACGTGCTCGATGAGCTCACGCGTTTGCTGCCGCCGGCCGTCTGGACGAATTCGATTGAAATTCTGCCCGACAGCGTCCTTATCAGCGGCGAGGCAGAACAAGCGTCCCCCTTGCTCAAGCTGCTGGATGGCTCGCCGTATTTCCAGAATTCGGAGTTCGCCACATCTCTTGTGAAGACGCAGACGAGCGAAGTTTTCCGTATTAAGACACTGCGGAGACCGCGATGACTTCGCGGGACAAGCGCGCGCTGGTAATGCTTATTGGGGCGGTGCCGTTGATTGTGTTCTTTACGTTCCGCGGCGATCCCGAGCCTAAGGTAGTGACTGCCGACAGCTCACCCGCGCTGGCCGAGAAGCGCCTGGCGCGCTTACGCGAAATTGCGGCCTCGGTCCCAGGAAAGGAAACGGTGCTGAAGCAGGTAGATGCGGATCTGGCTTTGCGCGAGCGAGGATTGATTACAGCGGCAACGGCGGCGCAAGCTTCGGCGGCACTGCTGGATGCGGCGGCGCGGGTTGGCAAGGCGGAAGGCATCGATGTGCGCGGCGGTGACTTCGGGGCTCCACGGCAGCTTGCCGATTACGGAGAAGTGTCCGCGGTCGTCACGTTCAACTGCCCTATCGAGAAGCTGATTAATTTTCTAGCGGCGCTCTCGCGTGAAGAGCAACTGATCACGCCGGCGGAGCTCCATGTCGCGGCGGGCAACACCAAGGAAAAAACAGTTGCCGTGCGCATGACGCTCACCGGAATTGTGCCGCGCAAGCTGGTGCCGGAGAAGAAGGTGATGTTTTGAAGCGCAAGTTGATGTTCTTGAATATCGTGATCGTCGGGCTGATCGCCATCTTCGCGTGGCGCGTGAATGTGGCGTGGCGCGAGAACAAGGCCGGGGAGGAAGCACTTCGAAACGCCAAGATGAAGCCGCCACCGGCGCCTCCGGTTGCGCCGCTGCGTCCGCCGCAACCGCTCGCCGCAACCAGCTACAACGAAGTGGTGCAGAAGATGTTATTCGCGAAGGATCGCAACCCCACCGTGATTGTGGAGGCGCCTGTTGTGAAACCTCCCAAGCCGATGCCGCCGCTGCCGCTGGCGTTCGGCATGATGGGCTTGCCGAGCGGCCCCGTGGTGGTGATGAGCGACAAGCCCGGCGCGCGCAATCGCGGCGTGCATGTGGGCGAGAGTATCGGTGAATTCAAGCTGATCGCGGCCACGCGGGACGATGTGACGCTGGGGTGGGAAGACAAAGTGATCACCAAGCGGATGGACGAACTTCGCGACCACAGCGGCGACGCGGCTGCGGCGCAACAGGCTGCCGGGAATAGCGCCCCGGCATCGGCGGCACAGACTTCCTCCACCCCGCCGCCTCCCATGAAGCCATCCTCGCCCGGAATCAATATCGGCGCGGAGATGAAGGCTTGTCAGCCGGGAGACACTTCGCCCGCAGGTGCGGTAGTCGACGGGATGCGCAAAGAATACTCGGAAACACCATTTGGCAAAGCGTGCCGCTGGGTTGCCGTGAAGTAGGTTCCGCGACGTTTATTTTCCGGCCATCTTCGACTTTTCCCGCCTTGCCGAGCGTCTCGATCATTTAAAGGAGAAAACAGATGAAGATGATTGTGGTGACGCTGGTTGCCGTGGGGATGATGAGCGCGGCCCCGGCAAAGAAAGCCGTAAAAAAACCTGTTCCCGCTGCAAAAGTCGTACCCGAGACGCGAATTCCCGCAGACGCGACTCCGACCGAAGACGGCGGTTTCCGTTATACCGACGCAAGCGGCAAAAAGTGGCTTTACCGCAATACTCCTTTCGGCGTTTCCAAGGTTGAGGACAAGCCCGTTGTTCAAGTCACGCAGGGCCTGGACAACTCGATTCGCGCGACCGAGGACGGCGACAATGTGCGCTTCGAAAAGACGAGCCCGTTCGGCGTAACCAAGTGGCAGAAGAAAAAGACCGCGTTGACCTCCGATGAACAAGCAGTGCTGGACCGGCAGAAGACTGCCGGCGTTCCCGCGAAATAGAGTCGAATGCTGAAGCGCATCGCAGTCGGCATACTGAGTACAGCGCTGCTTCTGGCGCAGAACCCGCCCACTCCGGCAGCGCCCGGTCAGGTACCCGCGCAGCAGGCCCCTGCTGTCGTCACTCAGCCCGCGCAACCGGCCGCCCTTGCGCCCACGGTTCCGGGCGGATTGAACCTGACCAACGCATCCCTGGTGGAGGTGATCGACATCCTGGCGCGCGATCTGAAGATCAATTACATTCTCGATCCGAAGGTGAAGGGCGTCGTCACAATTAACACCTACGGGCAGGTGCGCGCCACCGATCTGCGGCCGCTGCTCGAAACTATTTTGCGGATGAACGGCTTCGCGATGGTGCAAGTGGACAATGTGTTCCGCATTGTGCCCGCGGCGGATGCATCGCACGTGCCGATCAGTCCGCAGGCCAACGGGAAAGATTTTCCGGATGACGAGCGCATGGTGCTCAATCTGGTGTTCTTGAAATACGTCACCGCCGCGGAAGTGCAAAAGTTGCTCGAGCCATTTCTGGGCGAGAGCGCGAAAGTTGTGGTTTACGATCCTGCGAATCTGCTGATGATCCAGGACAACAGCCGCAACATGAAGCGCACTATGGAGCTGATTGCGCTGTTCGACAGCGACGCACTCGCCGGGCAGCGCGTTCATCTGTTCGAGGTGACCAATGGGCGGCCCACTGACATCGCCAAGGAGTTGGAGACGATCTTCAAAGCGGTTTCAATGTCCGACAAAAGTTCACCGGTGCATTTTCTGGCAATCGACCGGATTAACACGGTGCTCGCCGTTTCCGCGAATGCGGGGGTGTTCACCGAAGTTGAGAAGTGGGTCAAGAAACTGGATGTCCCGATCAAGGTGACAGCGGGCTCGGTGGACAACTATATCTACCGGCTGAAATATGGCCGCGCGGAGATTGTCGGCGCCGTGGTTAGCCAGCTTTATGGAGGCTATGGCGGCGGTTTCGGGGGAGGTTTTGGAGGCGGGTACGGCGGGGGCGGCTTCGGTGGCGGCGGGGGCTATGGCGGCGGGGGCGGTTATGGCGGAGGTGGTTATGGTGGCGGCCAGTACCCCGGCGGCGGCGGAATTTACGGATCCGGAATGCGTGGCGGTTTTGGCGGTGGCGGTTTTGGCGGTGGTGGTTACGGTGGTGGTGGCTACGGTGGCGGAGGGTATGGTGGCGGAGGGTATGGCGGCGGAGGGTATGGTGGGGGCGGCTACGGGGGCGGCTACCCCAATGCCGGTGGCAGCGGTTATCCGCAACAACAACCCGGCGGCATCGGCGGCGTGTTTTCCGGTGGCGCATCCACGGGAACGGCGCAGCCTGGGACGGTTGCAACGTCGACTACCGGGACGGCCGGTGGCACAGATTTAACCGGCTCCTATCTGGGGGCCGGCGGCTTCGGAGCGAACAATCTACCACGGATAATCCCGAATCCTTTCGACAACACTCTGCTGGTGCAAGGCACGCCGCAGCACTGGGAGCAGATTTCAAAATTACTGGCGCAGATCGATATTCCCCCGCGTCAGGTTTTGATCGACGCCAAGATTTACGAAGTCGATTTGACGGGGGGCTTTAGCAGCGGTGTCGAAGCCTATTTACGACAGAAAGGCTCAACCTCGGGCACCGGCAGCGCCGCGCGCGAGTTGCTGGGGAATTTGATTGGCGGAAGCACCACGCTAACGGCGGGCCTGCTGGTCGGACATAGCCGTGAGCTGCTGGGCGTCTTGAATGCGCGGGAAAGCCGGACCAACGCGAGGATCATCTCAGCTCCCAGCATCGTCGCCACTGACAGCATTCCGGCATCGATTGACGTTGGCATCGATGTGCCCACGCTGAGTTCTCAAGCTATAACTCCGGGAATAACGAACAACGGAACCTCGCAGTTTACCAACACGGTGAGCACGCGCAGCACGGGCGTGGCGCTGAACATTTTGGCGCGCGTGAACTCAGGCGGGGTGGTCACGATGCTGATCGACCAGGAAGTGAGCGCGCCGCAGGCAAACATAACCAGTACCATCGATTCGCCTTCATTCTCCAAACGCACCGTTAGTACGCAGGTAACCGTGCAGGACGGCGACACGATAGCCATCGGGGGAATCATTCAGGAAAGCACCACGATGGCCAAGAGCGGCATTCCTTTGCTGATAAGGATTCCGTGGATTGGGGGAGCCTTCGGCACCACCAATTACACGAAAGGCCGGACCGAGCTCATCATCTTCCTGACGCCGCGGGTGATCTACGATACAAATCAGATCACGGACGCCACCGAAGAGCTGAAGAGCAAGATGAAGGGCCTGAACCGGATGATCAAGGAGTAGGTCCGGCCCTTTTGGGACGCTTTAACGACGCGATGATTTTGCGTTACTATGCCGCGTTGTCTCAACTTCATGCGCCACAGCCGCAGCCTTGCTGGGCACGGTGATGGACGTATCGATCATCTGGATCATGGCATAGGCCGGCATGTCTTCGCCTTCTTTGACGAAGCTCAGGCAACCCAGGGCGGAGTCGTAATCGACCTTGATGAGATCGCCGCCGCGCACCTGACCCGATGCTACAAGGTTCGATAGCGGATGCACTAAAGCTCTTTCGATAGCGCGTTTCAGATGGCGCGCGCCGTACTTCAGGTCGGTGCCTTCAGTTAGCAGATAAGCGCGGGCCGCGGGTGCAACTTTGAACACAAACGGCATGGTGGAGGAAGAGTTAAACACTCTCTGCTGGAGCACGTTCAGTTCGATATTGAGAATCTCCTGCAACTCGGGTGTGCCGAGAGGCCGGAAGACCACCACTTTATCGAGACGGTTCATGAACTCGGGGCTGAACTTGCGCCGGGCGGATTCCATCGCGGAGCGGCTAATCTTATCTTTCATGGAAGGATCGACCGTGCCTTCGCGATTTCTACGATCCGACTCGGCCGTCGAAAATCCTAAATTGGGACGCAGAATGGAACCCATTTCGGTAGCGCCGAGGTTGCTAGTCATGAAGATCATGGCGCGTGAAAAATCCACGCGGCGGTTGTCACCCAAGGTAAGAGTCGCTTTATCCAGAATACCGAGCAGCAAATTCCAAAGCGCGTCGCTGGCCTTCTCGATCTCATCGAACAGCACGAAGCTGACCTTGAACTTATCCGTGTGGTACTGATTCAACACTTCCTGACTTAACAGCGGATGTGTCTCGCGGTGGCCCAGATATCCGGGAGGCGAGCCAATCAGCTTCGCGATCTCGTGACTGTGTTGGAACTCCGCGCAATCGATCTTTATTACCGCCCGCATGTCTCCGAGCATGGATTCCGCAGTGGCTTCAACAAGCCGCGTCTTTCCGGAACCAGTCGGGCCCAGGAAGAGAAGATTGCCGATCGGACGGCCGGGGCTGCTCATCCCCGCCAGAAACGTCTGGTAAATACTGACGATCTCTTGGATCGCATCCTCTTGACCCACGATGCGTTTATGCAAATCGTGATTCAGCTTCTCGGCATCTTGACCGGTCTGGGTTGGATCTAAAGTTTTATTAACCCGCAACATTTGTTTCGTCTCCCGCCTCGTGGCCCACATGCTGTCGATCGCATTGAGTGCACGTGGCGTGCCATTCGGTTTCGCGGGTCCAAACACACACAAACCAGCCTATTTAGGCGGACGCGAGGGGCGCATTTCAACCCGGCTGACGAGGGTGCGCTTCGGCATCCGAAGGAGCGCCGCGACCACCTCGCCGATGTCTTCGGGCGCGATCTTCCACGACGCTCCTGTGACGCCGTGCCCGAATTCGGTATCCACGCTGCCGGGCATAATCGAGGTGACGCGCACATTTTCCTGTCTGTGATCCAGCATCATAGCCTCGGAAAATCCGTTCACGCCGAATTTGGAGGCATTGTAGCCGGCACCACCCGCGAACGGATTTTTAGCGGCGAGACTGCTGATATTGATCACATAACCGCCGTCGCGCTTACGGAAAACCGGCATCGCTTCGTGGCAGCAATAGAAGACACCGGACAGGTTGAGGTCGATCATGCGGCGCCACTCCTCCGGCGTAAGGTCGGCCACGCTGCGAAAGACGCCGACTCCGGCGTTATTCACCAGCACGTCAAAGCCACCCCAGCGGCTCTCGACCGCGCCGAAGAACCGCTGCACATCCGCCAGCTGTGCGACATCGGCGGCCACACCGAACACGTTGTCTTTGTGACTTGCCAGTTCCCCGATCGCGCGATCCACGGACTCCCGCGATCGTCCGCAGATCGCAACCTTCATGCCTTCGTTGAGCAGCCGTTCGGCGATCGCGCGTCCGATACCGCGAGTGCCTCCGGTGATTACCGCAATCTGTTTTTCCATATTTTTATTCTCGCGCCGCTTCTGAGGGCGCGGTGTAGAATTTAGTTCTAACGCTGGAACAACACTATGCCAACACGTCGCTTCTTTCTCGGAATGGCCGGTACGGCTCTGTCGCAGTCACATATTGCCCAAGCGAATGACCGAATTCGCTTCGGGATCATCGGCACCGGAGAGCGTGGCGCGTACCATGCTAGCCGGGTGGCCCATGAAGAAAAGGCGGACGTGGTTTCCATTTGCGATGTCTATCGGGCGCGCGCGGAAGGTGCCCGTCAGGGCTCAAACCCACAGGCTGAGGTGGTCCAAGATTACCGCCGTGTGCTCGATCGAAAAGATATCGATGCCGTGGTGGTCTCACTTCCCGATCACTGGCACACGCCGGTTCTGATCGATGCCGTGAACGCCGGCAAAGATGTGTACCTGGAGAAGCCCATGACCTACCGCATCGAGGAAGGGCCACAGGTAGCGGAAGCCGTCAGGCGGACTCGTCGCATGGTGCAGGTCGGCGCGCAACAAAACAGCGGCCCTCATTTCCTGGAAGCCAAGGCGCGCTTCTTCGATTCCGGGCTGATCGGCAAAGTGTCCCTGATTCGCACCTATTGGATTGCGAATCGCGGCTTTTTCCGTCACCCTCCGAAAGATTTTTTGTACCGGCCCGAAGATCTCGATTGGTCACTGTTTCTAGGGCGCGCGCCCAAACGCCCCTTCGATGCGCAACGCTATTTCGGATGGACGATGTTCCAGGATTATTCGACCGGGCAGCCGGGAGGAGTATTCACCCATTTGGTCGACACGGCTCAAATGATGCTCGGACTCCGAGCCCCGAGCGCCGTGGTTGCATTGGGCGGGATCTTCGAATTCCCGGAGGATCGCGACACGCCCGACACCATCAGCATTCTGGCTGAATATCCGCAAAAGCTTGTGATGACGGCCGACTGCACGCAGTCCAGTCCGAGAGATCGCGTCGACGTAGAATTTCACGGCTCGGGTGGCGTGCTGAACATCTTCCGCTACGGCTATCGTTTCCAGCCGGCGGAAAAAGGTGCCCCCAACATTGAGGTGAAGGGAGTGGATGCCGATGGACCGCACATGGCGAACTTCCTAAGCGCAGTGAGAAGTCGCAAGCAGCCGAACTCCGACGTGGTCTACTCGCACTATATGACGGCGGTCTGCCACATGGGCAATATGGCGTACTTTGGCCGCAAGCGGATCGAATGGAACAAGGCCTGGGATGTGGAGGCGCTTTGATCAGGTCCCTCGTTTTATTGTTGTTACTGGCCGGCGCCGTTTTCGCTGAATCGCCGCTACGGGTGCTGGTTGTCACCGGCGGTCACGAGCATGAACCGTCTTTCTACTCCATATTCGACAACGCGGGCTTTTCCGCGACGGTGAACCCTCACCCAAGTGCTTTCAGCGGTGATTTCCGCGAGCAAACGGACGTCCTGGTTCTTTACGACATGGTGCCGGACATGCGCGATGAGGCGAAGCGCAACAACCTCCGTGCCTTTGTGGAAGCGGGCAAAGGGATCGTGGTCCTTCATCACGCAATCGGCGATTACAACGATTGGCCCTGGTGGTACGAAGAGGTGGTAGGCGGTCGTTATCTCTTCAGGCCCGAAGGCGGCATGCCAGCGTCGAGTTTCAAGCACGATGAACAAGTCCGCGTGAAGCTCGGCAAGCAGCACGCCGTCACCGAAGGGCTGACCGACTTTGTCATTGAAGACGAGACGTACAAAGGGCTGTGGATCTCACCGAAAGTTCAAATTCTGCTGACCACCGATAACCCGACCAGCGACGGCCCATTGGCCTGGTTGGGCGTGCACCCCAAGGCGCGCGTGGTCTACATTCAACTGGGCCATGGCAGCTTGGCGCATCGCGACCCAAACTATCAGCGGCTTGTGCATAACGCGATCAAATGGGCCGCGAAGCGCTAGTTTCGTACCATGGTTGCAATGGCATCGTGGCGAGAAGTAGTCGATCTGCACCAACAGCGTTTGATCGCGGATTTAGAGACATCCATGCAAGCGTCTGTGGCAAGCGCTCGGGCTGAGGCCGAGCGGGAATTCTCCGAAAGCAGCAATCAATTCGTAAGGCGCCTAAGGAGGACCGCGAGCGTTGACGACGCGCTGAAATTGCTGGTCGAAGCCACCGCGCGGGTCTGCGAGATCGCCGCGGCATTTACGTTCTCCGGGACCGAAGCGCGGCTTCGATCGGCACGCGGTCTTAGCGGCAGCGATCTTGCTGTGAACCCGGGCGAAGCAGCCGCATTTTTATGCGCGTTGGACACTAAAGACCCGGTGGTTGCGCTCGGCACGGCGCAGGAGATCTCGCCGGTGTTGTCCGACGCAATCGGGCGTCACGCGGGCTCCAAGATTTATCTATATCCCGTGGTGGTGCGCGACTCGGTGCATGCCGTCTTCTTAGCGGGCGGCGTGGAACAGCCCGCGGCAATTGAGCTCTGGTGCGAATCGACGGCAATGCAACTGCAAGAACTGATCGCCAAACCGCAGCCGAAGCCGGAAGGGCTGATCTCGCTGGCTGCATCAGTGAAAGCGAAGCCGGCCGCGCCCTCATGGGAAGCGCTGCCGCCGCAGGAACAGCAGCTTCATCTGCGCGCTCAACGAATGGCGCGCGTCGCCGTTGCCGAGATGCGCCTTTACTCCGTAGCCGAGTTGCGCGCCGGCCGCGAGCGTTCCGATATCTACGGTGCGCTTCGCACTCAGATCGATGGCGCGCGCGATACCTTCCGGAAAGATTTTCTGGCCGGCACGACGGGAATGCTCGACTATTTGAACGTGGAACTCATCCGGACGCTGGCCGGCGACGACGAGCGCTTAATGGGGCCGGACTATCCCGGACCGCTGGTGTAAAGCGCGCGCGATGAGATCGCGCGGCGGTAGGCTCCTGGCGGCACACCCACTTCACTTCGGAACAGTGAGCTCAAGTGCTGCACAGACTTAAATCCGGTGGCTGCGGCGATCTCTTTGGGCGAAAGATTGGTTTCCGACACCAGCGACTTGGCCCTTTCCAACTGCACGCCCCGTATAGCCTGGTGCAGCGTCTTTCCCAGCGCCGCCTTAAAGCGCGCCTCCAACCCGGACCGGGACGCGTTCACGGCTGCTACCACGCGAGGCACTTTTATGCCGTCGCAGGCGTGCTCGCGTATGAAATTCATCGCGTTCGCGACTTGGGCGTCGTTCACCGGAAAAACATCGGTCGAGCGCCGCGTGAGCACGCCTACCGGATCGATCACATACCGCTGATTGTCGGGCCAATTTCCGAGCATCATGGCGTCAAGTAAGCGGGCCGCCTCGTACCCGATACGCTGAGCGCCTTGCTCGATGCTGGTGAGAAGCGGGGTGCAGAGGCGGCAAAGAATTTCGTCGTTGTCGACGCCGATCACCGCGACCTGCTCAGGAACCTGAAGCCCGCAAACGCGGCAAGCCTCTAACACCTGGCGCGCCAAACTATCGTTGGCTGCCATAACTCCGAGTGGCTTGGGAAGCGACAGCAGCCAGGCGCAGAAGGCATCTTCGACATCAGCCCATCTCAAACTGCTCCAGCGGCCCCGGTAAATATCACATCCGAAACCGCGCCCTCTCAGGTGCGTCGAGAACTCGCGCTCGCGCTCTTCGCTCCATCCGTTGGTTGAGGTCCGGCGGTACCCGCAGTATGCAAAGTGCTGAAACCCGCGGCCCATCAAGTGGTCGGCTGCCAGACGTGAGATGGCATTGTTATTCGTGAAGAAGTATGGAATGCGCGACTCGGGCGCGTACCACCCGTAACCGCTGCCGAAACCCACGGACGGCAGTTTTGACGTCACTACCGCTCTGGCTACGTTCGGATTGTCGAAACTGGCGACGACCCCGCCAACTTCCCACGAGCTCAGATCCAAAGACCGCCGCTCCTTCAGTTTGTTCTCGGCGATGTAAACATTCCATCCCGGTCCTGTTTGCAGATACGCGGCAACGCCTCGGACGACGCAAAGATCGTAAGCCAGAGTGGCATCGTAAATCAGGGCCACGCGGCGCAGCCTGCGGATCGAATATGGTGTATCCATGCGCTTAACTTATTCGGTGAAATCTGTAAAGCTTTAACCGAATTCTATAAAAGATTTGGGTTGTTTGCTCGATTGATACCGGATAGCATTACGGCTACCGTGAGTTTATCGGCAAGCTGATGCACGGTAAAGAAGGAGCGGATGCTCGTGCGAACAAAAACTATTTCACTGTGGGCCGCATTTGGATTGATTGTGTTTGTGCTGGGCTCGGCTGGTTTGCAAGCTCAAACCAACACGGGAACCATCTCCGGCGTGGTGACCGATGCCTCCGGCGCCACCATTCAAGATGCACAGATTACGGCGCTGAACACGGAAACAAATGCCGTCACGAAAGCCGTAAGCGGCGAAAACGGAACTTACACCGTCGCCTCGCTGGCGCCCGGCGTGTATCGCGTGACCGGAGAGAAAACCGGTTTCAAGGCCAGCGTCACGGAGAACGTCCGACTGGCGTTCAGCGGCGTGAGCACGGTCGACGTGGCGCTGACCGTCGGCAATGCCACAGAGTCGGTCGAGGTGTCGGCTTCGGCGGTCGATATCAACAACGCCGTGGTGGAAGTGGCTACATCCATCGAAGAGAAGGTGGTCAAGGATTTGCCTCTTGCGGTAAGCGGCGGGCGCAGGCAGATTGACAGCTTTGTATTTCTGGTGCCGGGCGTGCAGGGCGATGGTTTCTCCAGCCGCATCAACGGCGGAGTCGATTTCAACAGTGAAGTTCTGTTCGACGGCATTCCGATGGCGTCATTCGAGACCAATGGATTCCAGACGAACATCAATCCGCCCTACGAGGCCGTCGACGAATTTAAAGTGCTGACGTCGGTATTTTCGGCGCAATACGGCCGAGGCCAAGGCGTCAAGAACTTCCACCTGGGCCAAGGCACCAACGCGTATCACGGGAACGCGTTTGACTTCGTCCGCAACACCGTGTTCGACGCGCGCGGGTTCTTCTCACCCACCCCTTCCATCAATAAGCAGAACGAATTCGGCTTCACGGTCGGCGGTCCGCTGAGCATACCCAAGCTCTATAACGGCAAGAACCGGACGTTCTTCAACGTCGCCGTCGATTGGTACAAATTCCGCGGCGCGGGCCTGAACACGCGCTACACCGTCCCCACCGCCGAGTTTCGGAATGGCGACTTTTCGCAGTTGCGCGATTCAAATGGCGCGTTGATTCCGATTTACGACCCGCTTACCCGCGCGCCATTCCCGAACAACGTGATCCCCCAATCCCGTTTCAGCCCCACATCGCAAAAGGTGCTCTCGTTGATCCCCACGCCCACCAGTCCGGGTCTGGTCAACAACATCGGCCCGGGCATTCCCAGCATCCCCAATAACAACACGTCGTGGTCCTACAACCTGGCTCACAACATTACCCAGGCACAGCGAATTAATTTCACGAACTGGAAGACCTCGAACCCCAACCAGTGCGTCCTGGGA
Organism: Bryobacterales bacterium; assembly: GCA_038229055.1. GTDB lineage: Bacteria > Acidobacteriota > Terriglobia > Bryobacterales > Bryobacteraceae > JANYJA01. Next base: position 5,551 of record JBBROU010000074.1, on the reverse strand, counting down.
AGCAATATCAGCGGTTTACTCAGCGGACTCTCGAACTGCCCGAGCGCCACCACGGCCTATCTGGCGAATTATTCCTGGTCGGTGCGCCCGAATGTAATCGTCAGCGCCGGCACTCTCTGGTTCCGAATCCTCAACAACCAGGAAGTCGGCGGGCCGGCGAACACCACCATCGATTTTCCGGGCTTGCCAAAAGGCCCGAAGATCGCGGTTCCGCGCATGTTGTTCAATGGGCCTGTCGCGGCGCCGGTGCAATTGGGAACCGGGTTCGAAGGCGACCTCAATTTCCAGCCGGGCGACAGCACCGTCGCGAATGTCCTCTGGGTGAAGAACAAGCACAGCTTCAACATCGGCTTTGAATATCGTCAGTCGCGCAACACCACCTCAATCTGCGAAGGCTGCCCGGCGCGGTTCGAGTTCAGCAATCGGAGTACGTCACTGCCCGGTTCGCCGAACTTCGCCAATTACGGCCATCCTTTCGCCAGCTTTCTGCTGGGCATTGCCGACGTCGCTACCGCTTCCACCGGTCTGGCGAATCGCATCTTCCGGAATTCCTCGGCCTCGGGCTACATCCAGGACGATTACAAAATCAGCCGTAAATTGACCCTCAACATCGGCCTGCGCTATGACGTGTTCATCCCGGACACCGAAGACACCAACCGCATTGCGTTCTTCGACCCGACCATCGCCAACCCGGAAGCGGGCGGCCGCCTCGGCGCGCTGAGCAAGCCCGGGAAGTGCCAGTTCTGCTCAGGCAAATCAACCATCGCGGATATCCACTGGAAGAACTTTGCGCCGCGGCTCGGCTTTGCGTACTCTCTCAATAACAAGACGGTAGTTCGCGGCGGTTATGGAATCGTATTTGGTCTGGGCGGCGCCAACGACCTAGGCCAGACGCGCATTAAAACCAACTTCCTGAATGGCTCTTCGGGAAACTTCGCGGCCATTTCGCAGGACGCGGGCGTTACTCCGGGTTACGGGTCATGGGACCGCCCATTCCCTCTTCCGACGGTTGAACCATTCCGCCCAGGAATCGGCAATGATCAGTCGGTCAATTACGCCGGTCGGTGGCAGGCCGCGGCACCGTATATTCAGAACTGGACCATCGGCATCGAGCGCGAACTTCCCGGCTCGGTAGTAATCAGCGCCAGCTACGTAGGCAATAAGGGGATTCGCCTGCCGTCCAACCTCGAAAATCTGAATCAGGTGGATCCGAAGTACCTTTCGCTTGGCACAACGTTACAGGCCGATATCAATAGTCCCGAAGCGCAGGCGGCTGGAATCGGGCTGCCCTACCCCGGCTTTGTCGGAAGTGTGGCTCAGGCGCTTCGCCCATACCCGCAATACTCGTCAATCACAAGTAACTTTCAGGAGACGGGCGTGACGCGGTACGACGCCTTTCAAGCGACCGTCCAACGGCGCTTCAGCCAGGGGCTCGAAGTTCTGGTCAGCTACACCGCGTCAAGGCAGTTGAGTAACACCAATTCCGGCTTCGGGACGTTCAATGGAGCCGCCGTCAACACCTTCAACCGCAAGGCCGAGTACGGGCTGGCGCCAAGCGACATTCCGCACACGCTTGCCATCAGCGGACTTTATGAATTGCCGATCGGAACGGGCAAACGTTTCCTGAACAAGCCAGGTGTCGCCGGACGGCTGATTGGCGGCTGGCAATTCGGTTGGGTCACGCGTTATCAGAGCGGAACACCCGTAGGAGTAAGCGCCAGCAACGTACTCCCAATCTTTGGGGGCGGCAACCGGCCCAACATTGTTCCTGGAGTCAATCCGCAACTAAGCAAGAGTAATTTCGATCCGGCGAAGAACAAGCTTTTCAACATCGCCGCCTTTTCCCAGCCGGCTGACTTCACGTTCGGAAATGCGCCACGCGTTCTCGGAAACCTTCGCAATTTCGGTTACTTCAATGAGAACGTGAACCTGGCGAAGTACTTCCGCATTACCGAGAGCGTGAACATCCAATTTCGCGCGGAGTTCTTTAACGTGTTAAATCGTGTCGTCTTTGGGGGTGCGGATTCATTTTATGCGCCTACGAACTCGGGCTTCGGAACTATCGGAGGCCAGGGGAACACGCCACGGCAGGGACAGCTCGCGTTAAAATTGGACTTCTGACCAATATCTCTACGTGGGCTTTATTAACCGCGGTTTTGTGGCTTTCCGCTGCTCCGGCACCGGCACAAACCGCGGGGCCGGCCTCGGCTGTCGAACGTCTTTATTCAGAGGCGCTCGACGCTAAACGAAGTGGCGACCTGAACACCGCAATTGCAAAATATCAGGCGATGCTCAAGCTGGATCCAAAGCTCCCGCCGGCTTACAACAATCTCGGGCTCCTGTACATCCAACAGAATGACTACGCCCGCGCGGCCCGGTCTTTCGAAGATGGAATGCGCGCGGATCCGAAAATGACGACGGCGCTGGTGCCGCTCGGTACCGCGTATTTCCAGCTCGGGCAGTTTGCGAAATCGCGGGAGGTGCTGGACCGCGCAATTCGCTTCAACCCGTCCGATGAAACGGCTCAACTCTATCGAGCGCGTGCGCTGTTTGCATTGGGCCAGCGGGAAGCAGCATCCGAAGCTCTCCAGAAGCTGCTGCATAAATCGCCGCACAACGTAGAAGCCCTTTATACGCTCGGTCAGATTTACATGAAGCTCGCGCAGGAAACCCTCAAGCGGCTGGAAGTCCAGGCTCCCGATTCCTATCTCACCAACCTGGTCGCCGGGCAGGCGCTCGAGAGCATGGAAAATTACGACGGCGCTCTGGTTCAGTACCGCAAAGCCCTGGAGAAAGAGCCCGGCTTCAGCGGCGCGCACTATAACGTCGGCAATATCTACTGGCTTCAAGGGAATTGGGATCAGGCGGTTGCTGAAATGGAGCTGGAGACTGGCGCGGACCCACACCATTGCCTCGCTCACTGGAAAATCGGCAACAGCCTGATCAATCTCAACCGCGCGCCGGATGAGGCCATGGGTGAAGTGCAAAAGGCGCTCGAGATCTGCCCGGATCTCGCGCAGGCACATCTTGATTTGGGGCGTCTTTTGGCCGGAAAAGGCAATTATCTGGAGGCGGTGGGTCGCTATCGCCGCGTCGTCGAATTAGATTCCGAAGAGGCGAGCGTTCATTTTCTCCTCGCCAAGGCATACCGGCAACTTGGCCGCGCCGCGGAAGCCGACGAGGAATCGCGGATATTCCAGGAGATGACCGCGAAATCGCGGAGTTCGCGCGAATCGAGGCAGTAACTCGTTGTTCTAGATTTCGGCCATGGCGGCGACCAATGCGCCTTTCGCGGTCGAATAGAGCGGCTCGGCGGCCATGCGGATTTCCGAAATCTGAATCGGCAGATCGACGCGCGCAAGCGCCTTTTCGAAACGTTCCTTGAAGCCGGACGGAAGCGAGCTTCCTCCGCTGATCACGACCGGCAGCGCGCGGTCGAGCCGCGGCACGTTGCGCGAATGCGACAAATATTCCCGCAGCGCGTCCACGACGCCGTCGATCATGTCGTCGTAATAGACCGTTAGCGCCTGCTTGACCTTGTCATCGTAAAAGCCGTTGAAGTGAAACGAATGCTCTTTGATGGCTCGCACGCGCGTGGCGCCTTCGCCTGCCACCGACGCCGCGCTCTGGTCGATAAAGTCGCCCGCTTTCGGAACGCTGAAGCTGAAGACCGGCATGGAAAGATACGCGAGGCAAACGTTGCACATTCCGCCGCCGCAACTGATGCCGATACCGGTGAAGTTGGTGTCGTCGAGTTCGGCCAGCACTACCGCCAGACCTTCGTTTATGGTGGAGACCTGGTATCCCATGTCGCTGAGGATGTTCTTGACTGTCGCTTCGTGATAGGTGAGGTCGTGCGGCGCATCGGCCGGCGCCCCGGGGACGCTGAAGCAGAGGCGGCGGCCATTGGAGTCATTGCCGAGCAGCGCGGTGAGGATCTGACGCATGACTTCGGTGCCGTTGGCTTCACCGGGATTCAGCAGGCCGCGCGACATGGGCCGCCGCGTCTCCAAATGGAACATGTTGGCGAAGCGCTCGCTTTCGTTGCCGTAGATGAGCAGTTCGTCGCCCTGCGCCTCATGCGGGATGTTCTCGCGGGTGAGCGTGGCCGCGGTGAGTTTGGAAAAAGGCAGCGTCAGAAACGCATTGAGTTGAGTGTGGAATTGGAAATTCTTGGCGGTTTTCGTTGCGGTAACCAGGCGGCTGGTGCCGATGTCAAGCCCGATCGCGTTCTTCTGTTCGTCCATGGTAGTGGCTCCTGAGAGTGCGGTATTGCTGCTGCAAAAATTGGCGGTAGGCTCCGGGCGACTTGCCGCGTGCCTCGGCTTCGCGGGCGAGCCGCTGTTCGGAAACGATCATGCCCTGCCACGGCCATCCACCGATAGCATCGAGAAAATTCGGGTCGTAGTCGAATCCAAAAATTTCAATAGCGGCGACCGGCAGGCTATAGCCACCCGAGAGGCCCAGTTCGCGGAAGGGGAAATTGGCCGCCCAGTCGGTGTGCAGGCCGACGCGCATATTATCCGGATTTACTGAGACTTGCGCATGGGTCACGCAATTCGATTCCGGGATACGGTACTGAGCGCGGAGAAAATCGGTCAGCATGCGTCCTGCGCGGATTTGAGCCGCATTCGGTGCGAAGGAGGTCTCAGTGCGCGCTTCGAACGCGACGCCGATGAAGCTTTCGTTCAGGTCGACGTACACCGATGCGGCGTCGGCCCAGACCGAATGACCCGCGTGGTGCGCGACCATGGCTTCGGGAACGATGCGGAATACCTGGCCGAACCGGTCGACCAGAAAATTATAGAGCCCCTTGTTGCGGATATAACGCAGCAAATCGGCGCGGGTTTGAATTAGCGACTGGTTGCGCCCTGCTTCGAGCGGGAGTTGGAGACTTTCAGTGGTGTGGAAGACGATTCCGGCGGGGGCCTGATTAACGGCCGACGGCGCGAGTCCGACACGGGCGAAGGAGCGATAGCTGCGCGGGACCGATTGGGTGACGGACTCGGCGCGAATCTGAAGTCCGTTGGAATAGACCGAATCCGTCTGGCGCTGTTCAACCATCCAGATCTTTTCAACAGACCCGGCAGGCCGCGCGGACGTTACTGTCGGGGCTTTGTAAATCTCGGCCTTGGTATCCGGATGGAAGAAGATGAATGCCGCACCGGTAAGGGCGACCCCGGCCCCACAGCGGCGCAAAACTTTCATGTGCGTGCGAGGCCGCAGTTCGTGGCGCACAAACCGCAGGCGTTCGACGGTGTCGGTGATTTTCGACGCTCTCCGTTCAATCGAGGGGAATATATCCACTTCGGAAGGGTTAGTGCAGTCCCGAAGGGGACTTTCTCAGGATTTCTGGAAGGGGAGGGGTTACTTGGCTTTGGCAGGAGTGTGGAATGATGGGGCTTCCTCCTCGGGGTAGTGTCAATAGTTTTGTGTAAACTCGGCTCTTTTCCTTTTCATTAGGAAGGTTTTGACTTTAAGCTGCGCGCGCCTGCTCAATGCGGTCGGGCCAGCGGATTGTGAACTGCCGAAGCGCCTCGCGCCAGCCCTG
>JBBROU010000073.1:0-26732 GCA_038229055.1 Bryobacterales bacterium | reverse complement strand
CCGGCGGCGGCGGCGCATACCCGTTGCAATCCTGGCCGAGCGCGCTTCGATCAGTCGCATGACACTGAACAAAATAGAAAAGGGGAATGCGGGCGTCTACATCGGCAACTATGCGACGGTACTCTTCGCCCTCGGAATTGTGGAGCGGTTGGCCGATCTCGCAGACGCTACTCACGACGCGGTTGGGCGTGAACTGGAAGAGGAGCAACTCCCCGAGCGAATCCGTCTCTCCCGCGTCCGGAAATCGCCCGAGCCTCCGAAACCAGCGGACCCGTGATGGAACATGAAGCCCTTATTTATGTCGACCTACAGGGTGCACCGCGTCTGGTGGGGCGGCTGTGGGCGCGTATGCGCAAGGACCGCGAGAGCGCGACATTTGAATACGACAAAGGCTGGCTGGCGCATCCCGAGCGCTTCTCTTTAGAGCCTGCCTTGAAACTCGGGCCCGGCCCGTTCCACACGTCGTCGGGCAAACCCCTCTTTGGCGCGATCGGCGATTCCGCACCCGATCGATGGGGCCGCGTACTGATGCGGCGCGCCGAGCGGCGGCGCGCGCAACTCGAAGGCCAGACCCCGCGAACCGTGCGGGAGATCGACTATCTTCTGCTCGTCGACGATGAGGCGCGCCAAGGCGCGCTACGGTTTGCCGAGAACGAAGGGGGGCCGTTCCTGGCGGATCAAACCCCTAATAAAATTCCGCCGCTGATCGAGCTTCCGCGCCTGCTTTCCGCTGCCGAACGCGTCATCGAAGGTGACGAGAGGGATGAAGATCTGCGGCTTCTGCTCGCCCCCGGCTCTTCGCTCGGTGGCGCGCGGCCGAAAGCTTCCGTCCATGACCGTGACGGCCATCTCGCGATTGCCAAGTTTCCGAACAAGGGCGATGACGTGAACACGGTTGTATGGGAGTGCGTCGCCCTAACGCTCGCTGAAAAGGCCGGGATTCCCGTTCCGGCCTGGCGGCTGGAATCGATAGCGGAAAAACCTGTCCTGCTATTGCGGCGATTCGACCGGGACGGCAGAACACGCGTGCCATTTCTGTCCGCGATGAGCATGCTGGATGCGAGGGACAACGAAGCGCGGAGCTACCTCGAATTCGTCGATGCGCTTCGCCGACATGGCGCGGCGGCCAAGCAGGACATGCGCGGCCTCTGGCGACGGATCGTTTTCAGCGTTCTGATCTCGAACACGGACGACCACTTGCGCAACCACGGGTTCCTGTGGGCGGGTCCGGACGGCTGGCGGCTGTCGCCCGCCTACGACCTGAATCCCGTTCCGACCGATATAAAGCCACGAGTTCTGACGACGGCCATTGATATGGACGACGGCACGGCTTCCCTGAAACTGGCTTACGATGTTGCTTCCTATTTCGAGTTGACGCCGGACCAGGCGCGCGCGATTGCGCACGAGGTCGGCAAGGCGGTGGAGCCGTGGCGCAGGCACGCGGCAAGCTTGGGTTTGAGCAATCCGGAAATCGAGCGCATGGCGTCGGCTTTCGAGCACAACGACTTGAAGGCGGCTGTGGCCGGCAAGTGATTGAAGACCCATCTGAGCGAAATCACTCGCTACGGCCTTTAAAGCAGACTATTTTCGCCCACTTCTTTAGAAATAGAGGACGGGAATATCCTTCGACCGTGCTAGCATTATCCCTAGCCGAACTGGCGAAAGAGGCCCCATGACCAAGCTGTGGTATCCCGGAGATTCAGCACCTCATCTCTATTACATCGGCGAAGAACTCCGAGGTATGGCCACGGCCTTACCTCGTAAGAGGGGTGCAACTCAAAAATGGGAAGCATTCGACATGAGTAAACGAAATTTGCAAAATACCGGCCCGCTTTTCCTGGGAGAACATGATACCGTGGATTCCGCTCAACGGCAGATTGAAACGCTCGTAGGCTGACTCCGCGACGAGACTGCATTAGGAAGGAGGCTTTCGGTTGGATTATAAGACGATCATATCGAAATTGATCGAAGAACGAGCACAGTTGGATCGAGCCATTTCAGCTTTGTAGTTCTTGGATCGAACGGCCACTTTATCGGTGACACGGGTCGCAGGTTCGCCTCGACGGGGGCGGCCCTTGGGAAGCCGCAACAAGTCTAAGATACAACTAATCAGCAATAGCGAGTCGAACGGGAACCATTCGGCGCCGTCATGACCCGGGTGGCTGGGGTCCCGCTTCGAATCAGGCCTGAATATCTTTGAGGATTACGGAAAATCCGCCGTTATAACTATCGGGCTCCAATTGAAACGCCGCGTCGATGCGGCTGCCAGGCCGCAGTTCCGGCACGCGATCCGCAAAGTGGAATCCCTTTACCGTCTGCACCCGCGGACCCTGCTTCAACGCCACGCGAATGTGTTTTTCCTTCATGTAGGTTACCGGCGAAACTACTTCCAGTGCGCGCGCGATAAATACAGGGCTCGGATTGCCCGCGCCGAACGGGGCAAGCTGCTGGAGCTGCGCGAACATGTCGCCGGTCAGCTCGCGCAATTCTACGCAGGCATCGGCACGCAAGGTCGGGTTGAAGTCTTCGGCGGTTAGACGGGCCGCTGCGTAATCATTCAGCCGCTCCCGAAAAACCGGGACATTGGCGACAGCCAGCGTTAAGCCCGCGGCGTGACTATGGCCGCCGAACTTATGGAACAGATCGGCCATGGATTCCAGGGCGTCGAGAAGATGGAACTTTGCAATGCTGCGTCCCGAACCCCGCGCCACGCCGTTCTCCTCCGATAACACAAACACCGGGCGGCGATGACGGTCGACCATGCGGCTCGCTACAATACCCAGCACGCCGCGATGCCAGCCGGACGAGCTGTAAACCAGCGCAAAGTGCGACTGCTCGACGGCGACGCCGGCGCACGCCTCCACAATCTGCGATTCCTCGCTCTGCCGGTCCGCGTTCAATGCGTGGAGCTTTTCGGCGAGCTCGCGCGCGCGCGGCTCGTCGCTGGTCGTGAATAGCTCCACGACTTCGGCGGCGCTATCCATGCGGCCCGCGGCGTTGATCCGCGGCGCGATCCGGAATGCAATCTCGCCGGCTGACGGTATCCTTGCCGCGTCGAACCCCGCCACCGCCAGCAGCGCCTTCAGGCCTGGGCTCCGCACATTGCGCAGCCCCGCGAGGCCATGCTTGACGATAATCCGATTCTCGCCGGTAAGCGGAACCACATCCGCGACCGTCCCGATCGCCACCAGCTTCAGAAAAGATTCCAGCACGCGCCGCAGCTTTTCCTCGGGCCAGCCTTGCACCGCGAGCAACGCCTGCACTAGTTTGAAAGCGACACCGACGCCGCACAGACTCTTATCCGGATAGCTGCAGTCGGGCCGGTTCGGATTGATGACGGCGAATGCGGGTGGAAGATCGTCTTCAGGCAGGTGATGGTCTGTCACGATGACATCGACCCCGAGCTGGCGGGCCCGGGCGACCACTTCCTGCGCGCGAATCCCGGTATCTACGCTGATCACCAGCGTCACGCCCTCAGCGGCAGCGCGCTCAATTACGCTCTCGTGCAGCCCGTAGCCTTCTTTCAAGCGATTGGGAATGTGGAAATCGGCCGCTCCGCCGGCCATCTGGATCGCGGTCTTCAGAATCACGGTGGATGTGGTGCCATCCACATCGTAATCGCCGCAGATCAGAATTTTTTCGGAGTCTCGAATCGCCCGGAGTATCCGCTCCAGCGCCGGAGTCAAGTCGCGCAGAAGATGCGGGTCGTGCATCCGCGCGATCTGCGGATTTAGAAAAGCGTTCGCGGTTGCAGCATCGGCGTACCCGCGCGCGCAAAGTATTTCGGCGACGGGCCGTGCAATTCCGAGTGCCGCGGCCAGACTCGCTGTCGCACCGGCATCGACATCCGGCAGACTCCAGCGCCTAATTGTTCGAATAGAAACCGCCGATGCCGTTGTCCTCGCCCTCAGGTTCGTCGCCCAGCGGAAGGTGCGATGAGATGTCGTCGGTCAGCTCGATGAACTCGTCGTACCAATCGGGATGCAGCTCGTAAACGTACATGCGCGCGTGGTGGTCGAACGCCAGCTCGAGCGAGCATGTCGCACCCTCATGGCGCCGGAAGTCGCGCAGCCGCCCCTCGAAATCCCGCCGCTCCTCACGCGTGAGGTCGCAATCTTCAAGCTGTTCGACGATCTCATCGACTTCGCTCAGCTCGAATTCGCGCGATGCGCAGAGCACCATCTTCGCCCCGGTCTTGCGCGCCGCTTCCAGAAATTCGCGATAGTCGGGATACCGTTCGCAATCCCAGCAGACCATCTGGAAACCTTCAAGACCGCCTGGGTGGCTCCGGAAAACAGCGAATTCCGCACCAGCCAGATAGTCCAGAATTTCGCGTTTCAGAGTGTCGAGATTAAGATCCACAGAATTCCTCGCCCATTGCGTCCAGGATTGATCACACTCAGAATATCACTCTGGCTCCGCGCCGAATTTAACCGCCGGCCCCGTTCTTGACCCGCACCTTCGCCAGTTCGCGCCGCAGTAGCGTGTTGCTGGGATACTCCCGCGTCAGATCTTCGAGCAGGGCTTGCGTCCGCTTAAAATCCTTCTCCCGCAGGTACGCCGTGGCCAGTAAAATCTTCGCAAACGGTTTCAGATAGTGCCCCTTTTGCGCGACCTCCCGCAGAATTTTGACGCCTTGCTCCTTGCTGCCCTCCACATCGTCAAACTTGACCAACCAGCGTACGATTGCCGGCAGACTTCCGACGATGTATTCGGTGAACCCGGTGGTCAGATATCCGTCGTAGAAGCCGGGCGCAACCGCAATCAGGTGCTTCGCGTCGCGGTAGGCGCGCTTGTTCACGGAAAGACTCGCTATCTGCCTTTTATCGATCAGCGCCATGTAATCAACCTGGTTGCCGAGTGAGAGACACATCGAAAACAGCGCGTTGACATCGCTCGGATGCTGGTTAAGGATACCTTGCGACAGCGCCTGAGCCTTCTCGACAGTTTGATAAAAGGCGCTCCGCAGTTTCGGATCGAGCGTCAGTTTCTTCTTGTCGTCGGAGATTTTCTTATCGCTCGAAAAAAACTCGCTCTCCAGAATTTCTAAGCGGTCGAGCTCCATGAACAGGTAGGAGGAGCCTTTTACCGCATAACCCAAAGGATCGGAAGAATGCCCGGCAATGTACTGATCGAGGATGTTGTTCGCAACCTGGAAGTCCTGACTGTAGAGGTGCTGAAAGGCGTTGTCGATCTGCGGCTGGAAGGTTTCGGCGGGTTGCGCTTGCGCGCTCAGGCAGAACAGCGCCGCGCCCACTGCCAAGCGGCTGAATAAGCATCTCATGGTCAATAGCTATGGTAACAAGCTCAGGCAAAAAGACGGTCGAAGAAACGGCGCGTGCGCTTTTGAATGGAGTTAAGTTGTTCGCCCAAGGTGCCGCTGTGCAAGCGCTCGGGGGTCCAGCGATGCACAAGTTCCGTGAGGACCGCAAGCTGCGCCGGCGACGTCGGGAGCTGACCTTCGGCATGCCCGGTCGAGACCCGCAAGCCATGATCGATTGCTCGATAGAACGTAACGGCATCGCGCAGGAAGTCGGCGTCCTCGCGCTCCAAATGCCCCATCTTCTCGATAATATCGATGCGCGCCGCAGTGTTGAGAAACTTGTAGAAAATGCCCGCGCCCTTGAGCCGCAAATACATCAACGCGAAGTCGATGTCATAGTAGCCGCCCTTGCCGGCCTTCAGCGGATTGCGCAGGCCCTGCTCTTTTTCGAGACGGCTGCGCATCTCGGAAAGCTGTTTCCTCGATCGTCCGCTCTGCCCGTAGCGCCGCCAGTCGACTTCTTGAAGCTCGTTGAGGAAATGTGTCGCGCGGTCCAGATCGCCCGCTACTCCGCGCGCCTTCATGTACGCGATGCCCTCCCAGGCTTCGGCGTGGCGCGCAAAATAATCCTTGTACGCGGCCTCGGTTTGCACCAGCAATCCTTCGCGCCCGTTGGCGCGCAGGCGCGTGTCCACGGTAAAGATCACTCCATCGCCGGTGTACGCGCTGATCACATGAATGATTCGCTCGGCCACGCCCGTCCAAAAGGTGGTTTCGGCTAAATCCTCCTCGGGAATCACGAATACCAGATCGGCGTCCGATGCCAGGTCGAACTCGCGCATGCCGAGGCGGCCCAGCGCGATGACCATCATCTGGTTCGCTGCCACGTAATCCGGATTCCGCGGCGGCGCTTTGCGCATCGCCTCTTCGAGGGCAATGCGATAAGCCGCGGCAATCACGGAATCCGCCAGATCGGAGGTGCGCTTCAGCGTTTTAAAGATCGACACCCGGTGATACACGCTGTCGCTTTGGATGCGCACCATCTGCTCGCGAAAAAAGCGGCGCAACTCAATCAGATCGTCCGGCGCGCGGAACCCTACGCGGCCTTGTTTATTGCCGCAGGCTTCCGCAATCTCGTTCATCAACTCCGGATGCCGGATAAGCTGATCGGAGAAGTACTGGCTGTTCTCGAACAGATCGAGCGTGCAGCGCGCCAGCTCCGGGTTCGCGTCCAAGGCCTCCAGCGAGCGCGGCTGCGCGACAACCTTTTCCAAAAAGCGCTCCACTCGCTCACGGCTGCGCAGAATCTCGGACGCGCTCAGTACCTGAGCCAGACGAGGGGCCTTCTGATCCAGAAACCGGGTCAGATTCGGCGATGGGAATTCCCCGAGATTCGCTGCCATCTGCGGGGAAATCGTCGCTTGGCCGGCCGCTGAATCGGCGTCCGCTTCCGGCTCCGCCATCAGGATGTAAGACATAGGCTTCTGCGAGTGAATGACACGTTCGTATAGTTCCTGAACCGCGGAGAGGTTCTCATCCAGCTCGCGTTCGAGGCTTCCCGCGTTCGGAATATCCGCTGCTGCTCGATGGGGCATTTTGCGGGCCAACACGTCCAATAATTCGATGGTCGCCGGCAACGTGTGGGTCTGCCGGTCCTCATAAAATTGAAGGCGGTGCTCCAAATGGCGCAGGAATTGATACGCCGAGGCTAGTCGCGCATACTCGGAATCCGACAGCAACCCTTTATCGCGCAGGCGAAAAAGCGCCAGCAGTGTGCCGCCTTGGCGCACCCACGGCTCACGCCCGCCGTGCAGCCGCTGCAGGCACTGCACCAGAAATTCGATGTCCCGAATGCCCCCGCGCGCCAGTTTCACGTCCAACCCGGCTTGCGGGCTGCGTTTCAATTTCTCGTGGATGCGCTCGCGCGTCTCCGATACCGACTCCAACATCTTGAAGTCGAGCGTCGTTGAATAGATCCGCGGCTCCACAAAATCGAGCAAGTCACGACCCGGCTGCGTATCCCCCGCACACACCCGGGCCTTGATCAGCATCTGCAGCTCCCAATCGCGGGCGCGCGTGCTGTAGTACTGCCTGGCTCCTTCGAGCGATTGGCAGATTTCCCCATACCGCCCATCCGGCCGAAGCCGCAGATCCACCCGGTAGCACATGCCCTCGCCGGTATAGGTCGAAAGCAGTTCGGTGCATTGGTTCGCGGCTTTTTTGTAAAATTCTTTGTAACTGATTGGCTCCGGTCCGGTGGTGATGCCGTTCGCGGCGTACAGAAACATCAGATCGATATCCGAGCTGTAATTCAGTTCTTTGCCGCCCAGCTTCCCCAGCGCGATGATGGAAAAGCCCGCTGTCGGAGTTCCATGTCTGAGCGCTAGATTGTTGCGAATGCGGCGGCAGGCAGCGTGCAGGATCGCATCCGCCAGGTTCGAGAGTTCCTCGGTTACATCCGATAGCGACGCCATCCGCAGCACGTCGCGCAGCACGATCCTCAATAGTTGCTGCCTACGAAAGCGCGCCAGCACCACGGCGGAAGGCGCACCCTCGGCAGGCCCTAAATACTGGGCCAGGCGGTCATCGTATTCATCGAGTGCGAGGACGCGATGCATGTCCTGCGCCTCGGCGCACTGCAAAATCCACTCCGGATGGTGAATGACTGCGTCCGAGAGAAAGGAACTGTATGAAAAGATCGCGACCAGGTAGCGGAGAGCGACAGGGTCGGCGGCAATTCGATTGAATCCATCCGTCGCCGTCTGATGAATCCGTTCCAACAAATGGAGGGATTCGTCAGGATCCGGCGCAGCCGCGAGCATTGCCCGGAGGGGTTGCCGCAACTCCGGCCCAACCGTTGCAAGGTGCTCAAAGTTCTTGCGGGCGCAAGTCAGGTTGCGAAACTCTATGTCTTCAAGCAATGAATCCATCGTTGAGTCGGGAGAGGCCGGCGGCTTTACCCGGCACCCGAGCGCCGCTGGCTTGTCCGCGACGCTAAGCTACTTGGCTCCTGAGTCGATTATACCGCCGTGCTTTCGGCTAACCCTTTTTTTTCCGTACTATTACAGATAAACGCGTTTCAGTTATCGGGTGCTCTTTCCCTGTACCGGCTTTGCTCGATTAAGCTAAAATGAAAACGATTCATGGTAGTGGACGGCATCTATTACGCGTTGGCTTTCACCGTTGGTGGGGCGATCGTCTCGTACCTCACGAACGGCTGGTTTGCATTGCCCCTGTTCCTGATGGGCGCCTTTTGCGCATATTTCTTTCGTGATCCAGACCGCCCGATTCCAGCCGGTCCCGTGGCCGTTTCCCCAGCGGATGGGAAAGTGGTCGCGGTGGTAAAAGAAGACGCCACACACACCCGCATCAGCATTTTCTTAAATATTTTCGATGTCCATGTGAATCGCACTCCCATTTCCGGCACCATCGTCGATGTGCGCTATCAAAAGGGCAAGTTTTTGGTCGCAAGTCGCGAGGATGCGTCCACACACAACGAGATGAATACGGTCACGGTGCATGGCGACGGCACCCGCGTGGTGTTCAAGCAGATTGCGGGCCTCATTGCCCGCCGGATCGTTTTCAACAAGAAGGCGGGCGACTATGTGTCGGCCGGAGAGCGTATCGGTCTAATCAAGTTCGGCTCCCGCGTGGACGTGATCCTGGGCCCCGAGTGGAACGTTTCGGTGAAGCCCGGCATGCGCGTTACGGCGGGTTCGAGCGTTCTCGCCCACCGCGCGGGAACGGTGGAATTGCTGGCCATTCCCACGATTGTCGAGGAGGGAATTCTCTGCCCGACGTAGAACCGCGGCGGCGCTCCCGCGCGGCATACGCGTTGCCGTCATTGTTCACCGCGGGAAATATTTTCCTGGGATATCTTTCGATTGTCCGCACTCTGGAAGGCGCGATGATGGCCGCCGCCGGGAATGCGGCGGGCGCCGCCCAGCATTTCGTGGTCGCGGCCAAGACTATTGGCATCGCCGTGATGCTTGACGGCCTGGATGGCCGGATTGCCCGCATGACCGACACCACCAGCGCTTTCGGCGGTGAGCTCGATTCGCTTGCCGATGTGATCAGCTTCGGACTCGCTCCCGCGGTGCTGGCTTATGCCTGGGGCATGCATTTCGCCAACACCGGAAGCGCCTACTATAACGAGCAGTTGTCGCGCGCCGGAAAATTCATCGCGTTCCTGTTTCTGCTATGCGGGTCGGCCCGCCTGGCCCGTTTCAATGTCCAGAAGAACCCGATGCCGAAGAATCCCGGGAACTCCCATAAGAAATATTTCGTCGGGCTCCCCATACCTGCCGCGGCCGGAATGGTAGCGGCGGTGGTTTTCGTGGACGACGCGTGGCCGCTTGAAAACTGGATGTTCGCCGTCGGCTGGATGGTGCTTCTGGCGTTGCTCTCCTTCCTGATGGTCTGCACCTGGCGCTACAACAGCTTCAAGGAACTGAACCTCCTGCGCCCGCGTTCGACCGTGGTGGTGATCGGCATTGGCGCGCTTATCTTTCTGATTTGGAACTATTCGCAACTGATGCTGCTGGCTTGCGCCTCGGCGTATGTCTCGAGCGGAATTTTTGTGCGCATCGGCGGCATCATCAGGAGGCGCATGCGACCGCCGGGGCCAAAGCCGGAACCGGAGCACCAGCTTGGCTGAGACTATCGCTTTAGTTGGCGGCGATTCGCTGCTCGGGCGGGAACTGCGTGACGTGCTCGCCGGTACGCCCGCGGGTCAGAATGTCCGTCTGGTGGCCGATGTTGCCGAGAACGCAGGCACGCTCACCGCGATCGCAGGTGAACCCGAAGTGCTGATAAAGCTCGACGTAGACGCGTTCGATGGCGCCGCGGCTGTGCTGCTGGCCGGGTCGAGCAAGGCCGCGCTGCAAGTCGCCGGCCTGAAACTCACCGCGCCGCTCATCGATCTGACGCATGCCACCGAAGCCATGCCGGCGGCTCGTCTGCGCGCCCCCATGGTCGAGCCCTACGATTATGCGGTGCCGCCTGACGCAATCCAGGTGATTGCGCATCCTGCCGCCATTGCCGTCGCGGTGGTGCTCAATCGCATTCACGCGCACTTTCCGATTCGCAGAGCGCTGGTGCATATTTTCGAACCGGCCAGCGAGCTCGGCGCGGTCGCCATTGAAGAGTTGCAACAGCAGACCGTCAGCCTGCTCTCGTTCAAGCCGGTGCCCAAGCAGATCTTCGATAGCCAGTTAAGCTTCACCATGCTGGCGCGCTTCGGCGAAGAAGCCAAAGTGAAGCTGCAGGATACCCAAGAGCGCATCGAGCGACACTTGGCCACATTGCTTTCCATCGCGACTCACGCGGCACCGATGCCTTCGCTGCGTGTCATCCAGGCGCCTGTTTTTCATGGCTACAGCATGTCGCTGTGGGCCGAGTTCGAAAACAATCCTGGCGTGGACGCAATCGAAGCGATCTTGAAAGACGAGCCGATCGACCTTCGGCCGGCCAGCACCGAGCCTCCGAATAACGTCGGCGTTGCCGGGCAGAACGGTGTCGCGGTGGGCGCCATCTCGGTCGACCGCAACGCTCCGCAAGCCTTGTGGCTATGGATCGCGGCCGACAATCTCCGCCTCGCCGCCGAGAACGCAGCCGCCGTCGCGCGCGAGGTGATGTGAGCCGCCGGTTATCGCTGCTGGCCCCTCTCTTGTTAACGGGCTGTGGGTATCACGTCGCCGGCACAGCCAACGCGCTGCCGCCCAGCATCCACAGCATCGCGATTCCAGCCTTCGCCAACGTCACCACGCAGTACAAAGTTTCAGACCTGCTCGCTGCCGCAATTACGCGTGAATTCATCTCGCGCACCAACTACCACATCAACGCCGATCCCGATCACGCCGACGCCATCCTCACCGGGGCCGTGGTCAATTTCATCACCTACCCGACTATTTTCGACCCGTCCACAGGCCGCGCCACCGGGGTTCAGGCCGTCGTTACTCTTCAGATCGCTCTGCGCGAGCGCGCTTCCGGCAAAGTGCTGTTCAATCGACCCAACATGGAAGTGCGCGAGCGATACGAGATCAGCATCGATCCGAAAACTTATTTCGATGAGAGCGAAGCCGCCATGCAGCGCCTCAGCCGCGACGTCTCGCGCTCGGTTGTGAGCGCGGTTCTCGAGAATTTCTAATGACCCCCGCTCAGTTGCTGATCCGCCTCAAGCGGAAAGAATTCTCACCGGCTTATCTGTTTCTCGGTCAGGAAGGCTATCAGCGCCGCCGCTGCCGTGAGGCTTTGATTTCTGCGCTGCTGGCACCGGAGGAGCGGGACGGCGGCTTAGTCCAGCATGACCTGAATGAAACCAGCCTCGCTGACGTGATCGACGATGCGCGCGCGATGTCCCTATTCGCCACCCAGCGCGTGATCGTCGCTGTGAATGCCGAAAGCGCCCTGCCTAGAGGCACCCGCGGCGCTGTGGACGACCAGAGCGATGATGACGAGCCCCCGACCGCCGCGCGCGGCACCGGCGACCCGCTTTCGGACTACCTCAAAGACCCCACGCCAGGGGTGACCCTGCTGTTCGAAGCGACTCGATTCGATTTCGATGGAGATGACAAGAAGAAAATCGAGCGTGCGCGCAAGTTCTACTCCGCCATTGCCGACCCGGTGGAACTTCGCCGCTTCTCCATGGAGGACGCGCGTTCCGAAGTGCAGGCTATCGCGAGATCGGCCGGGGTGACTCTCGAACGCGCTGCCCTCGACATGCTGCTCGAATCGCTCGGCGGCGATGTCGACCGGATCGCGACGGAGATGGAAAAGCTCGCGCTTTATAGCGCGGGAGGGCGCGCGATCACCATCGAAGATATCGGCAGCCTGATACCGGACGCCCGCTCGACCACAATTTTCGTGCTGGTTGGCGCGCTCGGCAGGCGTGACCGGAGCCGCGCATTGGAGGTGCTCGATACGCTATGCCGCGAAGGGGAATATCTGCCGCTGGCTCTAGCGTTCCTGTCGACACAGTTTCGGTGCGCACTGATTGCCAAGGAGGCTGGCCTGCGCAGCGCTCAGCAGATTCAGGGACACTTCACCAAATTAGGCGTGCCGATGTGGGGTGCGCGGGCCGAACAAGTGAATCAGTCGATCTCGAAGTTCTCGAAGGAGCAGCTCGAAAGCGGACTGAAGCTAATCTTCCATGCGGATCGGGACCTGCGCAGCGCAAGGCCCGACGATCGCATCGTGATGGAGAGTTTCGTTCTTAAGCTGACGGCTTAGGCTCGAGCGCTTTGACCCGGCCATGAAGCTTGCTCTTATAGCGCGCAGCCGTGTTCTTCTTGATGATCCCGAGCTTCGCGGAACGATCAATGACCGAAAACGTCGACGATAGAACGCCGGCGATCCCGGAAGTGTCCTTAGCTGCCAAACCGCGGCGCATCGCGCGGATCTGGTGCCGCAGACGTGTTTTGTTGCGACGGTTCACTTCCGTGCGTCGCTTTTCTTGTCTTACTCGCTTGAGGGCGGAAAAATGGTTCGCCATTGTTGATAACTTAAGTCCTTACAAAGAGATCGAATCTCTAGAATACCAGAAAACCTTGCCGCGCACGCGACGCGGTATCAGAAGTAGAGCTTGAGTCCCAACTGCAACTGCCGCGGCGTGTTCAGCAAATCGCCGTTCCCCGTCAGGTGCCCGAAGTTCTGGTCCTGCAGGGTCTGCGATCCGGTGCCGAAACGAACCCGGTTCAACGCGTTGAATGCTTCCGCGCGGAAATCCATCCGGATCTGTTCATGAATCGGAAAGCTCTTGGCGATCGAAAAGTTTTCGTTGTAGTTCGGCATGTACCGAACCTTTGGATTGTAACGGGTCGCGTTGCCGATGCCATTCCGTCCCGGCGTGTCGGTCCCCTTGCCCTGCAGGGGGAACGGTCCCGTTCCGTAAGGCACGAAGAAGTTGTCCACCGTCGGGTCGAACTTCCCGCTGTAAGAGGCGCGCCATCCGTCGTAAGAAGTGACGTACGGGACGTTGCGTCCGGCGAAGATCGGCTGCGAAACCGTGGTGTAAATGCCGACCGGAGCGCCGCTCGAATAGTAGTTGATGCTGCTCACCCTCCAGTTGCCCAGAATGGCCGCGGCGAATCCGTGTGAGAGAAATTGCTTGCCTTTGCCGAACGGTAGATCGTAAACCAAGCCCAGTTTGAAGTTGTGCGTGATGTCGAATTGCCCGATCGATTTCTCCAGCCCGCGGTTGTAGAAATCGGCCGCCGCCGCGCCGGGCCAGTAGTTGTCGGAGTCGGTCAGGAGCTTCGAAAACACATAGGAAGTCTGGAAAGTCAGGCCGCTGCTATACCGCTTTTCGAGGCGGACGATAGCCGCGTGGTACGTCGAGTGGCCGCTGTGGTCGCCGCCGCCGGAAGCCGTGTCGATCCCGTTATATTGCGGAAAGGGACGAAGCGCGCGTGCTACCGTTGCGTTGCTTTTCCAATCTTTCTTGAAGGTCGGATAAGGCGCCACGATTCCCGCCGCGATCGCCTGCGGGGAATCGAACGGCAAGCGCAAGAAAGCCGCGCCGTATTGGTTGAGGTACTTCGTATTCACCTGATCGTAGGTCAGCAGACCGCTTTGCAGATGCGAACCGAGCAGGACGTTATACGAAGTCTCCAGAACCAGGCTCGATGTAAGCTGCCGCTGGATCGAAAAATTCATGGAGTCGTTCACCGGCGGGCTGGTGGCTTCCTTCCCCTGCCACCACGGAATGTTGTCTTTGTTCGCGAAGGAAGGGTCGATAAACGGCGGACGCGGCCAGTCCGGCAAGCCCTGATCCAGAAGGAACGTTGGCTGAATTCCCTGGCTGGCATTGCTGAACCCGAGCGACTGCGTGAAGCCGCGCTGATGCGTGGACCCGGTCACCGTGGTGATCGCCTGGTACGAACGCGCATAGGAAGCGCGAACCACGGTCTTGTCATTCCACGTATAGGCGAACGCGACGTGTGGTCCGAAGGCCTTGAAGTACGAATCGGCCAGCGTCCGCGAACCTTGACGGCCCGGCCCCGTGCCGGCATAGATCAGGGCGCCGGGAATGCCGCCCGCCTTGGGATTGGGCGTGGTCGGCGAAAAATCGCTCCACTTGTTGTTGAGCCCGGTCGGAGGCAGCGTAGTCTCCCACCGCAGACCTAGATTCAGCACCAGCTTGGATGTGATCCGGTAATCGTCCTGCACATACCCCGCATAGTACGGCCACTGCTGGCCGATGAACCGAACCGTGTCGAGACTGCCTGAATCGGCATAGCCCAAAAGGAAGGACGCGAAGGCGTTACCTCCGCCCTTGGTGAAATCGCTCACGCCGGGCAGGCCGGTTTCTTTGGTGTCGAACCCAACGCAGCCGGAAATGCACTGCCGCCCGAAGCCGTTGTAATGGCTCAGTTGATAAGCCTCGCCGAACTTAATCGAGTGCTTTCCTTTGATCCAGTTAGTGTCGTTATTGAAGGAATAGATGGTGTTTTCCGAGCCGTTGTTGGCCGGACCGCCCCAGCCCGCGTATCCGGTGAAGCCGAGGTTGATCAGATTCTGATTGCAATCCGGCGCATTCAGAAGGCAGATCTTGTCTTTCCAGTTGCCGATGTATGCCTGGGGTGGATTGTGGTTCTGGCGCCAGTTATTGCCACCCGAATAGAAGTGATTGAAAATGGTCGGCGAGAAGGTATGGTCGTAACTTAACCGCACGACGTCGGTAGCCTGAATGCCGTCATTGTAGTTGGTGTATAGGCCGGGAAGAGTTGCCGGGCCGCTCGGACCGGGAATCTGCGACTCGCGGTCATAACCGTAGTAACCCGAAATCCGGTTCTTCTCGGAGAAGATGTGGTCGCCCTTGACGCTCCACTTATTCACCGGCGACACCTGCGATCCGTTGCTGACCGTGTAGTTGTTGTTGATGTACCCTACCGTGCCTGGAGCCGAATTGTTGTTCGGCTTCAATATCCCGCTGGTCTGGAAAACGCCTAAAGCCTTCACCGCGAACGGGCTAAACAGGCTCTTCGGAATTTGATTGTTTGGGAACGGATTGCGATGTACCGTGCCGCTCGCGTCCGTAGTTTGCGTGGTCGGGTCGTAGATCTGAATCTGCTTACCGCTCTTATCTACCCAGTTACTGAAGTCGCCGTTGTACATCTCAGCCGTAGGCACAGTCGTCGTATAAGACGTGGCGCCCGCGCGGTTGCGGAAACCTTCATACGCAAAGAAGAAGAACGTCTTGTTCCTTCCGTGATAGAGCTTGGGTATATAAACCGGGCCGCCCACGCTCGCGCCGAAATCGTGCTGTTTATAGATCGCGCGGGGCACTCCGGCTCGATTACTGAAAAAGCGGTTGGCATCCAGGTCGTTGTTGCGCAGGAACTCGTAAGCCGAGCCGTGCAGGCTGTTTGTCCCGGACTTCGACGAGAACGTCATCACGCCGCCCCCGGAATGTCCGTACTCGGCCTTGAAGCCGTTGGTGTCCACCGTGAACTCGGTGATCGCCTCCAGGGAAGGAGCGTTGGATGAGACCCAGCTCACCTGCAACGCACGCGTAGTATTGGTGGAAACGCCATCCAAAGAACTGCCGAAACTGGATGCCTGACCGCCGCCCAGCACAAATCCCTGATCGCCGAAGCTCTTCGCTTCCGGCGTCAACTGAGCGAGGTCGAACGGACTGCGAAGCGCTCCGCTCACCACTAGCGGCAGTTCATCAACGAGCTTGTTCTGGATGGTTACGCTGGTCTTGGCATCTTCGGTCTTGAGCTGGACCGCGTTCGCCGCCACCTCAATCGCCTGCTGCGCCGTTCCGACTTCCAAGATGACATCGGCGCGGGCGCTCGACGCGGCGTTCAGCGTTAGGCCGGTAATCTCCGCGGGTTTGAATCCTTCTTTATCCACACGGACGGTGTAATTCCCGACCGCCAAGCTGGGCACCGTAAACTCGCCAGCTTCGTTGCTGCCGATTGTCGTCGAGGTATTGGTTGCGGTGTTGGTCACCGTAACGCGCGCTCCCGGGATTACCGCGCCCGAAGCATCCCGGACGGCGCCGGAAATGGTCCCGCGCTCAGATTGAGCCAAAAGGGACGCGCTTAAACACAGCAGGGCGCAAACCGAGCCTAAGCCCGCCCGCATAACTCGAGCGAAAAACATACGGAGTGCTCCTTAAGCAATCAACAACCACCAACGATCTGGGTGAACTGTATCATTGCCAACAAGGAAAACGCAAGATATACAATTAATCTGTAGGTAATATTGTTTTAAAGGGATCCGTAATAGATTTCGATTACCACGGGAGATTTTTGCCTGAGTGGATATAAGCGCCCGTCGGCCCGTCCGCCGGCAGGGTAGCCAGAGCAACGCCGGTCTTTGCGCCGTCCACAACGCTCATCGGCGCCGCATCGCCACCTAGATCGGTCTTCACCCAGCCGGGATGCGCTGAGTTCACCTTGATATTGGTGTCGCGAAGCTCATGCGCCAAGTGATTCGTAAACATGTTCAGCGCGGCTTTGGAAGCATCGTAAGCCAGTGACTTAGCCGCATAAATCGGGGACGAGGGGTCGCTGTGAAGGGTCAGTGACCCAAGGATACTGGACAGATTCACGATTCGTCCGGCGTGGCTTTTCTTCAACAGAGGCAACAGCGCCTGGGTCAACGCGACCGGCGCGAAAAAGTTGGTTTCAAACGTGGTGCGCAGCGTATCGAGACTGGTAGCGCTGGTGTCGTTCTTGCCGAACTCGCCCATCATCACTCCCGCATTATTGACTAAGATATCCAGCTTGCCGAAGTTTTCAGTCAGGAATTGGACGGCTCCTGGGTAATCCTGCGTATTTGTCACATCCAGTTTAAGAGCGCGGGCGTCAATGCCCTCGGTGCGCAGCCCGGCCGCGGCGTTTTCGCCCTTTTGGAGATCTCGCGACGCCAGGACGACCGTGATACCTTGCTTTCCAAGCTGGCGTGCGGTTTCGAGCCCCAGGCCCTTATTGGCGCCGGTGATCAGCGCAACTTTCGTTTGAGTGGTTCCCATGCCGTTAAAGATTACGCCGCCAGGGAAAAGATTCGCCGTTAACCGACCACTTTATAAACATCGCGCTTCGAGAGTCCGCGCTGACGGGCCACCGCCTTCATGGCTTCCATGCGGCTCAAACCAGCGCGGATGCACGATTCGACCGCTTCATCAAGCGGCGTGCTATCGATCATCGGCTTGGTAGCCTTGCCGATCAGAATCGTGATTTCACCGCGAATGGAATCGCGCGCCGCTAAAATCAGCCGGATCTCGGCCGCGGTGCCGCGCAGGTATTCCTCGAAGACCTTGGTCAACTCCCGCGCCACCACCACCTGCCTCGGCCCCATCACCGTCTGGATTTCGGAGAGGGATTCCAAGACGCGATGCGGCGCTTCGAAAAAAATCAGGGTGGAGCGTTCGTGTTTCAACTCTTCCAGCAACTGCACGCGCTGGCGCGGCTTCACCGGAAGAAATCCGCAGAAGTGAAATTCATCGGTCGGCAGCCCCGATGCCGCCAACGCCGTCAGCGATGCCGATGCTCCCGGCAGTGCCTGCACCGGAACCCCCGCTTCCACCGCCGCCCGCACCAGTCGATAGCCGGGGTCCGAAACCAGCGGCATGCCGGCGTCTGAAACCAGCGCTCCGGAAGATCCCTGTTGCAGACGCTCCACCAGCTCCTTGGCGCGTTCGAGCTCATTGTGCTCGTGGTAGCTGACCGTCGGCTTGTCGATTCCGTAGTGCTGCAGCAGCTTTGAAGTCTGCCGCGTGTCCTCACAGGCGATCCAATCCACTTCCCCCAAAATCCGCACGGCGCGGTAGGTCATGTCCTCCAGATTGCCAATTGGAGTGGCAACCACGAACAGAGTCGCGGGCATACCAAGAAGTATAGTGCGCGTTTAGAGCGGCGGCTCCATCGGCATCGCCAGCGGCGGCTCGCGCAAATATTCAAGTGCCGACATCTCGTGGACCGCCTCGCGGACCGCCTGCTCCGTGGTCGGTTCCAGCGTGATCACGAACGGCAGATCGTGCTTGGTCTCGGAAGGCTCCTGCAGCACGGCATCGAGGCTGATGTTCTTCGCGGCGAGGATCCCCGCCAGCGTCGCCAGAATTCCGGGCTGGTCGTCCACGCGAAATCGCAGGTAGTAAGGACGCTTCTGCAGCGTCACCGACACCGGCTTATATTCGCCGAGCCGCGGATGCGCAAACGGCGATACGCGCTCTGGACTGCCCGACCGGATTTCGCGCGCCACCCGCATCAGATCGCTCACCACCGCGACACCGGTGGGCTTCGACCCGGCGCCGCGCCCGTAATAGAACGTATCGCTTCCATACTGGCCTTTGACCCACACCGCGTTGTACGCCCCGTGAACGCCGGCTAAAATCGTGCTCTTTCGGATGAGCGCGGGCCTGACCGAAAGAATCAGGCCGTCCGGGGTCTGCCGGGCCGCGCCAATCAGCCGGATGGTGTGATCCAGTTGCGAAGCGTACTTAAAATCGATGGCCGACACGCGCCGGATGCCTTCCAAATAAATATCGGCGGGGGTGATGCGCTCGCCGAAAGCCAGCGCCGAAAGGATCGCCAGCTTCGATCGCGCGTCGAAGCCATCGATATCGGCACTCGGGTCGGCTTCGGCATAACCAAGCTGCTGCGCTTCGGCCAACACCACTTCGAGCGAATCGCCGCGCCGCTCCATCTCGGTCAAAATGTAGTTGCTGGTCCCGTTCAGAATCCCGTACAGCGCTGTAATGCGATCGCCCGAGATGCCTTCGCGCAAAACGGCGTGGATGGGAATTCCCCCGGCCACGCTAGCCTCCATCGCCAGGTTGATGCCCGCCGCGATGGCGCGGTCCCAAATCTCGGAACCGCACAGCGCCATCAGCTCCTTATTCGCCGTTACCACGGATTTGCCGTTCCGGATCGCCGCCTCGATGATCTCGCTCGCCACTTCCGTGCCGCCCACCAGTTCGGCCACGATGTGAACGTCCGGATGCGCAACCGCTTCGCGCCAATCCGCCGTCTTCGCGATTCCACTCGGAAAGCTGCCGGACATCACCGAACGGCTGCAGATGGTTTTGACCTTGAGTCCGAATCCCAGTTTCAAGGCGATCTGATCGGCATTTTCGGTCAGTATTTCGAGCGCGCCGGAGCCCACGTTGCCGAGGCCGATCAGCGCGACGTTCACGTCGGGAAGCATAGAGAACCATCATTATTGCATCCGCGTGCGTTTGTTCCCGTGGCATGATAACGATGTCGCTATGCCGCGCCGCCTGTTCTGTTACCTGCCCTTCCTGTCATTCATCGCGCGTGCGCAGGACACCACGGTTCCCGGCAGTGCGCCCCACACCGGGCCGATGGACGCCGATCGCGATCGCAAGCTGCCCGACGGCCGGTCGCAACGTGAAGAGATTCTGAAGGTCGAGTACGCCAAGACCGTGAAAGATTCCGCCCAGCTTGCCGAACTCGCCGAAGAGCTCAAGGCCGATATCGAAAAAGAGAACCGCCACGTTCTTTCGCTCGCGACCTTGCGCAAGATCGAAGAGATCGAGCACCTCGCTCATCGAATGCGCGACCGCATGCGCCGTTTCTAGCCGGACCGCGTGATACGCTGAAACGTTTAGTGTTCTATGGCCGCGACTCGCGAAAAATCTCAGTTGATGAGCGCATCGGAAATCGACCGGACGCTGGTGCGGCTGGCGCATGAAATTCTGGAGCGCAGCCGCGATCTGGATCAACTGGCGTTCATCGGAATTCGCCGCCGCGGTGTGCCGCTGGCGCAGCGTCTGGCGCGCAAAATCGAATCGCTCGAGAATCGCGTGATCCCCGTCGGCATCCTCGACATCAATCTTTATCGCGATGACCTCAGCACCGTCGGCGTCAAGCCCGTCGTGAGCCCAACCGAGATTCCGTTTTCCGTTCAGGGCAAGGACATCATTCTGATGGACGATGTGCTCTACACGGGCCGCACCATTCGCGGCGCGCTGGACGCTCTTTTCGATCACGGGCGTCCGGCGCGCGTGCAGTTGCTCGTCTTGATCGACCGCGGCCATCGCGAGCTGCCTATCGAAGCCCGCTTTATCGGGCGCACCGTGCAGACTACCGACGCTGAAATTATCGAAGTAAAATTCCAGGAAATCGACCAGATGGAGAAAGTATTAATGGTCGAAAGGGTGCCGGACCACGAGGCTTAATCGATGAAAGGTCTGCTCGGGATCGAGGCGCTGGAACGGTCCGAAATCGAGGCGATTCTCGAGCGCGCACGCTATTTCCAGGCTCCCGGACGCTATGACACGCTGCGCGGCAAGATGGTGGTGAACCTCTTCTTCGAAGCTTCCACCCGCACCCGCACCAGTTTCGAAATCGCCGCCAAACGCCTGGGCGCCGATTCGGTTTCCATTACGGCCGCGGGCTCCAGTGTGTCGAAAGGTGAATCGCTGGTCGATACTTTGAATACGCTCGCCGCCATGAAGCCGCAAGCCATCGTGATGCGCCATGCCGCTTCCGGCGCCCCGCATTTCCTCGCGCGGCATCTGCCCATTCCGATCATTAACGCCGGCGATGGCACGCACGAACACCCCACGCAGGCGCTCCTCGACGCGCTCACTATACTCGGGCGGCGGCCCAGCCTGGAAGGCCTGCGCGTCGCCATTATCGGCGACATTGCTCACAGCCGCGTCGCCCGTTCCAACGTGCATCTTCTTTCTCGGTTCGGCGCTGATGTTGTGCTTTGCGGCCCCGCATCGCTGCTCCCGATAGAATTGCTGGCCCTCGCTCCCGGGCTCCGGCTCACGTATGACATGCGCGAGGCTCTCGCCGGGGCCGATGTCGTGATGATGCTCCGCGTCCAGCTTGAAAGGCAGCATGAAGTCGCCATGTCGGCGGGCGAATATTTTCAGTTTTACGGGCTGCGCCTGGAGCATCTCGCGCTCGCCAAGGCCGACGCCATCGTCATGCATCCGGGCCCCATCAATCGCGGTCGCGAACTCTCGAGCGAGGTCGCCGACAGCCAGCGCTCGGTCATCTTAAATCAAGTGGAGAACGGAATCGCCGTGCGCATGGCCGTGCTGGAAAGAGTGATGGGATGAGTGCGAACACTCTGCTGATCCGCGGCGGTCGCATTATCGATCCGGCTTCGGGCCGCGATGAAGTGGGCGACCTTTTCATTCAGGATGGCCGGATTTCACCCGGAACGCCGCCCGCGGGTTGCGCCGTATTCGAAGCGCAAGGCAAGATCGTCGCACCTGGGTTTATCGACATGCACGTGCACTTGCGCGAGCCTGGGATCGAGCACGCCGAGACCATCGAGACGGGCTCGAAAGCGGCGGCGGCGGGCGGGTTCACCACCATCTGCTGCATGCCGAATACCGTGCCGGTGAACGACAACGCCACGGTCACCAGCTACATCGTCGAACGAGCGCGCAAGCTGGCCGTGACCAATGTCTTCCCCATCGGCGCCATCACCAAAGGCAGTAACGGCGAAGAACTTGCCGCGATCGGCTTGATGAAAGACGCCGGAATTGTCGCGATCTCCGACGACGGCCGCCCCGTGATGAACGCGCGCGTGATGCGGCGCGCCATGGAGTTCGCGCGCTCTTTCGATCTGCCCGTCATCGATCACTGCGAAGATCTGAATCTGAGCGCCGGCGGTGACATGCATGAAGGCGTGAACTCGACGCGCCTCGGGCTGCGCGGCATTCCCTCCAGCTCGGAAGATGTGATGGTCGCCCGTGATATTCTGCTGGCCGAGCTAACCGGGGCGCGCTTCCATGTCGCGCATATTTCGGCCAAACATTCCGTCGCTATGGTCGCGTTCGCGAAATCGCGCGGCCTGAGCGTGACCTGCGAAACCACGCCGCATCATTTCGCCATCACCGACGCAGAGTTGCTGACCTATGACAGCAACTATAAGATGAAGCCGCCGCTGCGCTCCCCCGGCGACGTGGAGGCGGTGATCGAAGGCATTGTTTCGGGAGCGATCGACGTCATCGCCACCGATCATGCGCCGCATCCAGGAAGCGAAAAAATGCAGGAGTTCGAGAAGTGCCCGTTCGGAATTACAGGCCTTGAAACTGCGGTCGGCTTGGCGCTCCAGAAACTGGTGCATCCCGGCCACATATCGATTAGCCGCATGGTCGAGCTCTTCACAACCGGTCCGGCAGGCGTGCTGCACATGGAACGCGGCACCCTGGGGGCGGGCGTCCCCGGAGACGTCACTGTGTTCGATACCGAAACTGAATGGGTTTACGAGGTCGCGCGATCCGAATCGAAGAGCCGCAATTCACCTTTCAACGGCCACCAATTCCGCGGCGGCCCCGCGGCAAGCATTGTCGCGGGCGTCATTGTCTGGCAGCGATAAATTCGCGCTCCGCCTCATGCCGCTCCACCGTCGCCGCGATTTCGAAATGCGCTTTGGTCCCCCGGATCCGCACCACACTGCCGTGGCACCGAATGCTGACACGTGGCTCACGGTCGAGCAGAATCACCCGGTAAACAATACGGTGCCCGACGGGAAGCTCTTCGGCCGATTGAAAGCGTACACCACTCGAACTGATGTCCACTGTCGTGTAACCTGACGCCGGGGCCCTCGGCTCAATCATCTCGAGTTTGAGGTTCAGGGGGAAGCGCGTCTTGCGTCGTTGCTCCATAGTGAGTTCTTTCACCTTAAGTCAACGAGGCTGGGGCATTCAATGCGGGAAGTACCGATCACACCGTGTGCCGGTAACGGTACGGTGCTAATCGGTCAGTGCTTCCACATGGCCGATATAGTAGACCATGCACCCGTTCTGGTCCTCTACCGAATATTGAATTCTCATTACGAGGTCGCATTCGCGTTTGGCCGAGCGGATGCGAGAAATTTTTTCGAAACTGCGCAGGCAGGTAGGTTGGAACATGGGGCATCTCCTTTGGAAAGTTATCCCAAGCTCATTGTGATGCCGCCGTTGCGTCAATCTGCTTTTCACTGTAGATAGCGCGCTGAAAACAAAAGCACAAATAAAACTGGGTTTGAGGTGATTGGGATTTCGAAGGAAGGGGGTAAATTGAGGAGGGAATTCGCCAGGGCGGCGATCATCCGCGCGCCCCGGCAGAAAAAAGACTGAGTCGCGATCTATGCCAGGCTTACGTCTTCAGCCTGCAGGCCCTTGGGACCCTTTTTCACCACGAACGAAACGCGGGCGCCTTCATCCAGCGAACGATAACCGCTCGCCTCAATCGCGGAAAAATGGACGAAAACATCTTCTCCATTCTCGCGTTGGATAAATCCGAAACCTTTACCCGCATTAAACCACTTCACCGTACCTGTTTCTTTCATAATTCTTTCTCCTCTAAACTAGCGACTCCTAACGTATCGTTTGAGGATTGGTACAGCGGGAATGACGGACTGAGGTCTTGGTACATTCAAACTGATTCAAGCGACTTGCAAGGATGGAAGCTCTCTATAACCATAGCACGGAACCAATTGAATTGTACTAGCGCTATGCGGGCATCACTTGCCGCACACGTTTCGGCTCGTCGCCCAGCCAGCCGGGATTCTGCGCGGTGCCGTCATAGACCGACGACGTTTTGAACAGTTCGAACTCTCCAGTGACCGCGACCGCTGCTGTCTTGGAGCGAAGCGTTTCCACGTCAGCATCGCTCATCGGCTGAAAACTTCGTGCCGCCTCAAGCGCCTGCTCCAGAATCTGCATGGAATCGATCCCCGTGATCACCACCGAAGCCGGCAGGTTCAGCGCGAAGTGCAGGCATTCCCGCGCGGTCACCGTATTCGATTTCAGAATGTGCCCGTTGGCCATGGTCTTCATTGCCAGGACGCCGGTGTTCTGCTTCACCAGTTCGGGCACGACCAGCTTTTCAAAGCTGCGGTAATGCGTGTCCATCAGGTTCAGTGGCATCTGCACGGCATCGAATTGAAACCCGTTCTCACCCGCCACTTCCAGCATATGCAGGTGAACGCGCGGATCTTTGTGGCCCGTGAATCCGATATAACGAAGCTTGCCCGCCTTCTGCCCTTCGAGCAAAGCCGCCTGCGCGCCTTCCCGGTCGAAGATGCGATGCGGATCTTCGAACCGGAGAATCTCGTGATGCTGTACAAGATCGATGCAGTCGGTCCGCAGCCGCCGCAGACACTCGTCAAGCTGCCGCGCCGCTTCCTTCTTCGAACGGCCGTCGATCTTAGACATCAGGAACACCTTCTGGCGGTAGCCGTCGCGCAAGGCTTTGCCCATGCGCCGCTCGCTGGCACCCTTGTTGTAGTCCCAGCAGTTGTCCATGAAGTTGATGCCGCCGTCGATCGCAGCGCGAACAATGCGGAAAGCGAGTTGCGCGTCTACGTGCTTCAGCGCAAGGTGCCAGCCGCCGAGACCAATGCACGAAACCTGCTCGCCCGTGCGGCCTAAAATGCGGTACGGGATTCCGGAACGACGCTCTGCCTGCATACTCCTTCAGTTAAGCAGATGCCATATATGTTTTGGATCGCTCGCCCTCGCGAATCTGCTCGAGCAGCCCGAGCATATCCCAATTCTGCCAGCACTCGGCGAATTGCCCGCCATCGAACCGGATCATCGCCATCCCCGTCGTATTCAGTTGCTTGCCGGTGGCCGGCATCCCCAGCGAATCGCCGGTGTGCCGCATGGTTACCGAGAATCTGTAGCACACCAGATCGCCCTCGCCGACTAGCTCCTCAACGGTTACGTGGATTTCGGAAAATGCGCCCTGAAAGCGTTCGAAGTACGATTTGAACTCCTCCGGCCCCACGATTGACACCGGGCCATCGTGAATCACGGCTCCGGCGGGCAGCATTTCATCGATCGCCTCCCGGTTGCCCTTGTTCCAGACTTCCTCGAACCAACGGACCACCATTTCTTTATTGGTCATCGAGGCTGTTACCGCAGCCCCCAGAGCTTCACTTCGGGACGCCGTCCGCGGAAATTATCGCGCGCGTAGTACAGCTCCACACGTTCGATATATCGTCGATTGCCAGGAAGGTCGATTACTCGCGTCTCGCCGCCGCGCGGAATGTCGGACCGAATATCGATAGGTTCCGCCTCGCCATTGCCGTAATGAACAATTACGCGCTCGAAGTGAATCGGATTGTCGGTAATCCGAAGTCTTATGGCGCGGAAAGTGCCCCTATGTTTTCCGACCGCGATATTGTCGTGGTCCTGAGCGCCGTCGACGTGGGCAGAACCCAAATAGACCCAGTCTTGAGCGTGAGCGGCAGGCGCGAGAGCAGCCGCCAGAGTAAGCATGCCAATGAGAAACGCAAGTTTTGTTTTCAGCATAGGTAGATAAATATACCTCCAAAACGCTGCAACTGGTTCACTTTTTCGCGTGTTCGCGAGGAAGGAAGGTATTTCGGATTCGGCGTCTTGTGAAACCGTGGAACGCGCCGATCAGGGCCACATTGACGCTGATCTCGGGGGCGACGTCATCAAACGACAGACAAATCGAGGAGCTGTTAAAGCGAGGCGACTTCGTGAAGGTGAAAGCAAATGACGAAGATGCATCGAAAAGCGCCCCTCGGGTGCTTCGCTCAAGTTATTGTCACTGGTCGAGCGCAACGGGCTGGTTAATATCGCCTAGCACTTGGGATCACCCGCCACCGCGCGGCGTTCACTTTTTCGCGTGTTACCGTTAAACTCTAACGCGATGGCCGCCATTCCTCACGCGGAGACACATTTCACCTCCACCGAGATGGTGCGCGACATCGTTATCGGCATGGCGGACGGCCTCACCGTGCCGTTCGCGCTCGCGGCCGGACTTTCGGGCGTGCTCTCGTCGGCGAGTATCGTGGTTCTGGCCGGCGCCGCCGAAATCGCCGCCGGATCCATCGCCATGGGACTGGGCGGCTACCTGGCAGCCCGCACCGATGCCGAACATTACCGCGCCGAACGCCAGCGCGAAATCGATGAAACGCGCCGTATCCCCGATGAGGAGGCCGCCGAAGTCGCACGCATTTTCCAGGGCTGGGGCCTCACCGATCAGCAGATCCAGCCCATCATCGAGACCATCAGCTCCGATGAAACCCGCTGGGTCGATTTCATGATGCGCTTCGAGCTCGGGCTCGAAGCACCCGATCCCCGCCGCGCACTCCGTAGCGCCCTTACCATCGCGGGCTCCTACATCGCCGGCGGGCTAATTCCGCTCTCGCCCTACATACTGCTGCACAACGTCTCCGAAGCGCTCTGGTCTTCAGTCGCCGTGACGCTTGCCGCGCTATTCGTGTTCGGGTACATCAAGGGCCGCGTCACCGGCCTCAATCCAATCAAGGGCTCGATCCAGACTGCCCTGATCGGCGGAATGGCTGCCGCCGCCGCGTTTGCCATCGCTCGTCTCTTCCGGTAATTTGCCTTCCGCCGCGGGGCGTATGGGTGTACGGCTGGAAAGTGATGGTCAAGCGGCGAGAGAATCATTTCTTCGCTCCCAGAAATCCTGAAATCTTCCACTGAGTTGGCAGCAACGGAGCGCGATGATGGCGTTTGCGCCTTTGAGGGTCCAATGCATGCCGG